>NZ_JBFTLH010000011.1:0-188458 GCF_056396345.1 Cupriavidus sp. 05T42
GGCTGCGGCGGCGGCAGGCTGATTGGGTGGCATCGGTCCGCCCTACGCGTCCACCAAAGTTCGGCGCGGAAGGCGGCATGAAGGCGCGGGGCCCGACCGGCGCCGATCTTGCGACAGTTACGTAGTCGGCCACGGTGGTGGCCAGGGCGTCGATCGGCACCGCATGGGGCGTGTTGCCCCGGCCATTGCCGGGCGGCTTGCCCGGTGTGATCTGATGCGCTTTGGCCCACGCGCCGGCGTCAAACGGACGCATGTGCAGTTCGCGCAGCGGCTTGCCGGCGGCTCCTCGGTGCGCGTCCATGACGGTCCGCGTCCATTGCACGTCGGAGTAGCCAAACCAGACAATGCCAGCCTGCGTAGCATCGGCGATGCCGATGCAGCCAGCCAGTTCCACGTGGACGGCGTCACTGCAGGGCTTGAGCGACCTCGAGCTTTCCGTTATGCCGGCCTCCGCAGGAAAGCTCGTGTAGTAGCCCTCCTCCGTGATCCAGTACCCCGTCATCCAATCGCGCTTTTCGTCGTACACGTACAGATAGCCGCAGCGCAGCAGGCGGGTGGTGTAGCGGGCGCTGCCATGCAGCGTCAGGTCCTGCTTCTGGCCTTTGCCGACGCTACGGGCGGAATCTTCCACCTTCAGTGGCGCGGTCACCGCCGGCAGGCCCATGTCGATGGGTGCGACGGCATAACGCACGGGCAGGATGAGCAGGCCACGCTTGTCGCAATAGTTGCACTTCTTTTCGATGGCCATAGACGTCAAATCCCCAAGGTTCGCGTGTGCGAGGTATCCGCAGACAGCAAGGCATTACGCCTTGCGCGCTGCAAGATAAACGCTCTTCTTTGGAAGGGGGAATGCCTTTGACGGTGAATTCAGCCGTTCCTTGTCCAGGATCGACCGTCACGCCACATTGAGACTTGTCTTATGTGGCAACCACATTGCGTGTGCTAGAAGCCGCGAATCGACTAGGCGACCGCGGAAGCCGGCAAGCCGAATTCCTCGCCCAGCGCCCGGCGGGCGGCTTGCAGCGCGCGGCGGGCTGCCGCGGCGTCCTGGCCCAGGCGCAGCAGGCCGGGCAGGTGATGGGGGGCCTTGAGCAGGCCGATGAGGATGGCGCCGATATCGGTGCTGCCATCGGCGCCCATGCCGGCCACGGCCAGCGGTGGCACGGGGCGGTCGGCCGGGTCCACCACCACGCGCAGCGCGGTGAAGGGCAGGCCGTGCGCGCGGGCTATGCGGGCGGCGATGTGCGATTCCATGTCTACCGCCAGCGCGCCGTGCAGGCCATGCAGCGCGGCCTTGTCCGCCACGGTGGTCACGGCGGTGTCGGCGCCGGCCAGCAGGCCGGGCACCGCCTGCGGCAGCGCGCGGCGTAGGGCGGCGCTCCAGAACGGGTCGGTGCGGAACGATTCGGCGCCCGCGCGCACGCCGGTGGCCACGATGACCGTGCCCGGCGGCAGCGTCGGGTCGAGCCCGCCCGCCACGCCAAAGCTGATCACCCCCGCGAAGCCGCCCGCGCGGCCATGCTTCAATGCCTGGTCGAGGGCCCGCGCCAGCGCGGCGTCACGGCGGCCGTACAGCGTTTCGATACCGGGGCCGGCTGCGATCTGCGCCTCGAAGCGCATGCCGCTCACCGCCAGCACCGGGGCGTGGGCGGGGCTCACAGGCCCCACGCCACGGCGTGGTTACCCTCGCGCAGCAGGTTGCGGAAGCGCGCCAGCGCCCACAGCGGGAAGAAGCGTGCATAGCCGTGGTAGCGCAGGTAGAACACGCGCGGGAAGCCCACGGCCGTGAAATACGGCTCGTCCCAGAAACCATGGCTGGCCTGCGTGCGCAGCAGGAATTCCACGCCGCGCACCACCGCCGGATGGTCGCCGGCGCCGGCTGCCATCAGGCCCAGCATGGCCCAGGCGGTCTGCGAGGCCGTGCTCGGCGCGCGCTCGTAGCCGCGATAGGCGATCTTGTAGCTGTCGCCCGACTCGCCCCAGCCGCCGTCCGGGTTCTGGATCGACAGCAGCCACTTGGCCGCGCGCTGCACTTCGGGCGCGTTGGCGCCGATGCCGGCGGCGTTCAGGCCGCACAGCGCGCTCCACGTGCCATAGATATAGTTGGTGCCCCAGCGGCCGAACCAGCTGCCGTCCGCTTCCTGCTCGTCCAGCAGGTAGCGCAGCGCGCGCGCGGCGGGCTCGCTGTTGGCCGGCATCTGGCCGAGCTGGCAGAGCATGGCCAGGCAGCGCGCCGAGACATCGGCCGTGGGCGGGTCCAGCAGCGCGCCGTGGTCGGCGAACGGGATGTTGTTCAGGTAGAGATGGGTGTTCTCGGGCTCGAAGGCGCCCCAGCCACCGTTGCTGCTCTGCATGCCGACGACCCACTCGCAGGCACGCGCCACGGCGGTCTTGTAGCGGTCGGTCCGGTCGCCCTTGTCGGCGCGGTCCATCGCGGCGGCCACCACGGCGGTGTCGTCCACGTCCGGATAGTGGGCATTGGCGTACTGGAAGGCCCAGCCGCCGGGCCGCACGTCCGGGCGGCGCACGATCCAGTCGCCCTTGAGGTCGAGTTCCTGCAGCGGCACCAGCCAGTCCAGGCCGCGCACGGCGGCGGCGATGGCGCGCGGCTCGCCCACTTCCAGCAGCGCGTGGCTGGCCAGCGAAGTGTCCCAGACCGGCGACAGGCAGGGCTGGCAATAGGCTTCATCGTCGCGGACGACCAGCAGCTTGTCGATCGAGCGGCGCGCGATGGCGCGGTTCGGGTCGCTCTCGGGCACGCCGAGCACGTCGAACATCAGCACCGAGTTGACCATTGCCGGGAAGATGGCGCCGAGGCCGTCTTCGCCGTTCAGGCGCTCCACGGTGAACGTGCGGGCGCGCTCGATGGCCCGCGCGCGCAGGCTGCGCGGGAACAGCGGCTCGGCCACGCGCACCACGGCGTCCAGCGCGCGGAACACGCCCACCCAGAGCGGGCTCTGGTGCGGCGCGCGCGCCGGCAGCCGGGTGGACTGGGCCGGGCGCAGGAACAGTTCGTCGATGCCGATCTTGCGCGGGTTGCGCGCCCGCGGACGCAGGCTGTTCAGCACCAGCAGCGGCACGATCACCGTGCGCGCCCAGTACGAGACCTTGGAGAGATGGAACGGGAACCACTGCGGCAGCAGCATGATTTCCACGGGCATCATCGGCACGGCCTGCCACGGCATCACGCCGTACAGGGCCAGCAGGGTGCGCGTGAAGACGTTGCTCGCCTCGGCGCCGCCCATCCCGTGGATGGCGGCGCGGGCGCGGCGCATGTGCGCGGCCTCGGGGTCGTCCCCGGCCATCTTGAGCGCGAAGTAGCCCTTCACGCTGGCGCTGATGTCGGAGGCGCCCGCGTGGAACAGCGGCCAGCCGCCATCGGCGTTCTGGATGCGGCGCAGGTAGTTGGCGATCTTGCCCTCGAGCACCGGGTCGGCCTGCTCGCCGAGGTAATGCACCATCAGGATGTATTCGGCCGGGATGGTGGCGTCGGCTTCCAGCTCATAGACCCAGTGGCCATCGGCCTGTTGCTGGGCGAGCAGGGTATCCACGGCATGAGCGATGCCGGCGTCGAGCGGGTCCGGCAGGGCAGGCTGGGCGAGCCGGTTCACGCTGGCAGCCAGCGCGTCGGTGGTGGCGAATTCGGGGCGGGTGATCGTTGCGGCCTGGTTCATCAATTCTGGGGGCACTTCTCTCTCTGCGGATGGCGCGCCGGGCGGCGGCCCATCCTCTTCCATATTAGGTGTGTCGGGTCAGGCAATGGCATGCCGGAGCAGGATCCACACGAGCTTGGCCTTGGGCACGCGCACACGCGTGCGCGGCGGCTGCCAGCCACGCGCCAGCAGGCGCGTGAGAATGCCGTGGTAGACCTCGAACATGATGCGCGGCGAGCGCACCACGCGCGCCGGGCAGCGCGCCATGATGGCGGCGGAGGCGTCGTAGTGAGCCTGCGCTTCCCGCGCCAGGCCCTGGCAGACCGTGCCGATGGCGGGGTGATGGATCACCGCGTGCGGCGTGCCGATCGGGATGCCGGCGGCGGCCAGCGCCTCGGCGGGCAGGTACAGGCGGCCGATGCCGGCGTCCTCGTCGATATCGCGCAGGATATTAGTCAGCTGCAGCGCGCGGCCCAAATGGTGCGCCAGCGCAATGCCGGGTGCTTCGTCGATGCCGAACACGCGTACGGCCAGCCGGCCCACGGCGCTGGCCACGCGGTCGCAATAGGTGTCCAGCGTGGCGGCGTCCGGCGCGACGATGGTCGACACGACGTCCATGATCATGCCGTCGATGACGTCGCAGAAGTCTTGCTGCTGGAGGTTGAATGCCTGAATCTGCACATTCAGCGGCTCAAGTGCGGCGGGCGCCCGGCCGGCGTAGCAGGCGGCGATGTCCGCGCGCCATTGATCGAGCGCGGCCAGACGGTCGGCGTGCTGGGTGTCGCCATCGGCAATATCGTCCACGGCGCGGCAAAACGCGTAGATCTCGAACATGGCCTGCCGCTGGGAGGCGGGCAGGATGCGCATGGCCGTGTGGAACGAGCTGCCCGATGACACGGCGGCTCCCGCGAGCGGGGCGCCTGGCGTTGCGATTTCAGTACCGGCCACGGGTTTCCTCGGCACGCTTGTCGGGTCCGCGGGGCCTGTCAGACGCCGTCCGGTGGACTGCCATGGAAACTGCGGGATGGCGCTGTGCGGACGGAGCCGCGGGCGGGGCGCGGATTCGGAGTTTTTTGAAGTCGGGCGATTATAACAACTTCATTGCAAGCGAGCGATGTGGCGAAATCCGCACTATATGTGGATGGACGATCACTCTTGCGGCGTGGACTCGCGAACCGGCGCTGCCCGGCGGTGCATCGGCCAGATAACCTGGGCGGCCTCGCCGTCCAGGCGGTAGGCGTGGCAGGTATCCAGCACCCAGGGCTGGGGCAGCGGGGTGCTGCCGTGGAGCTTGGTGTGCCAGGGCGTTTCCTCGCGCTGGATCGACATCATGGTCTGCATCGCCGTGGTGGCCAGCGGGCCGAGCAGGTCGGTCAGGTGCGTGCAACCGCGCACGCCGGCCAGCCGTTGCCGGGCTGCCTGATGAAAGCCCTTGCCGATGCGCAGCCCGATCAGGGTGGCGTAGGCGGCGTTGATCTCGGCGCAGTAAGGCGTGGGGCCGGTCTCGGTACGGGCGGCGAAGTGGTGGATCACCATGCCGGCATCGACGGTCATGGTCAGGTGCATCCGGTGCAGGTGGCCGCCGGCGGGCAGGTCGGTGAACGGCAGCTCGGTGGCGACGGCGGAGATGTCCTGCATCTCGGCCTCGATGTCGTAGCGCCCATCGTCGCGCAGGTAGCCGCGGCACAGGATGCTGCGGGTATGCCGCAGCGTACGGAAGGGGGGCGTGGTGGCGTCTGGTACGGCGTTGGCCATGGTCGTCATCCTTGGGACTGTGGGGGTCTGTCAGGGATGATGCCGTTCCCGGGGGGGTGGGGGTCCCCCCCAAGAACGGGTGGCCGGGGGGCGGTCAGAAGATCTGGCGCACGCCGATCGTGACGCCGACCATGTTCTGCTGGCCAGACATGGTCGGGTACTTGAAGGCGTAGGCCGTGGCCAGGCCGTCGAAGCTCAGCCCGCCGTTGTGGGCGTAGCCGACCGACATATAGACGTCGGTGCGCTTGCTGAAGTTGTAGGTGGTGGTGAAGGTGACCTGCTGCATATTGGGCGGATTGGTCTCGGCCGCCGTGGCCGTGGCGCGCGCGCCCTTCACGTCCGCGTAGTAGTAGGCCAGCGAGAGGCCCCAGGCCGGCGTGGCCTGGTAGTTCACGCCCGCCCACCAGTAGTCGTCACGCAGCAGCGTGGCGCCGCTGGCGAACTCGCCCTTGTTGTAGCGATAGCCAAGCGTGAACTTGAACGGGCCGGTGTTGTAGAGGCCCGCCGCGCCGAGCTTGGTCATCTTGCCCGGTGCGCCGACCTGCGCCGCCGGGCGCCATTCGTCGGCAGCAATCGCCAGGCCCAGGCCGGTGCCGTTCAGGTACATCAGCGAGGCGCCGTAGCCGGTGTTGTCCTTGAAGTTGCCCGGCACCTCGCCGGCGCCGCCGTTGGCCAGGGCGATGGCGGCGTTCTGCACGGCCACGCCGGTGCCGAACGAGAAGTGCGCGGCGGCCTGGATCGGGCCCCACTTGCCGATGTACTTGGCCATGTTGTCTTCGCGGTAGTTCAGGCCCATCCACCAGATGCCCGGCTCGTACGTGGCGGCGAAGCGCATCGGCGCGAAGTTGGCCATGCCCTCGAAGAACGAGGTGTACTGGCGGCCGAAGGTCAGCTTGCCGAAGGCATCGTTCTGCAGGCCGACGAACGACTGGCGATTGAACAGCGGTACGCCCTGCAGGGAACCGCTATCCCACTGGAAGCCACTTTCGAGCACGAACAGCGCCTGGTTGCCGGCGCCGAGGTCTTCCACACCACGCAGGCCCCAGCGCGAGGCGGACAGACCGCCCACGGAGGGCATGCCGACGCGGCTGCCGCCCTGGTTGGGCGTGGCGGCCGAGGCGGCGACCCGGTTGACGTACTCGATGGAACCATCGACCACGCCATACAACGTGACGCTCGTCTGCGCATGGGCCGTGATCGCGAGCGGGGCCAGCGCTGCCAGGGTAATGAACTTCCGTTTCATGCTTGAGGGTCTCCTTATCGTTCTAGGAACCAGCGCATTGGCTGGCTGCGCGTCCGCTTTCACGGCGCACGCACAGTAAAGCGCGGATGCCCTTCAAACCTGCCCACTCCCGATGGGCGGACTGTGGCATTTGCGCACTACCCATCCGTGCAGACCCTTACCTCCTTCGCACGCTGTCTTGCCCAACGTCGCCCAAAAAAATCCGACCCTGAGGTCGGAGTAAAGGCCATCGCCGGAACCGACATCCAGCGATGGAGGGCCTGTTCAGGAAAGCTTCAGCGGTACAGCGGGGCCGCATGCCGGGCGGGTACCACGGCCCAGACGGCAAACGGTTCGAACGGGGGCACGCGCCGCACCCATTGCGTGGCGCAGGTGCCGCAGCGATACCGGCATTCGGCCGCCCCATGGGGCCGGGGCGGCTCGTTGACGCCGTCCCGCGCCAGTTCGGCATGCGGGGTATAGCGGCGGATGTCCTGGCGCAGGTCGTCGCAGTCGCCACACATGTCGGGCGCGACGGCTGGCGATGTCGATGGCGCTGCCACAGACGTCGCCGGGGTGTCGTCGCGCATCGGACGGCTGCCCGGCGCGCGGCTCCATCGCTGCACGCTGGCCCAGTAGAGCGCGCGCAGGGCGCGGTCCGTGGTGCCGGCGGCGGTGCGCCGGCCGATCTCCAGATGCCCCTGCTGGAGCAGCCCCTGCTCCGCGCCGCAGGCCAGGCAGACCAGTTGCCGCCGGCCTTGCGCCTGCCGGATCCACTGGTCGAGCAGCCGCGCGCGCGAGGCCGCCGCATCGCGGCTGGGCATGCCATGCCGCGCCAGCGTGCGGTCCAGTTCATCGCGCACCGCGCGCACCTCCGCGATCAGGGCGGACAGCTTCGGCTGGAGGCGCCCGGCCGGTTGCGGCGCGGCGCCGCGTTGGGTTGCACTCGCCATCACAACGCTCCGCTCAAACCTTGGCGGAAGAACGCCAGACGCTGGCGGCGCCTTGCGCCAGCCCGGCCGCGATTTCGGCCGTATGCTGACCGTGCGTCGGGATGGCGCCCGGCTGGCGCGCTTCGCCGTCGAAGCGCGGCGCCGGCGCGGCCTGGAGCCGGCCTTCGCTCTCCACATAGACGCCACGCGCCACGTTGTGCGGGTGCCTGGCCGCTTCCTCGGGGCTCAGTACCGGGCCGAAGCAGACGTCCGTGTTCTCCAGCAGCGCGCTCCATTCGGCGCGGGTGCGGCTGGCGAACAGTTCCGCGAAGTGCCGGTGCAGTTCCGGCCAGCGCTTGCGGTCCCACTGCCGTGCGAAGCGCGGATCCTCGGCCACGCCGAGCTTTTCCAGCAGCAGCGCGTAGAACTGCGGCTCGATCGACCCGACCGTGATGCAGTGCCCGTCCGCGCAGCGGTAGGTGGCGTAGAAATGCGAGCTGTCGAAGATGTTGTCGCCGCGCTGGCCGGTGACGAAGCCCTTGGCCTGCGTGGCGAGCAGCAGTTGCAGCATGTGCGCCGAGCCGTCGACGATGGCCGCATCGACCACCGTGCCCTTGCCGGTAGCGCGCGCGTTGAGGATGCCGGACAGCAGGCCAATCGCCAGATACAGCGCGCCGCCGCCGATGTCGCCCACCACGGTGATAGCGGAGGAGGGCGGCTCGACCGGCCCGCCGTTGTAGTACAGCGCGCCCGACAGCGAGATGTAGTTGTTGTCGTGCCCGGCGGCCTGCGCCATCGGGCCGGACTGGCCCCAGCCGGTCATCCGGCCGTAGACCAGGCGGGGATTGCGCGCGTGGCAGGCATCGGGGCCCAGGCCCAGGCGCTCCATCACGCCGGGGCGCATGCCTTCGATCAGCGCGTCGGCGTCCTCGATCAGGCGCAGCACCAGTTCGCGGCCTTCCGGCGTCTTGAGGTCGGCCACGACCGAGCGCTTGCCGCGGTTGATCACGTTGCCTGCGGGGGGTGGCGTGCCCGTACCCGTGCCCGCGGGCAGGCTGCGTTCCACCGCGATCACATCCGCGCCGAGGTCTGCCAGATGCATGGCGCAAAACGGCCCGGGGCCAATACCGCAGATTTCCACGATCCTGATGCCAGACAACATGTGTTTCTACCGTTGGATGAAAGGAGGGGCCTAGGTTACGGTCAGGCCCTCCCACCCCCTCCCCCCCGCATCGGGTAGGTAGCGGGGTCAGTCCAGCCGGGCGCCCGTGCTCATCACCAGCCGCTGTTGCACCGGGTACATCGCCTCGTAGTTGGCCAGCGCCTGCTTGCTGCTGTTGCCGATCGGCTCCATGGCGATGGCGCGCATGCGGGCGCGGATCGGCTCCGAGGCAATCGCGGCGCGTGCAGCACTTTCCAGCTTTTCGACGACCGGGGCGGGCGTGTTGGCCGGCACCATCATCACCACGCGGCCGGTGACCTGGAACTCCGGATCGGTCAGGCCGGCCTCGGCCAGCGTCTGCACGTTGGGCAGGCCGGGCAGGCGGCGGTCCGACGCCACCGCCAGCACCTTGAGCTTGCCGGTTTCGACGAACGGCTTGGCGGCGAAGGCGGAGACGAAGGCGAGGTCGATCTGGCCGCCCACGAGGTCCTGGATCATCGGTGCCTCGCCCTTGTAGGCTACGTGCGTGATGTCGGCCTTGCGCGTGCGGGCCAGGTGCGAGCTGACCAGATGGCCGTAGGAGCCCACCCCCCACGAGCCGAAGCTGGCGTGGTGGTGCGCGGTCCAGTCCAGCAACTCCTTCATGTCCTTGGCCGGCACGTTCGGGCTGGCCACCAGCAACACGCCGGCGGTGCAGATCTCGGTGACGAAGGCCAGTTCCTTGCGGGTGTCGTACGGCAGCTTCGTATACAGGAACTGATTGTTCAGGATCGCCTGGGTCAGTGTGATGCTGACCGTGTAGCCATCGGCAGGTGCCTTGGCCACCACATTCGTGCCGATCATGCCGGACGCGCCGGGACGGTTTTCGACGATGACCGGCTGGCCGAGGCGCTTGCCCATGTCATCGGCCAGCGCGCGCGAGACAATGTCGGCGGCGCCGCCCGGGGTGAACGGCAGGACGAAGGTGATCGGGCGGTTGGGGTAGGGCGCTTGCGCCGCCGCGGCCTGGGCGAGGCATGCCAGTACGAGCATGCAGGTCTTCTTGAACATCGTGTCTCCTGGTCGGCGCGGTCAGGCCGCGCATCGTGATTTTTGGCGCTGCGGCGGGAAGGGGATCCCTGCCGCCGACGCCATCATGCACGGCGCCTGCGCGTCACGACCCACCCGGTCCGGGTGGACGTTGGGGAGGCCCGGGCCCCCGTGCGCGCCGGAAACCCAGGCGCGGCGCGGCCTACAGACTGACCCCGATGGTCCGGGTGCTGGCGCGTCTCTATAATGCGGGGTTCCCATCGCGCAGAATCCTGCCTGGGTGACGAGCCCGGCACAATCGACACACATGTCTTCGTATGACCCGGCGCCGAAGCCATTGTCGGAGGCTTCCGCGCGCAACTTCGAGCCCATCGCCGGTACCAAGCTGGTACCGCCACGGCCCGCCCGCCGCCCGCTGGCGCGGGAGGCCCTTGCGGCGCGCCTGCTCGAAGCGCGGCACAAGCGCTGCGTAATCGTTCAGGGGCCGGCCGGGTGCGGCAAGACGTCCGCGCTCGTCAGCTGGCGTCAGTCGCTGGTGTCGCTCGGCTTCGAGGTGGCGTGGCTGTCCTTGTCCGAGGAGGACGACGATCCGGCCCGCTTCTTCGATTGCCTGCTCGCCAGCATCGGCTTGATCGATGCCGACATCGTCCGCGACGCGGCGTCGCTGGTGGGCGACGGCAGCGATGCCTCGGCCATCGAGCATTGGGTGGTCACGCTGATCGAGGCCATTGCCGCGCAGCCCCGCGACCTCGTGCTGATCCTGGACGATGTGCACCTCCTAGAGGACGCCCGCATCTGGCAGATGCTGCAATGGCTGTTCGACTATGCGCCGCCGCACCTGCACATCGTGCTCTGTTCGCGCGCCGCGTTGCCGCTCTCGCTGGCGCGGCTCGATTCGCAGGGACTGGTGGCCACGCTGGACCTGCGCGACCTGCGCTTCAGCCCCGAGGAGTCCGAAGCCTACCTGCGCGACCAGCTCGGCGAGATCTCGCCGCGTGACGCGCGCCGCCTGCACGAACTGACCGATGGCTGGATTGCTGGCCTGCAGCTGTTCGCGCTCGACATCAAGGCCAAGCACGGCACCGGCACGCCGGGCTTCTTCCCCGGTTCCACCAGCACGCTGCGCGACGCCAGCGCCTTTGCCGATTATTTCGAGCACGAGGTGCTGCGCCAGCTCGGCACGGACGACCAGGAACTGCTGACCTGCGTGGCCATCTGCAGCCGCTTCTGCGCGCCGCTGTGCGCCACGCTGGTGGGCGAGCCGCGCGCCGTGGCGCGCATGACCACCCGGTTGGTGCGGCTGGACAGCAGCAACCTGTTCATCATCCAGGTCAGCGGCCACGACCATGAAAGCTGGTATCGGCTGCACCCGCTGTTGCGCGAGGTGCTGCTGGCGCGCGTGGCGCGCATGCCGCAGGCCCGGCAGCATGCGCTGCACGCGGCGGCGTGGCGCTGGTTCGAGCAGCGCGGGCAGGTGGAGGAGGCGGTCCGGCACGCGGTGATGGCCGGCGAGGCCGGCGCGGCGGCCGACGCGATCCAGACCTGCGCGCCCGAGTTGCTTGCGCGCGGTAGTTTCCGCCAGTTGAGTGGCCTGCTGCGCCTGCTGCCCGTCGCGCAGATCGAGTCGCGCTTCGCGCTGCAGCTGATGCAGGCCCACGTGGATTTGCGCTCGCTCAGGCTGGACGCCACCGCGCGGGCCATCCCCCGGCTGGAAGCCCAGGCCGCCGCGCTGGGCGCCCGCGAGCGCTTCGCGGTCATCGTGCTGCGCGGGGCCATGGCGCTGATGCGCGACGATATCGGCGCAGCAGTGGCCCTGCTGCCCGAACTCGAAGCCGCCCCGCCCGATGCCGACGATTTCGTGCTGACCTCGCGCGCCAACGTGCTGGGCTGGCTGCACATGCATCGGGGCGAGTACGAACGCGCCCGCCAGATACTGGCCGATGGCACGCATCACGGCGGTGGCGGCATGCTCAGCAACCTGATCGGGCGATGCCTGTCCGGCCTGAGCCTGTCGATCGAAGGCAGGATGCTCCAGGCCGAGCCCGTGTTCCGGCAGGTGCTGCACGAGGCCGACCAGCTTGGCGCCGAGTACGTCGGCGTGGCCCACATGGCGGCGGTGCTGCTGAGCGAGACGTTCTACGAACTCAACGAGATCGACGCCGTCTGCACGCTGCTGGAGCGGTGGATTGGCCAGCTGGAAACGGTGTCGGTGCCGGATGCGACGCTGCGCGCGCTGCTGATGCTGTCGCTGTCGCACCGCGTGGCTGGCCGGCGGCTGGAGGCCGCGGCCTGCCTGGACCGCCTGGAGGACTACGCGGTGCGCAACAACCTCGACCGCCTGCTGGTAATGGCGCTCAACGTGCGCTCCCGCTGGCAGTTGCGCGAAGGCGAGACCGATCTGGCCGAGGCGACCATCGAGCGCGTGCGCAAGCTGGCCGCCGTCAACGCGGGCCGGACCGATGTGTGGGAGATCGCCGCGCACGCGCAGTTGGCCTGCATCGGCCTGTGCCTGCATCGGCATGATTTCGACGGGGCGCTGGCCCGGCTCCACCCGATGCTCTCCAGCCCGGTGCTGGCGTCGCGCGGCCGGCATGGCGCCATCGTCCATATGCAATGCGCGGTGGCCGAGAACGGCCGGGGCAATGGCCGTGCCGCGCGGGAACATCTGGTCGAGGCGCTGCGCCTGGGCCACCGGCTGGGCCTGCTGCGCAGCCTGCTCGATGCCACCTCGGGCGGCGTCACGCTGCTGCGCACGGTGCTGGCCGAAGGCACGCTCGATCCCGTACTGGCGTTTTATACGAAGCGGCTGCTCGAGGCATCGGGCCGCTGGCGCGAGCGCGAGGCGCCCGCCGCGCCGGCCCGCCGCTCCGCGCCGATCAAGGCCCTGAGCGAGCGCGAGACCGAGGTGCTGACCTTGATCTCCCAGGCGATGTCGAACAAGATGGTGGCGCGCACGCTGGCAGTCTCGCCCGAGACCGTGAAGTGGCACCTCAAGAATATCTTCATGAAACTGGGCGTGAGCGGACGCGACGAGGCGGTGGCGCTGCTGCGCGACCTCGCCGCCGATGCGCCCGCCAGCGGCAAGCCGTCCGCCAGCCGTCCGTCTTCCCAGTAGTTCCGCCGTACCGCTGCACCGCCACCCCCCACCCCCCCGTACCGGGGAGGGGTGACGCCGTCGCACCGCTGTAACGTCCAGATCCGTGGGCGGGCGTCCTTCCGGCATCTCTTTCGGCATGCCCGCCTGTTTGTCCGTCCCATCGCATTTAGAGGTTCAGCCATGAAAGCTGCGGTATTCCATCGTCCCGGCCAACCCCTCAGTATCGAGGACATCGCCATCGCCAAGCCCGGCCCGCGCGAGGTGCTGATTCGCACCCGCGCCGTCGGCGTCTGCCATTCCGACCTCCATTTCGTCGACGGCGTGTTTCCGCACCCGGCGCCGGTGGTGCTGGGCCATGAGGCCGCCGGCGTGGTCGAGCAGGTGGGCTCGGAGGTGCGCACCGTCAAGCCGGGCGACCACGTGGTGACCTGCCTGTCGGTCTACTGCGGCCACTGCGAGCACTGCCTGACCGGGCACCTGTCGCTGTGCGAGTCCCCCGACACCCGCCGGTCCAAGGGCGACGAGCCGCGCCTGGCCTACCAGCACAAGCCAATGCCGCAGTTCGCCAACCTGTCGGCCTTCGCCGAGCAGATGCTGGTGCACGAACACGCCTGCGTGGCGATCCGGCGCGACATGCCGCTGGACCGCGCCGCGCTGATCGGCTGCGCCATCACCACGGGCACCGGCGCGGTGGTCAACACCGCCAAGGTGGCGCCCGGCGAGACGGTTGCCGTGATCGGCTGCGGCGGCATCGGGCTGGCCGCGATCAACGGCGCGGCGCTGGCCGGCGCCGGGCGGATCATCGCCATCGACATGCTCGACAGCAAGCTGGAACTGGCGCGGCAGTTCGGCGCCACGGACCTGATCCAGGCGAAGGACATCGACGTGGTCGCGGCCGTGCGGGAGCTGACCGGGCAGGGCGTGCACCACGCTTTCGAGTGCATCGGCCTGAAAGCCACTGCCGAGCAGGCCTTCGGCATGCTGCGGCGCGGTGGCACCGCCACCGTCATCGGCATGATCAAGCCGGGCACCAAGCTGGAGATCGATCCGTTCCATCTGCTGTACGAGCGCCGCATCCAGGGCTCGATGATGGGGTCCAACCGCTTTCCGGTGGATATGCCGCGCCTCGTCGATTTCTACATGGCGGGCAAGCTCCATCTCGACCAGATGATTTCACGCCGCCTGCGGCTCGAGCAGATCAACGAAGCCTTCGACGAGCTGCGGCGCGGCGAACTGGCGCGCTCGGTGATCGTGTTCGACAGCTAAACCGCCCCGCACGTCCGCGCGGGGCTGCATTCCCACGACGATAAAACGAGGAGACAACCATGCAACCTGCAGCAACCGCCGTCGCCGAAGACGCGCCCCCCGCGCGGACCCCCGCCCAGGACACCGAAGCCTGGCCGTTTGGCGTGCGCCGCTCCACCCCGACGATCGGCGCCGAGATCACCGGCATCGACTTCGCCCGGCCGCTCGATGAAGAGACCCACCTCGCCCTGCGCCGCGCGCTGCTGCTGTACAAGGTGCTGTTCTTCCGCGACCAGCACATCACGCCGGCGCAGCACGTGGCCGCCGCGCGCCGATTCGGCGAGCTGGAGGTCCATCCGATGATCCCGCACCATCCGGAGCACCCGGAGCTGGTGGTGTTCGGCCGTGACGGCAGCGCGCGTGGCCGCGAAAACCTCTACCACTCCGACGTGACGTGGCGCCAGGTGCCGTCGATGGGCTCGATGCTGCGCTGCGTGAGCTGCCCGGAGGTGGGCGGCGACACCATCTGGGTGAACATGGTGGCGGCGTACGAGAACCTGCCGGACGAGATCAAGACGAAGATCGCCCGACTGCGCGCCGTGCATGACGCCATGCCGACCTTCGGCCAGGCCCTCTCCGACGCCAAGGTCGAGGAACTGCGCAAGCTGTATCCGCCGATGGTGCATCCGGTGGTGCGCACCCATCCGGAGACTGGCGAGAAGATCCTGTTTGTCAATGAAGGCTTCACCACCCATTTCGACAACTTCAGCAAGGTGCAGCCGTACCGCATCGGCTCTGATTTCCGTCCCGCAGAGCTGGACCTGCTGCAATACCTGTTCCGCCAGGCCGCCGCGCCCGAGTATCAGGTGCGCCTGAAGTGGGAGCCGGACACCATCGCGCTGTGGGACAACCGCTCCACGCAGCACTATGCGGTGCAGGACTACTTCCCGGCGCCGCGCCATATGAACCGCGCCACCATCATCGGCGACCGCCCGGTCTGAGCGCGCGGGGCAGGGAATGAAAAACGGGGCGCATGCCGCAGTGGCATGCGCCCCGTTCTCATTGGAGCGAGGGGATCAGAACCCGCCGCGCCCACCGCCGCAGATGATGGTCTGGCCGGTGACGTAGTCGGACTCGGGGATGCAGAACATGAAGACCGAACCGGCGGCTTCCTCGGGCGTGCCCGGGCGGCCCAGTGCGATTTCCTTGCTGGCCTGCACGATGCGGTCCGGGTTCACGCCGACCTTGATGTCGCGCCCTTCGATGCTGACGGTCTTCTCTTCGGCGGTCGGCTCGGTCAGGCGCGTGGCGATGAAGCCGAACGCCACGCAATTCACGTTGACCTTCATGCGGCCCCACTCGCGGGCCAACGTCTTGGTCATGCCCATCACGCCGGCCTTGGCGGCCGAGTAGTTGACCTGGCCGGCGTTGCCCTGCGTGCCGGAGGTCGACGAGATATTGACCACCTTGCGGAACACCTCGCGGCCGTCCGCCGCCTCGGCCTTGCTGGCCTCGCGGAAGTAGGGCTGGGCGGCGCGCAGCAGGTTGAAGGGCGCCTTGAGGTGGCAGTCAAGAATCGCGTCCCACTGCTCGTCGCTCATCTTCTGGATCACGTTGTCCCAGGTGTAGCCGGCGTTGTTGACGATGATGTCGATGCCGCCGAACGATTCCAGCGTGGCCTTGACGAGGCGGTCGCCGAAGTCCGGCGCCGTGACGTTGCACGGAAAGGCCAACGCCTGGCCGCCGGCGGCGCGGATCTCCGCCACGACTTCGTTGGCCGGGGCGGCGTCGAGGTCGTTGACGACCACGCTGGCGCCCTCATTGGCGAATTTCAGCGCGATGCAGCGGCCGATGCCGCGTCCCGCACCGGTGACGATGGCGACCTTGCCTTCCAGTTTCCTGCTCATGGTGTGACTCCTCTTTTCTCTTGTAGATGGGTAGCGTCAGTTCTTGCCGTAGAGCGTGACCACGCACGCACCGCCAAGACCGAGGTTGTGTTGCAGGGCCAGGCGCGCGCCTTCCACCTGGCGCTTGTCGGCCGTGCCGCGTAGCTGGTGGGTCAGTTCGTAGCACTGGGCCAGCCCGGTGGCGCCGAGCGGGTGCCCCTTCGACAGCAGGCCGCCGGACGGGTTGGTCACGACCTTGCCGCCATAGGTGTTGTCGCCGTCCATCACGAACTTCTCGCCCTCGCCGGTGGGGCAGAAGCCGAGCGCCTCGTAGCTCAGCAGCTCGTTCTGGGCGAAGCAGTCGTGCAACTCGCATACGTCGATGTCCTGCGGGCCGATGCCGGCACGCTCGTACACCTGCTTGGCGGCGGCGCGGGCCATATGGCCGCCGACGTAGCTGATCATCGAGGGCGGATCGAACGATTCCACCGGGTCCGTCGTCATCGACTGGGCCACGATGACCACATCCGAACGCAGGTTGTGCTTGCGGGCAAAGCGCTCCGAGACGATCAGCGCGGCGGCGGCGCCGCACGTCGGCGGGCAGGCCATCAGGCGGGTCATCACGCCGGGCCACATCACCTTGTCGTTCATCACGTCTTCGGTGGTCAGCACGTTGCGGAACAGCGCCAGCGGGTTGTTGGCGGCGTGGCGGCTGGCCTTGGCGCGGATGGCGGCAAAGGTCTCCATGCGCGTGCCGTAGCGCTGCATGTGCTCGCGGCCCGCGCCGCCGAAGCTGCGCAGGGCCTGGGGAATGTCCGTGACGTCCTCGGTCAGCTTCTTCAGGATCGGCTGGAAACGCGCGCGCGTGGGCGGGCGGTCGTCCCAATGGGACTTCAGCGCGCCGGCCTGCATCTGCTCGAAGCCGAGCGCCAGCACGCAGTCGGCATCGCCCAGCGCCACGGCCTGGCGGGCCAGGTACAGCGCGGTGGAACCCGTCGAGCAGTTGTTGTTGACGTTGACGATGGGAATGCCGGTCAGGCCCACCTCGTACAGCGCGGTCTGGCCGCAGGTGGAGTCGCCGTAGACGTACCCCGCATAAGCCTGCTGGACCAGCTCGTAGCCGATGCCGGCATCGGCCAGCGCGCGGCGCACGGCTTCGGCGCCCATGTCGGTGTAGCTGGCGCTCGCGCCGGGCTTGGCGAACGGGATCATGCCCACGCCGCCGATGATGACTTTCTCGCTCATATCTATCCTCTCTCTATAGGGGGGAGCCGCCCGCCGTTACAGCTTGCGGGCAATCAGGTCGCGCATGACCTCGTTGGCGCCGCCCACCACGCGTGAGACGCGGTAGTCGGTAAAGGCCCGCGCGATGGGGTACTCGAGCATGTAGCCGTAGCCGCCATGGAGCTGGACCATATCGTCCAGACACTTCCACAGCGTCTCGGTGGCGTGCATCTTGGCGATGGCCGCCTCGTTCACGGTCAGCTTGCGGCGCAGGTGCTCGCCGAGGTAGTAGTCGACCATGGTGCGGATGGCCACGGCATGCGCCTTGGCGTCGGCCAGCTTGAAACGGGTGTTCTGGAAGTCCCAGATCGTGCCGCCGAAGGCCTTGCGCTCCTTCACATAGTCCACCGTGATGCCAAGCAGGCGCTCCAGCGCCACGGCGGCGTAGAGCGCGATGATCAGGCGCTCCTGGGCCAGCTCCTGCATCAGGTAGCCGAAGCCCTGGTTCACCTCGCCCAGCAGGTTGCTGGCCGGCACGCGTACGTTGTCGAAGAACAGTTCGGCGGTGTCCGCGGCGGGCTGGCCCACCTTGTGGAGCTTGCGGCCCCGGCGGAAGCCCGCGCGGTTGGTCTCCACCATGATCAGGCTCACGCCCTTGGCGCCGGCCGCCGGATCGGTCTTGCAGATCACCATGATCATGTCGGCGCTCGTGCCGTTCGAGATGAACGTCTTGCTGCCGTTGATGACCCACTCGTCCCCATCCCGGACTGCCGTGGTGCGGCAGGCCTTGACGTCGGAGCCGCCACCGGGCTCGGTGATCGCCACGGCGAGGATGGTCTTGCCGGCGCAGATGTCGGGCAGCCAGCGCTGCTTCTGTTCCTCGGTGCCTAGCCGCGCGATGTAGGGCGCGACGATGTCCGAGTGCAGGGAAAACCCCGAACCCGAGATCCCGGCGCGGTGCGTTTCCTCGAGCACGACCGCCGAGTGGCCGAAATCGCCGCCGCCGCCGCCGTATTCGGTGGGGATGGCCACGCAGAGCAGTCCTTCGCGGCCGGCCTTCAGCCAGCTCTCGCGGTCCACGCGGCCGTCCGCGTCCCACTGCGCCTGGCGCGGGGCGCATTCGCGCTCGAAGAAGCGCCGCGCGCTCTCACGGAGCATTTCGTGGTCTTCACGGAAAACGGTACGGGTTACTTCCACGGCACACCTCCTCTTCTGGTTATGGTCGGCGCGGCGTTGGGGGCACGCGCGGCCTGACGGAGATGATGGAGGGGGGGAAGGGGGGTGCGGCCTCCCCGGTTTGGGGAGGGGCGCGGCGCCGGGGGGCAGGGCGGTGGCGACTACCCGATTCGGGGAGGGGTGGTGCGCAATGCGGCCCCGCATCATTTCGCTCACCGCAGGCAGCCCGGGAGCCGCCAGGCGCTTGTCAATTCCGAACAGGAGAGTCTTCGTGGAAGTCGTTCGTAATGTTTATCGTGAAGATCACGAGCAGTTCCGCACCACCGTGCGCCGTTTCCTCGAGCGTGAATGTCTGCCGCGTCAGGAATCCTGGCTGGCCGACGGCATCGTCGACCGCGAGACCTGGCTGAAGGCCGGGCGCGAAGGCTTGCTGGGCACGTCCCTGCCGGAAGAGTATGGCGGTGGCGGTGGCGACTTCGGCCACGCGGCGATCATCGCCGAGGAAATGGCCGACGTGGGCGTCAGCGTGAGCTTCGGCCTGCATTCGGACATCGTCGCGCCCTACATCGCGCGGCTGGGCACGGAGGAGCAGAAGCGGCGCTGGCTGCCCGGCGTCTGCGCCGGCGAGACCATTCTCGCCGTGGCGATCACCGAGCCCGGCGGCGGCTCCGACGTCAAGGCTTGCCGCACCACGGCGGTCCGGGACGGCGACGAGTGGGTCATCAACGGCAGCAAGACGTTCATCTCGAACGGCTTTATCTCGGACATGGTGATGGTGATCTGCAAGACCGATCCCGCCGCCGGCGCCAAGGGCGTGAGCCTGATCATGGTGGAGACCAACCGCGAGGGCTTCCGCCGGGGCCGCAAGCTCCACAAGGTGGGCATGCACTCGCAGGACACCGCCGAGCTGTTCTTCGACAACGTGCGCGTGCCGGCCAGCAACCTGCTGGGCGAGGTCAACAAGGGCTTCGGCTACCTGATGCACGACCTGGCGCAGGAGCGCTTCATCATCGCCGTGGGCGCCGCCTCCAAGCTGGAGCGTCTGCTCGCCCAGACCGTCGAGTATGTGAAGGATCGCAAGGCCTTCGGCGGCACGATCTGGGACTTCCAGAACACCAAGTTCAAGCTCGCCGATATCAAGGCGAATGCCGTGGCGCTGCGCACGATGGTGGACTACTACCTCGGCGAGCACATGCGCCGGGGCCTCTCGGGCGAGGAAGCCGCGATCGCCAAGCTGTACTCGACGGAGGTGCTGTGGAAGTGCATCGACGACATGGTGCAGCTGCACGGCGGCTACGGCTACATGCTTGAGTACCCGATCGCCCGGGCGTTCGTGGACATGCGCATCGCCCGCGTCTATGGCGGATCCAATGAAGTCATGCGTGAACTCATCACGCGCAAGATGTAAGCACAACAAGACCAGCGAGGAGACAAGGCAATGTCAAAGCATGCAGTGGTTGCCGGGGTCGGCATGATCCCGTTCAAGAAGCCCGGCCAGAGCGAGTCGTACAGCGTGATGGGCGCCACGGCGGCGAAGCTGGCGCTCGAGGATGCGGGCCTGCCGTACGACAAGATCCAGCAGGCCTTCGTCGGCTACGTCTATGGCGATTCCACCTGCGGCCAGGCCGCGCTGTACAAGGTGGGCGTGACGGGCATTCCCATCGTCAACGTCAACAACAACTGCTCGACCGGCTCCAGCGCGCTGTTCCTGGCGCGCCAGGCCGTGGAGTCGGGCGCGGTGGAATGCGCGCTGGCGCTGGGCTTCGAATTCATGCAGCCGGGCGCGCTGAAGGGCAAGTGGGATGACCGCGAGGGTCCGCTCGATGGCTTCACCGCGATTGGCGGCCACCTGATCCAGGACGCCGTGGATGCCGGCGTACCGCGCGCGCTGACGCTGTTCGGCGGCGCCGGCCGCGAGCATATGGAGCAGTACGGCACCAAGCTGGAGACCTTCGCCCGAATCCGCGCCAAGGCCAGCCGTCACGCCGCCAACAACCCGCTCGCTGTGTTCCGCGACGTGGTGACGCCGGAAGACGTGATGAACGAGAAGGTGATGTGGCCGGGCGTGATGACGCGCTCGATGGCCTGCCCGCCGACGTGCGGCGCTGCCGCCGCCATCGTCTGTACCGAAGCGTTCGCGCGCAAGCACAACCTGCGTACCGACGTGCGCATCCTGGCGCAGTCGATGACCACCGACGTGCCGGACAGCTTCGCGCCGCCGTCGATGATCCGCCTGGTGGGCTTCCACATGGCGCAGAACGCCGCCAAGGCCGTCTACGAGCAGGCTGGCGTGAGCCCGTCCGATATCCAGATCTGCGAGCTGCACGACTGCTTCGCGCACAACGAGCTGCTGACCTATGAGTCGCTCGGGTTCGCCAAGGTGGGCGAGGCCGAGAAGATGGTGATGGACGGCGACAACACCTACGGCGGCAAGGTCGTCACCAATCCGTCGGGCGGCCTGCTCTCCAAGGGCCATCCGCTGGGCGCTACGGGTCTCGCCCAGTGCTACGAACTGACCAACCAACTGCGCGGCACGGCCGACAAGCGCCAGGTGGAGAACGTGCAGCTCGCGCTGCAGCACAACCTCGGCCTGGGCGGCGCCTGCGTGGTGACGCTCTACGGCCGCGGCTGAACCGTCCAATCGAAGAGGAGACAAGAACATGGCAGACAAGAGCATGATCGGGCTCGGCCTGGGCAAGGGCTCGATAGAGGTCGAGAAGGGGCGCCTGCGCTTCTTCGCCAAGGCCATCGGCGAGACCGATGCGATCTACACCGACGAAGCCGCCGCGCGGGATGCCGGACATCCCACGCTGCCGGTGCCGCCGACCTTCCTGATGTGCCTGAACAGTGACGTCTCGGCAGGCGTGGACCGCATGGGCCTGCTGAAGCTGGACCTCGCGCGCATCCTGCACGCCGAGCAGGCGTTCGACTATCACCAGATGGCCTACGCCGGCGACACGCTGCATTTCGAAACCACCGTGACCGATGTGTACGACAAGAAGGGCGGCGCGCTGCACTTCGTGGTCAACACGACGCGTGTGACCAACCAACGTGGCGAGCACGTGGCCGACATGCGCGGCACGCTCGTGGAACGCCGTGGCTAAGGAGACAACGACCATGCAAGCCCCCCGTTTCAACGATGTGAAGGTTGGCGACCAACTCCCGCCGCTGGCCCTGCCGGCGATCAACCGCACCACGCTGGCGCTGTACTGCGGCGCCTCCGGCGACCACAACCCGATCCACATCGATCTGGACTTCGCCCGCAAGGCGCGCATGCCGGACGTGTTCGCGCACGGCATGCTCTCCGCCGCCTACCTGGGCCGCCTGCTGACCGGCTGGGTGCCGCAGACGCAGGTGCGCAATGTGGCCATCCGCTTCACCGGCATCACGCACCTGGGCAACCAGCCCACCTGCACCGGCGTGGTGACCGAGAAATTCGAGGCCGATGGCGAGCAGCGCGTGAAGGTGGCGCTGCGCTGCGCCAACCAGTATGGCGAGGACAAGCTGCTGGGCGAAGCCATCGTCGCCCTGAAGTAAGCCGGCTCCCCATCGCACCCCAGACGAATCGATACAGGAAGAACAGACATGAGCAAACTCGCAGGCAAGTCCGCCATCGTCACCGGCTCGGGCCGTGGCATTGGCCGTGAAGTGGCGCTGAAGCTGGCATCCGAAGGTGCCCGCGTGGTGGTGAACGACCTGGATGCCGATCCGGCCGCCGAAGTGGTGGAGCTGATCCGCGCGCAGGGTGGCGAAGCCGTGGCATGCGTCGGCAGCGTCACTGCTCCCGATTTCGCCGACCGCCTGGTCAAGACAGCCGTCGAGCACCACAAGGGCATCGACATCATCATCAACAATGCCGGCTACACCTGGGACAACGTCATCCAGAAGATGACCGATGAGCAGTGGTATGCCATCCTTGACTGCCACCTGACCGCGCCGTTCCGCATCCTGCGCGCCGCCCAGCCGGTGATCAGCGCCGCTGCCAAGGCCGAAGCGGCCGAGGGCCGCGAGGTGTTCCGCAAGATCGTCAATATCTCGTCCGGCGCGGCTGGCGGCAACCCGGGCCAGTCGAACTACTCGGCAGCCAAGGCCGGCATCCTGGGCATGACCAAGACCCTGGCCAAGGAATGGGGCCGCCTCAAGGTCAACGTGAACGCAGTGGCCTTCGGCCTGATCGAAACGCGCCTGACGCAGGCACTGGCCGGCGACCAGAGCAAGACCGTCACCATCGAAGGCCGGGAGATCAAGGTCGGTGTGCAGCAGGCGATGCTCGACGGCGTGAGCCGCATGACGCCGCTGGGCCGCGCCGGCAAGCCGGAAGAAGCGGCTGGCGCCGTGTATCTGTTCTGCACGCCGGAGTCGAACTTCCTGTCCGGGCAGGTCGTCTACTGCGGTGGTGGCCCCGGCGGCAATTTCTAAGCCCGGCTGCACCCGGAAGACCCACAGAGCGGCCCGACAAGAGGCCGCTACCGCCCCTCTCGGTTGGTGACGGAGACACATCGCATGTACATGACACAATCGCTGCACAGATCGCTGCAGCAACGGCCGGACAAGACGGCCGTGCGTTTCCAGGGCCGCAGCCAGACCTATGCCGAACTGGCCGACCGCGTGGCGCGGCTGGCCGGCGCGCTGAAGAAGCTCGGCGTGACCGACGGCGAGCGCGTGGCGATGTTCTCGCTCAATTCGGCCCGCTATATCGAGTACTACATGGCCGTGCCGTGGGCCGGCGCGGCGCTCAATCCGGTGAACACGCGCTGGAGCGCGGCCGAGATCCTGTATTCGTTCAATGACTCGGGCACCGCCGTCCTGATTGTCGACGACCCCTTCACGGTCGTCGCCCGCAAGGTGGCCGCCGAATGCCCGACGTTGCGCCACGTCATCTACGCCGGCGACGGTGAGACGCCCGAGGGCATGCTGAACTACGAGGCACTGGTCGCCGACAGTGAGCCGGTGGAGGACGCCTACCGCCACGGCGACGACCTGGCCGGCATCTTCTACACGGGCGGCACCACGGGCTTCCCGAAGGGCGTGATGCTCAGCCACACGAACCTCGTTTCCTCGGCTTGCAACCAGCCGATGACGGGCACTTTCGACGAAACCATCGTGATGCTGCACGTCATGCCGATGTTCCACCTGGCGTGTTTCGCGGCGATCAACGCCGTCTTCCTGGTCGGTGGCACGCACGTGCCGATGACGGCTTTCGATCCGGGCCAGATGCTGGAGACCATTGCGCGCGACCGCGTGACCTCGGTGCTGCTGGCGCCGACCATGATCCAGATGGGGCTCGACTGGCGCGAACAGAATCCGCAGCGCTCGGCCGATCTCGACCTGTCGTCGCTCGGCCTGATCCGCTACGGCGCTTCGCCGATGACGCCCGCGCTGCTGGCCCGTACCCGGGCCGCGTTCCCGAACGCGCAGTTCGCGCAGGGCTATGGCATGACCGAATTGGCGCCGGTGGCCACGCTGCTCGGCCCCGAGTATCACAGTGAGGCCGCCCTGGCGAGCGGCAAGATGCACTCGGTGGGACGCCCCGCGCCGATGGTGGAAGTGAAGATCGTCGACCAGCAGGGCCGCGAGGTGCCGCGCGGCACGGTGGGGGAGATCGCCGTGCGCGGCCCCAACGTGATGCTCGGCTACTGGAACCAGCCGGAAGCGACCGCGGAGGCCGTGCGCAACGGCTGGATGCATACCGGCGACGGCGGCTACATGGACACGGACGGCTTCGTGTTCCTGGTGGACCGCATGAAGGACATGATCATCAGCGGTGGCGAGAACGTCTATTCCGCCGAGGTGGAGCGCGCGCTGGCGAGCCACCCGGCGGTGGCGCAAGTCGCCGTGATCGGCGTGCCGCACGAGAAGTGGGGCGAGTCCGTGCATGCGGTGGTGGTGCTGAAGGCGGGCGCGGAAGCCACGCTCGAGTCGATCCAGAACCATTGCCGGGAGCTGATCGCGGGGTATAAGATCCCGCGCAGCGCCGAGTTCGTCGACGGCCTGCCGCTGTCCAGCGTCGGCAAGGTGCTCAAGAACGAGCTGCGCAAACGCCACTGGAAGTCGTAGACGTCGATGGTCGCGTCTCCCTGCATCCTGCCCAAGATCGTGCCGCCGCGCCCCGCAAGCGACGCGATCTCGCGCGATCGGCTGATCGGCCGGCTGCAGGCCGCCAGCGACCGCAAGCTGGTGCTGCTCACGGGCGGCGCCGGCTTCGGCAAGACGACGCTGATGGCGCAGTGGCGCCAGCGGCTCGACAAGGCCGGCGCGCGCGTGGCCTGGCTCACGCTGGCCATGCAGGATGGCGCATTGCCGACGTTCCGCGCCATTCTGGCCGGGGCGCTCGGGCACGCGGGCCTCGCCATCGAGGCTGGCGAAGGCGGGGAGGGTGGGGAGGGCAGCGAGGCGTTGATCGCGTCGCTGCTGGAAGTGCTCGCGCGCACGCCGGCCGACCTGTACCTGATGATCGACGATTTCCATCATGTGCAGGACCCCGCCACGCTGACGCTGGTGCAGGCGTTGACCGACGCCATCCTGCCCGGCCTGCATCTGGTGATCGCCTCGCGCACCGTGCCTGCGTTGCGGCTCGGGCGCCTGCGGGCCATGGAAGAGTTCGTGGAAATCGACGGGGCCGAGCTGACGTTCGACTTCGACGAGACGGCGGCTTTCCTGACGGCGCGTGCCGGCGTGCCGGCCAATGCCGAGGTGGCGCGGCAGGTGCACGAGATTACCGAAGGCTGGCCGGTGGGCGTACGGCTGGCGGGCCGCACGCGCGACGCCGCCTGCGATAGCGCCGGCGATATGCCGGCCCGCGTGGGCGACGGCGGCAACCTGGAGGCTTACCTGTCGGAGGAGGTCATCGACGAACTGCCGGCCGAGTTGCTCGACTTCATGCTGCATGTGTCGGTGCTGCGCAGCTTCCAGGCTGACCTCGCGGCATTCGTCACCAGCCGCGACGATGCCGCGACCCTGATCGACCAGATTCTGGGGCGCCACGTGTTCCTGCGGCGCGTGGACCGCCGCGACGAGCTGGCGTGGTATCGCTTCCATCCGATGTTCGTCGCCTACCTGGACAAGCGCCGGGCGCAGGCGGGCATCGACCCGAAGCCACTGCACCGCCGCGCGGCGCTCTGGTTCGTGCAGCAGGGGCGGTTCGCCGACGCGATGCGCAGCGCCGCGCTCTGCGACGACCTGGAGCTTGCCACGCAGCTGGTCGATGGCGGGCTGCCGCCGGCGCATTCGCTGGCGCACCTCGGCGTGGTGGCGCGCTGGACCGAAAGCATAGGCGGCAACCGCATGGCGGCCCATCCGCGCCTGTTGCGCATGGGCGCGTGGGCGTCCGCGCTGACCGCGCGCATGGACCTTGCCGAACGCTGGCTCACGCGTCTGGAGACCACGGCGGAAGCCGACGGCCTGGCCGAAGACCCCATCGAGCTGCGCCATCGGCTGCTGCTGCGCGCCGTGCTGGCCACCCATGGCGACGACGAGCCCAGCGCGCGCGCCGCCTTGCAGGGGCTGGATGCGATCCCGGCGCGGTCGCTGCCGGGTGGGCTGGAGGATGTTGAACTGGCGGTGCGCCTGCACTGGCTCTCGGCACAGGGCCACCATCTGGCGGCGCGCTGCCTGTACAGCGCCCCGGCGGCACGCGCCACGCGCACCGGCCGTGGCGAGCTGGCGCTGGTGGCGGCGGCCGCGGCGGCCAACGTGGCGATGCGCGAAGGCAACGCACTCGAGGCGGAGCGCATCGGCGCCGCCGCGCTGCGCCGCGCGCGGACCATCCACGGCAGCGGGGCGCTCTGCGCGACCCTTTGCGCCGGCGTGGTGGCGCAGGCATGGTTCGAACTCGACCGCCTGGACGAGGCGTACGCCGCGCTGGCGGCGTGCCGGGTGCGCCTGCGCGGGGCCTCGGCGGAACTGAAGGTGCGCGCCGCGCGCGTCTTCGGCCGCATCCAGGCCCTGCGCGAGGCCCCGCAGGATGCGCTCGCCTACTTCACGCGCGCGGAGGCGCATTTCCGGGCGACGGGCATGGATCGCGGCGTGGTGGCAATGGTCGCCGAACAGCAGCGGCTGGTGCTGTCCTATGGCGACCGCCGTCACGCGCAGGCCCTGCAGGCGGTGCTCGACGGCTACGCGGCACGGCATCCGGGCGATGGCATTCACGATGTGGAGATTGGCGCGACGGCGGCGTTGGGACGCGCGCGGCTGGCGCTGGCGCAGGACGCTCCGCAGGAGGCGCTGTCCGCGCTGGAGACGCTGCGACGGTTTGCTGCCGTGCGCGGGTGCGAGCGCCTGCAGGCCGTGGCCGACCTGCTACAAGCCCGCGCGCTTGAAGCGCTGGGCCGCAGCGCACAGGCCCAGGCTTGCGCGCAGTCGGCCGTGGCCACGTGCTACCGGCTCGGGCTCCATCGCACCTTGATCGAGGAGGGCGCCGGCCTGCACCCGATGCTGCTGCGCGCCGCCACGCATGGTGGCGCGGCGCTGGTCGACCATGTGCGCGCGCTGCTGGGCGAGTCGGGCGGTGTCTCGGCGCCAGCCATGGCCCCCGCGCCCGTTTCGACCGTTTCGACCGCTTTGCCCGCCTCACCCCCGCCGGCACCCGCCGCGCCGGTGCGCACCATCGCCGCCACGCCGGGACTCACCCGGCGCGAACAGGAGGTGCTTGCGCTGCTCGAACAGTCCATGTCGAACAAGCGGATTGCGCTGACGCTGAACATCAGCGTGCAGACGGTCAAGTGGAACCTCAAGAAGATCTTCGTCAAGCTGCAGGTGACCAGCCGCTACGAAGCCATCGTCGCGGCCCGCAAGCTCGCCACCTGCGAGCAGTGAGCCGGGCATCCTCGTTTCAAACACCCGAAGTCCAACCCTCAGGGAGACACAGCGCATGTATCAGCTCGACCATTTCTATATTGGCGGCCAATGGGTGGCGCCAGCGGCGGGCGCCGGCCGCTTCGACATCGTCAATCCGGCCACCGAGGCGGTGATTGGCCACGTGGCCATGGGCGGCGCGGCCGATGTCGATGCCGCCGTGGCGGCGGCCCGGGCGGCCTTCCCGGCCTGGTCGGCCACCACCCGCGAAGCCCGCGTGGACGTGCTGACGCGGCTGATCGCGCTGTACAAGACGCGCATGGACGATATCGCGCTGGCCATCCACCACGAGATTGGCGCGCCGCAATGGCTGTGCAAGGTCAAGCAGGCGCCGCTCGGCCTGCAGATGCTGGAGTCGGCGCTGGCCGCGCTGAAGGAAGCGGACTTTACCCGGCAGCTGGGTGGCACCGAGGTGGTCAGCGAGCCGATTGGCGTGGCCGCGCTGATCACGCCGTGGAACTGGCCGGTGACGACGATCGCCACCAAGGTGGGTTCGGCGCTGGCGGCGGGGTGCACGGTGGTGCTGAAGCCGTCGGAGCTGGCGCCGCTCGATGCGCGGATCTTCGCCGAGATCGTGCACGCAGCCGAGGTGCCGGCGGGGGTCTTCAATATGGTCTATGGCGATGGGCCGACGGTCGGCGCGGCGCTGTCGCGCCATCATGACGTCGATGTGATCTCGATTACAGGCTCCACGCGGGCCGGGATCGAGGTGGCGGCGGCTGCCGCCGGCACGGTCAAGCGCGTGCTCCAGGAGTTGGGCGGCAAGTCGGCCAACGTGATTCTGGACGATGCGGACCTGCGCGCGGCGGTCTCGGACGGCGTGATCAGCTGCATGATCAACTCCGGCCAGACCTGTGTGGCGCCTACGCGTATGCTGGTGCCGCGCCATCTGCACGAGCAGGTCGTGGCCATCGCGGGGGCCACGGTCGCCGCGCTGAAGGTGGGCGACCCGACGCAGCCCGACAGCAAGGTCGGTTCGATGGCCAACCGGGCCCAGTTCGAGAAGGTCCAGCGCCTGATCGGCATTGGCATCGAGGAGGGCGGGCAGGTGGTGGCGGGGGGTGTCGGCCGGCCCGAAGGGCTGGCGTCGGGCTATTTCGTGCGGCCGACCGTCTTCGCCAACGTCCGCAACGACGCCACCGTGGCGCGCGAGGAGATCTTCGGCCCGGTGCTGGCGATCATTCCTTATGACTCGGAGGAAGAGGCGATTGCCATCGCCAACGACACCGAATATGGGCTCGCCGCCTATGTCTGGTCGGGCGATCCGGCCCGGGCGCGCCGCGTGGCGGGACGTCTGCAGGCTGGCATGGTGCGGATCAACGGCGCCCAGCCGCACAGCGGCGCGCCATTCGGCGGATACAAGCGGTCTGGCAACGGCCGCGAGTTCGGCAGCTACGGGCTGGCTGAATATATGGAGGTCAAGGCCATCGCGGCCTGACTGGCGCCTGCTCCGGGTCTGGCGCCGGCTGGCGTCGGGCCCGATCTGAGACAGGGGCGCCGAAGATTTCTGTCCCGGCAATGCGCGTAGTCATTCCCGCGACATGGAATATGGGTATGCGAGAACTAAAACAGATGCCCCGGGAAACGTTCCCAAAGCCATACATTATCAAGAGTGCAAAAAGCAGAAAGCCCCGCCAGTGGCGGGGCTTCCCAGGCAAGATATTGCCGGGCGCTTCAGGCGGTTATCAAACTGCCTGAATCTTCGTGGCCTGTTCGCCCTTCTGGCCCATTGCCTTGACGTAGCGGACCTTCTGGCCTTCCTTCAGCGACTTGAAGCCATTGCCTTCAATCGCCGAGAAATGCGCGAACAGGTCGTTGCCGCCTGCGTCCGGGGTGATGAAGCCGAAGCCCTTGGCGTCGTTGAACCACTTAACGGTACCGGTTTCCATATATCTTTCCAACCTTGAATTTCAGATGAGCGTAATCGCCCGACGAGGCATGATCTTCGCAACAGCCCGCGTCGAAAAATTCGTTAGAGGGCAGTGCGCATGCGAGGACCCATTCTGCCGGTTTTTTTTCGCGTGTCAATCGGACTAAGCCCCTAACGGTATTTCGGCATGCAAACAGCAGATATTAGAGTTTTCTACATCGAACACGGTTTTGTCTGACATCTCAACACCTTGGACGATGGTAAGACAGGGTTATCCGCATACCGAGTATCGATAGTCGGTACGAATTCGCGCGATTCCGTTCCGCCGGGCAGTTCGGTGGCCCCCTTCCCGCCATGGCGCCGAATGCTTCAAACTCCTGTACTCCATATGGACTATGGCATTTGGCGGAGGATGCCACGACAATTGCCGCCAATAGAAAACAACGTCGTCTGGACACCAGGCGGCGCGCGCCCAAGGCGCAATTTGAACGTAGAACGGGGATTTTCATGTCAATCGAGCCATAGCCTGGCCGACCGGACGTGCATGCGCGCGTCGCCAGGGTCGGCCTGCCTCGGTCCACATCGGCCCATATCCGGGCTGGACGGACTCCCGCCACAATTTTTCACAATCCATTCCCAGCGAATGCCCTAGCATCGCCCCTTGCCCGGCACATTAGGGAAAATCCCGTATCGATGGCCACGGGGACGGGCATCGCGCGGGCAGCGCCGCCAACGGCGCGCCCAAGGCATAACAGAAGAAGCGGATAACAGCCAGTGAAGCAAGTGCAACGTTCAATCCGGGGACTTTTCGGCCATGCCGGCGATGCCGGCCAGGCGCCGTCACGGGCCGCCGCCCCATGGCAACGCGCCATGGCGGTCGTGGCGGTGCTGGCGTCCGCGCTCGGCGTGGTGCTGGGCACGCTGACGCCTTCGACGGCGGTTCAGGCCCAGCCGGCGGCCGATCTGGCCCGGCCGGCCGCGCCCAACGTCGCCTTCCATTACGGCAGCAAGCCCCCCGTGGACGCCCTGCAGGCCTTCGACGTGGCCGTGGTGGAGCCCGACAGCGGCTTCGATCCGCGCCGCGTCTCCACGCCGCAGACGGCGTGGTTCGCCTACGTGAGCCTGGGCGAGGTGCTGCCCAGCCGGGCCTACTTCCCGGACATCCCCAAGAACTGGCTGGTGGGCAGCAACGACGCCTGGCAGGCCCGCGTGGTCGACCAGGCCGCCGACGGCTGGCCGGCATTCTATGTCGACAAGGTCATCGCCCCGCTGTGGGAGCGCGGCTATCGCGGCTTCTTCCTCGATACGATGGATTCCTATCACCTCGTGGCCAAGACCGACGCCGAGCGCGCCCGGCAGGAAGCCGGCATGGTGCGTGTGATCCAGGCCATCAAGGCCCGCTACCCCGAGGCCCGGCTGCTGTTCAACCGGGGCTTCGAGATCCTGCCGCAGGTCCACAGCCTGGTCTACGGCGTGGTGTTCGAATCGCTGTTCCGGGGCTGGAACCAGGCGCAGGGCCGCTATACGGAAGTCAGCCAGCAGGACCGCGACTGGCTGCTGGCGCAGGCCCGCGTCATCCGCGAGCAGTACAAGCTGCCGGTCATTTCCATCGATTACTGCCCGCCGACCGACCGCCGCTGCGCCCGTGACACCGCGCGCCGCATCCGCGCGCTCGGCATCACGCCGTACGTGACCGATTCCGGCTTGCAGACCGTGGGCGTCGGCCAGATCGAGGTCATGCCGCGCCGCGTGCTGGTGGTGCAGGAGAGCGAGCCCGGCGTGGCCATCGACAACACGGAAGGCGTGCGTTTCGTCTCCATGCCGATCAATTACCTGGGCTACCGGGTGGACTTCGCCGAGACGCGCGATCCGTTGCCCGAGATCGGCCCGGACCGCTATGCCGGCGTGGTGGTCTGGTCCAACGGCTATTTCACCCAGCAGCCCGGCCGTTTCCTGGCCTGGGTGGAGAAGCAGATCGCCCAGGGTGTGCCCGTGGTCTTCATGAACGGCTTCGGCGCCCCCGTGGCCGGCTCGCTGGCGCGTACGCTGGGGCTCAAGCCGGTGAAGGGGCGCGTTTCCGGGCCGGTGTCGATTGTGTCGAAGGACCCGATGGTGGGCTTCGAGATGCCGGTCGCCCCGGACCGCACGGAGGCCGTGCCGGTGCAGGTGCAGGACGGCGCCGCCAACACGCGGTCGCTGCTGCGCATGCGATCGGGCACGCTGACCTTCGACGCCGCTGCCATCACGCCATGGGGCGGATACGTCACAGGCCCATACGCGGTGCGCCAGAACGTGGCGACCGACCAGGACCGCTGGACCATCCAGCCGCTCCAGTTCCTGCGCGAGGCGCTGCGCCTGCCGCAGATGCCCGTCCCCGATTCCACGACGGAGAGTGGCCGCCGCCTGCTGACCATCCATATCGATGGCGACGGCTTTGCCTCCAAGGCCGAGATCCCCGGCGGCGGTTTTTCGGGCGAGGTGCTGTTCCGCGAGATCTTCGACAAATACCGCCTGCCAATGACGATGTCCGTGATCGAGGGCGAGGTGGGCAAGTCGGGCATGTACCCGAAGCTGACGGCCGAGCTGGAGCCGATCGCCCGCAAGATCTTCGCCCAGCCCTACGTGGAAGTGGCCAGCCACACCTACTCGCACCCGTTCGAGTGGGGCCGCACCGTGCCTGGCCACGAGAACGACGCCCGGATCCAGGAGGGCGACGAGGCCTATCACCTGGCGATTCCCGGCTACAAGATGGACCTGAACCGCGAGATCGGCGGGTCGATCGACTATATCAACAAGGTGCTGGCGCCCCCGGGCAAGCCGGTGAAGATGGTGCTGTGGCCCGGCGACTGCCAGGCCCCGCCCGAGGCGCTCAAGCTGACCGAGCAGGCCGGCGTGCTGAACATGAATGGTGGCGACACCATGATCACGCGCAGCAACCCGAGCTGGACCGCGATTGCGCCGCTGGGCATCCACAAGGCCGACAACACCTTCCAGGTCTTTGCGACCAACCAGAACGAGAACATCTACACCAACCTGTGGCACGGCCCGTACTACGGCTTCGAGCGCGTGATCGAGACCTACGAGCTGACCGAGAAGCCGTACCGCTTCAAGGCCGTGAACATCTACTACCACAGCTATTCGGGCACCAAGGTGGCGTCGCTGCGGGCGCTGCGCAAGGTCTATGACTACGTGCTCACGCAGCCGCTGCTGCCGATCCATTCCACCGACTACGTGCTCAAGGTCATCGACTGGCAGGGCATGGCCGTGGCGCGCGAGCTGGGCGAGGGCGCGAATGGTGAGAATGGTGAGATGGGCGCGCCGGCCGCCGGGGCCTGGGTGGTGCGGGGCGATGGCAACCTGCGCAACCTGCGCTGGAACGGCACGGGCGTGCCGGACGTGGCCACCGCGCGCGGCGTGACCGGCTCGTCGCCGGCGCCGGGCGGCGGTACCTACGTCCACCTCGACGGCGGCAATGCACGCTTTCAGATCGTGCCGGCCGCCACGCGCGCCGTGCCCGAGATCCCCGAGGCCAACGGCCTGGTGCGCGACTGGCAGCGCGACGGCCAGGTCACGCGCTTCCGTTTCAGCGGCTACTACAAGCCCTTCTTCCGGCTGGCCAACGCCGGCCAGTGCAGTGTGACGGTCGACGGCAAGCCCGTGGCCGGTGTGCGCGAGCGCAACACGCTGCGTATCGATACCCCCGCGGTGAATGATCCGATCCATGTCCAGCAACAAGTCGAAGTCCGCTGCGCCGGCTGAGCGCGAGCGGCTGTTGCCGCCCGCACTGGTCCTGACCTTCACCGCCATGGTGGGGGTGGGGCTGGCGCTGATGTTCCCGCGTGAAACGCTGCGCGAGCGCCTGCTCGGCCAGGGCCGCACCGTCGACGGCCTGACCGTGGCCTACCTCGAGGCGTGGTCGCGCGTGGCCCCCAACGACACCAGTTTCATGGGTGTGCTGGCGGAGCAGTACGCCCGCAGCGGCCGGCTCGATGACGCCGAGGCCATGCTCGCCCGCATGCAGGCGGTGCAGGGCGCGGACCTGAGCGGCCCGATCCTGCGCACCCGGATCGAGATCTCCCAGCAGCGCGCCTACGCGGCGCTGCCGGAGACGCCCGAGCGCGCGCGGCGGCTGGCGATGATGAACGACCTGCTGAAGGACGCCACCACGCCGGCGCAGATGCGCAAGTGGTCGCTCGCCGATCTGCAGGCGCTGGCCACGCAGTCGCGCCAGATCGGTGCGGCGGACCCGGCCGGCAAGCTGTTCCGCGAACTGGCCTTGCGCGACCCCGGCAACGCGGACTTCTACAACAAGCAGCTCGCCGGCATCGCGCTGGCCGGCGGCAACTATCGCGACTCCGCCCAGGCGCTGTTCGACGCCCAGGCGCGCGCCAAGAACCTGTACGAGCAGCGCACGCTGTTCCTGCAGGCGCTGCAGACGCTGCAATCGGGCAACCTGCTCGACGAAGCGCTGGCGGAAGCCGAGCGTCGGGGCGGCAAGCTGCTCGACGATGCCGAGGTGCTGCGCTACCTGACCAAGCTGGCGCTGGCGGCGGGCAAGCCCGAGGTGGCGGCGAAGTACGTGGAGCGGCTGCTGAAGCTGTCGGCCAACAAGCCGATGGGCGCGACGCTGCTCGCGCAGGCCCATCTGCGCCGTGTCTCCGACACCGAGCCGTGGCTGGCCCGCGAGGTGGTGTTCCTCGACGGCCCGCGCGGCGTGAAGCTGCGCGACAAGCTGGCGGCAGCCGGCGAACTTGGCGTGCGCCACGTGGCGGACACCGGCAATGTCTCGCAGGCCGACGCCCAGGCGGCGGCCAAGGCCGAAGTGGCGGCTGCGGCAGCCGAAGGCAAGGCGTTCAATGCCGACGACTACGATCTCGCCTATCGCGTGTTCCTGGCCGCCGGCAAGCTCGACCAGGCGCAGCGCGTGGCGCAGACCGCCGTGCAGAAGCTGCCGAACGAGCCGGTCTGGCGTGAGCGGCTGGCGCAGGTGGCCGAATGGAACCGCCAGCCGATGATCGCGCTGCAAAGCTGGCTCCAGTACGCCCAGGCCACCAACGACGAGCGCGCGTGGAACAACGTCATGCGGCTGGCCCCGGGCCTGTCCGACGACCGCGCCTATCTGGCGGCGCTGCGGCACCGCGCCGGCGGCGGCGACCTGAAGACCATCGACGAGGTGGTGGCTGCCTACGAGCGGCTGGGCGAGCCCGAGGCCGGCATGGCCTTCCTCGATTCCCTGAGCAGCGGCCCGCACGCCCGCGAGGTGATGGAGCGTAACGCGCAGCTGGCCGAGCGCGCAGGCCGCGACGGCCGTGCCTTCGAGCTGTACGGCCAGCTGCAACAGCGCTTCGGCCCCCGGCCCGAGTACGCGCTCAAGCGCGCCAATATGCTCTACGTGGGTGGCCGGCTGACGCAGGCCATGGACGCGATGCTGCCCGCGCGCGCCAAGGCCGGCCCGCGCGACCTGCTGTACTGGCGCACCTACACGGACCTCGCGCGGCTGACGCAGCGCGACGACCTGCTCGCGGACGGTTACCGCCAGATGATGATCGCGGTTAGCAACACGCACGACGACCATTGCATGACGATGCCGCCCGGCGCCGCGCGCAACGACTGTCTGGCCGAAGTGCGCGATACCGAGGAAGCCGATTTCTCGAACCTGATCCAGTACTACGACAAGACGCCGATCGATGCCGGCCGGATTGCCGAGGCCGGCTGGCGCAAGGGCGGCAAGCGCGAGCAGCTCGAACTGGCCATCTATTACTACACGCGTGCCCATGCCTACGTGCGCGTGGAGCGGCTGTTCGCCAGCCTGACGCCGGAGCAGAAGCGCGACGCCGAAGGATCGGCCACGTTCCTGATGCGCCGCGCCGAATACTGGCGCCTGACCGGCGACCGCGAGCACGCGCTGGCCGACCTGCGCCACGCGGTGGGCCAGCCCGATGCGGACAGCGAGACCTTCGCCGCGCTGCTGTGGGCGCTGGTCGACATGGGCACGGACAGCGAAGTGCGCGCCGTGATGCTGCGCCTGAAGCCCGAGGCCGAGGACGATCCCGGTCTCTGGGGCGCCTACGCCGCCGGCGCCATGCGCTTCCAGGACGGCCGCACGGCGCTGCACTACCTGCACAAGATCCAGATGGGCAAGAGCGCCGATCCGCTCTGGCTGGGCCTGCTGGCCGATGCGTACGAGGCCATTGGCCAGACGCAGATGGCGTGGCGCATCCGCAAGCAGGCGTGGATCGACCTTCACAAAGCGTGGTCGCCTGCCGGGCTGCAGGGTGCCGATGCACCGCAGGCCGGCGAGGAGGACGACGCGGCCACTGACCCCGAAGACGAGGAAAACGCGCAGGGCGCCCCGGCGCGCGCGGACCTGCGCCGCCAGACGGTGGCGCTGGGCCAGGTGTTCGCGTCGGGCGATGTCTCGCGCAGCCTCGTCATCGAAATGCTGCGCCGCGACCGCGCGGAAGTGGCTGCGCGCCGTCAGTCGCCGGGGGATCTGCCGTCGGTCACCGGTGCGTCGAAGCTAGGCGAGGTGCCGGGCCTGCCGCCGCTGGTGGTGGCGCCGCCCGCCGAACTGACCGAGCGCGAGCGCCGTCGCCAGAGCCTGATCTCGGCCGCCAGCCGCGAGGTGGCGCTAGCCTGGGCGATGTCGTCGGAGTCGAACGAGCTGGCCCGCGCGTGGCTGGCGCGGCAGTACGTCAAGACGCTCCAGCGGCCGGCGTACGCCGAAGTGTCGATCGCGCTCGACAACAACGACCTGAACGCGCTGGACCGCATCATGGAGCGCCAGGCGGGCCGCGTGCCCGTGGCGAGCCAGATCGAGGCCAATCGCCAGCTTGACCGCATCTCGGCCGCGCAGACCCAGGCGTTCGAGACCCAGGAGCTGGCCCGCACCGACGACACCCTGCAGGAGACCCTGCAGGATGCGCTGCTGTTCAACGCGCAGGCCATCGAGCCGCGCGTGACCTTCCAGCACCAGAAGCCGCTCGAATACTTCGAATACAGCCTGGGCGCCGGTGCCCGGCTGTGGGACGGCTACGCGGTGGGCCTGCGCGGCGTGTTCCGCGACCAGCGCAGCACCGATCCGACCCAGCTGGCCAACGTGCCGGCGGGCGACCGCCGCGCCGAGCTGACGCTGGACTACCGCGACTCGCAGAAGCGCTGGCTGGTAGGCGTGGGCCGCCGCGACGGCCTGGAGAGCTTCACCACCGCGCGCATGACCGGCCAGTGGAATCTGGAAAGCCGGGTGTCGTTCACGACGCTGGCCGGCTACAACCAGCAGGCCGACGAGTCGTCGCAACTGCGCGTGGGCGGCATGAAGGATGTGCTGGGCGCAGGCGCCACGTGGCGACTGGGCCTGCGCGAGTTCATCAGCGGACGCTTCGAGTACAGCCATTTCTACGGCCAGGACCGCAGCGCGCTGGGCCATGGCCTGCTGTTCGACGTGGAGGCCGGCTACCGCATCCGCACGCAGTATCCGGACTACACGGTGCGCGCCGTGGCCACGCGCGGCATCTACACCCGCAACAGCGGCACGCTCACGCCGGCCCTGCAGCGGCTGATGCCGGCCGATGACGACGAGGCGAACACCGCGTTCTACATGCCGCAGAGCTTCACGCAGACCGGCGTGCTGTTCGGCTTCGGCACCGATCTGCTCGCCGAATACACGCGCAAGTGGCGGCCGTTCGCGGAGGTGGGGGCGCTGTACGACTCGCGCGCCGGCCACAACTTCCACGGGCAGGCAGGCCTGGCCGGGTCGGTGTTCGGCAACGACCACCTGGCGCTGTATATCTCGCACGACACCGCGGCCCGCACCAGCGGGACGCCGCTGACCGAGGTCGGCCTGCGCTATCGCTGGCTGTACTGACGATTGACGACGAAGGTTTTCAAGGTAAACGAGGGGAATCCCATGAAAAAGACAATGACTGGCAAGGGCCGCATCGGGCGGATGGCAGCATGGATCGGTGCCGTTGGCGCGGCACTGTGGCTGGCGGGTTGCGCGGTGACGGATGTGGGCCGTGCGCCGCAAATGTCGCCCGGCGACACGGTGGCGGTGCTGCCGATTGTCAACTACACCGAGACGCCGCAGGCCGGCCTGCGCGCCGAAGCCATCGCCGAATCGCTGCTGAAGACCGGCGGCATCGCCAACCTGAAGCGCTACCCGGCTTCGCTGAACCCGGAAACGCTGTTCGAGCCGGCCGAGCGCGAGTCGGTGGGCAAGGCGCTGGAATGGGCCCGGGGCGAGCGCGCCCGCTACGCGCTGACCGGCGCGGTGCAGGAATGGCGCTATAAAGTCGGCGTGGATGGCGAACCGGCAGTGGGCATCTCGCTGCAACTGATCGACGTGGCCAGCGGCCAGGTGGTGTGGTCGGCCACGGGCAGCGACAGCGGCTGGAGCCGCGCCTCGCTGTCGGGCACCGCGCAGAAGCTGCTGCGCCGCCTGCTGGCACCGCTGATGCAGGGTTGATCGCGTTTTCGGACGCTGTAGAAAAGGACAGGTGACACGCGTGGGGAATTCTGCGGAAAAAAGGCGCCAGGGGCAGGGGATCGGCCTCGGCGGGCGCTATGCGCGCTGGCTGGCGCCCGCGGTGAGCGGGCCGGCTGCGGTGCTGGAGTTGATCGCCACGATGGTGGTCGCGATGGGGCTGGCCTATCTGGTGCTGCCGCAGAACCCGCTGCTGCTCGGCATGGGCTTTCCCTGGGCGTGGCTGCTGCCGGTGATCCTGGCGCTGCGCTATGGCACGCTGATCGGCGTGGGCTCGGTGCTGATGCTGCTGGGCGGCTGGTTTGTCTTCGAAGCGCTTGGCAGCTACACCAGCGCGTTCCCGCGCATGTTCTTCCTGGGCGGCCTGCTGCTGGTGCTGATCTCGGGCCAGTTCGGCGATGTGTGGGGCACGCGGCTGGCGCGCGCTCGCGCCGTCAACCGCTATCTGGACGAGCGGCTGGCCGCGCTGACCAAGAACCACTACCTGCTGCGCATTTCCCACGCGCGGCTGGAGAACGACCTGCTGGCACGCCCGACCACGCTGCGCGACACGCTCTCGCAGATGCGGGCCGTCGCCATGGGCGACGCGGCCCGGGGTGGGGTGGACCAGCCCGAGACCACGCTGCCCGGCGCGCAGCCGATGCTGCAAGTGGTGGCGCAGGCCTGCCAGATCGAAGGCGCGGCGCTGTTCGCGTGTGATGGCGAGCGCATCTCGCCGCAGGCCGCCGCGAGCATCGGGCCGGCCTTCGAACTGAACCTGGACGACCCGCTGGTGCGCCATTGCCTCGACACGCGCGAGCTGGCCCACCTGCGTTCCTCGGGCCTGCAGCAGGACGCCGAGACCCGCTACGTGGCCGTGGCGCCGGTGCTGGCTGGTTCCGACCGCCTGATCGGCGTGCTGGTGGTGGAGCGCATGCCGTTCCTCTCGCTGACCTATGAAAACCTCCAGCTGCTGATGGTGCTGATGGGCTACTACGCCGATGGCGTGGAGCACGGGCAGGCCACGCACGGCATCCAGGCGCTGATGCCGGCGATTCCGTACGCGTTTGCGCTCGACTACGCGCGGCTATCGCGGCTGCGCCAGGAAACCGGCGTCGAAAGCTCGGTGGTGGCGCTGGTGTTCGACCTCGACGAAGCCCGCGACGCGCTGTTCGAACAGGTGGTGCGCAGCCGCCGGGCGCTGGACGTGGCCTGGCCCGCGCGCAGCCCGCGCCAGCGCGCCATGCTGACGCTGATGCCGCTGTCCGACAGCCAGGCCGTCTCGGCCTATCTGGTGCGGATCGAAGACATGCTGCGCGCGCAGTTCGGCACCGATTTCGCCACCTCGCACATCGGCGTGTACTCGCTGACCGTGCCGGCCACCGGCGCCGAAGACGCGCTGGTGCGGCTGTTGCAGCGTTGCCAGATCGATGGCGCCACGGCGACCGATGCCACGGCGCCGCGCTCGGTGGCCCCCGGCGTGGTAGCTGGCGCCGCCGGCAACAACGCTCCGGTGCCGGCTTCGGCCGGCACGCAGGCGGGCTGACGCATGGGCAAGCTGACCTTCGGCGGCACCGCCTTCCAGATCGCCGCGCTGGCGCTGCTGTTTCAGGGCGGCACGGGCCTGCCGCTGCTGCTGGCATTTTTCGCCCTGCAGGCGGCGGCCTCCGGGTTGCTGGGGCTGGCGCTGTGGCGTCTGCTGCCGCGCCGCTTCCGCGCGCCGTTTGCGTGGACCTACGCCTACCTCGCCGCGTTCTGCTTCTTCGTGCCGCTCGGCGGCACGCTGGTCTGCCTCGGCAGCCTGCTGTTCGCGCGGCTGTTCCCGGGCCGGCGCGATGCGTCCGGCATTGCCTCGGTAGCGCTGCCGGCCTTCGTCACCCACCTGATCCAGCGCGTGACGCACGGTGGCGGGGCGCGCCTGCGCGCGCAGCTTGGCAATACCCGCGCGCCGCTGCCGGAGCGCATGAACGCGCTGGTGGCCATGCAGTCCATGCCCACGCGCACGGCCAGCCCGGTGCTGCGCGAACTGCTGGCCGATAGCACGGACGATATCCGCCTGCTCGCCTACGGCATGCTCGACGGCGCCGAGAAACAACTGACGCAACAGATCTTGGCCGAACTGCCGCGCCTGGAAGCCGCCGACACGCCCCAGGCGCGCGGCGAGATCAACAAGCGGCTGGCCGACCTCTACTGGGAACTGATCTACCAGAACCTGGTACAGGGCGATGTCTACCGCTATACCGCCAGCCAGGTGGAGCGCTACGCCAGCGCCGCGCTGGAGACCGACGACACCAACGCCGCGCTCTGGTACATGCGCGGCCGGCTGGCGCTGACGCGCAATGCGCCGGCCGAGGCGCGCGCGTGGCTCACGCGGGCCGAGTCGCTTGGCTTCGCGCGTGAGCGCGTGCTGCCGCTGCTGGCGGAAGCCGCCTACCTGGAACGCGACTACGCCGCCGTGCATCGCCTGATGGCGGCTTTCGACAGTCCTTCGCCGCTCCCACTGGTGCGGCCCCTGTTGCGGTACTGGCAATCATGAGTGAAATACTGGTCAAGGGAACGTCCGCCGACGTCATGCTGCTGCTGGAAGGCACGTTCCCGTATGTGAGCGGGGGCGTGTCCAGCTGGGTCAACCAGATGATCCGCGCTTTCCCGGACATCCGCTTCGGCATCGTCTTTATCGGCAGCCGCCGGCAGGACTATGGCGAGATGGCCTACGCGCTGCCGGACAACGTCGTGCATCTGGAAACCCATTTCCTGTACGACTTTCCGCCGCCGCCGATGGTGCACGGCAGCGCGGGCGACCCGAAGGCTTTCGAGAAGTCCGACGCGCTGCACGAAATGCTGCGGGAGCCCGGCAAGGAGCAGGAAGCGGGCGAGCTGATCCGCGAACTGATGCCGGCGCTGCGCGAGGGCGGGGCGCTGTCGGAAGATGCCTTCCTCTACAGCCGCCGCGCCTGGCAGACGATCACCGAGCAGTATCGGCAGTTCTGCACGGACCCGTCGTTCACGGACTACTTCTGGACCATCCGCATCATGCACAAGCCGCTGTGGCAGCTGGTGCGGATTGCCGACTCGCTGATCCCGGCGAAGATGTACCACACGGTGTCCACCGGCTACGCGGGCTTTCTGGGCGCGATGCTGCGCTACCGCAGCGGGCGGCCGCTGCTGGTGTCCGAGCACGGCATCTATACGAAGGAACGCAAGATCGACCTGTTCCAGAGCCAGTGGATCCGGGACAACCGCAACATCTTCGAGCGCGACATCTCCCAGATCAGCTACTTCCGCGAGCTGTGGGTGCGTTTCTTCGAGACGCTGGGCCGGGTCTGCTACGACGCCGGCGACGAGATCGTGGCGCTGTACGAGGGCAACCGCCGCCGCCAGGTGGCCGATGGCGCGGTGGAAACCCGCACGCGCAATATCCCGAACGGCATTAACCTGCCGCGGCTGTCGGCGCTGCGCACGCAGCGGGCGCCGGGCGTGCCGCCGGTGCTGTGCCTGATCGGCCGCGTGGTGCCGATCAAGGACATCAAGACCTTTATCCGCGCGATGCTGACCGTGGTGCGCGAGTATCCGGACGCCGAAGGCTGGATCGCCGGCCCCGAGGACGAGGATCCCGAGTACGCGCAGGAATGCCGCAGCCTGGCGGAAAGCCTGGGGCTCGGCCAGAAGGTCAAGTTCCTCGGCTTCCAGAAGATCGACGAACTCCTGCCGAAGGTGGGCGTGCTGATCCTCAGCTCGATCTCGGAGGCGCTGCCGCTGGTGGTGCTCGAGGGCTTCGCGGCGGGCGTGCCGTGCGTGACGACTGACGTGGGCTCGTGCCGCGAACTGATCTTCGGCCTGCCGGGCGAGGATGCAGCGCTGGGCGCGGCGGGCGGCGTGGTCCGTATCGCCGATCCGGCCGCACTGGCTGGTGCCGCGCTGGAACTGCTCACCGACCCGCCGCGCTGGCAGGCTGCCCAGGCGGCCGGCATCTCCCGGGTGGAGCGCTACTACACGCAGGAACAGATGGTGGGCAGCTATCGCACGCTGTATGCGTCGCTGATGGACAAGCCCGATCACGCGGGGCGCACGGATGGGGTCGCGCCCGCCGGCAATCCGGCAAAGTGCCCCGTGCACGGAGGACGCTGACATGGCCGGGATTGGTTTCGAACTCCGCAAGATGCTCCGGCGCGACAGCCTGTCCGGCATGCTGAGCGCCTACGCCTACGCCGGCGTGATCAGCTCCGGGCCGTGGGTGCTGTCGATCCTCGGCATCCTGCTGATCGGCCTGCTGAGCATCGGCTTCGTGATTCCGGGGATGCTGATCACGCAGTTCCAGGTGTCGGTGACCTACCTGATTGCCTGCAGCCTGATCCTGACCGGGCCGATGCAGCTGTCGTTCACGCGCTTCACCTCGGACCGGCTGTTCGAGCGGCGCGACCACCTCGTGCTGTCGAACTACCACGCGGTGGCGCTGCTCTCCACCGGGCTGGCCGGCGCCATCGGCGTGGGCTGCGCGGTCTGGGCGTTCCCGGAGCAGTCGGTGCTGTACCGGCTGCTGATGATCGCGGGCTTCGTGATCATGAGCAATATCTGGATCGCGGCGATCTTCCTGTCGGGCATGAAGCAGTACAAGGCCATCGTGTGGACGTTCTTCGTCGGCTACACGATCACGGTGCTGGGCGCGCTGGCGCTGCGCTCGCGCGGGCTGGAGGGGCTGCTGGCCGGCTTCGTGGTGGGGCAGCTCTGCCTGCTGGTGGGCATGATCACGCTGATCTACCGCAACTACACCAGCCAGCGCTTCATGTCGTTCGAGGTGTTCCAGAAGCGCTACGCCTATCCGAGCCTGGTGGCCATCGGCCTGTTCTACAACCTCGGCATCTGGATGGACAAGTTCATGTTCTGGTACGCGCCGTCCACGGGCCAGCAGGTGATCGGCCCGCTGCACGCGTCCATCATCTACGACATCCCGGTGTTCCTGGCCTACCTCGCCATCATCCCGGGCATGGCCGTGTTCCTGGTGCGTATCGAGACCGATTTCGTCGAGTACTACGACGCGTTCTACAACGCGGTGCGCGGCGGCAGTTCGCTCGAGCACATCGAGGACATGCGCAACACGATGGTCCAGACCATCCGCCTGGGGCTGTACGAGATCGTGAAGGTGCAGGCCATCGCGGCGCTGCTGCTGTTCGTGGTCGGGCCGTGGGTGCTGCGGCTGCTGGGCATCTCCGAGCTGTACCTGCCGCTGCTCTATGTCGACGTGATCGGCGCGAGCTTGCAGGTGGTGCTGCTCGGCGTGCTCAACATCTACTTCTACCTGGACCGCCGGCGCGAGGTGCTGCTGCTGACCGGGACCTTCGTGGTGCTGAACTTCGTGCTGACCCGACTCACGCTGGAGCTGGGCCCGGCCTGGTATGGCTACGGGTTCGCGGTGTCGCTGCTGATCGTGGTGGCGCTGGCGCTGTACCTGCTGGACCGCAAGCTGGAGCGCCTGGAGTACGAGACCTACATGCTGCAGTAGGGCGGAGCGGGCAGGGGAGGGTTGTTGTAGCTTTTACACGCGGCGGGGCGCTTGCGTGCGCCTCGCCAGCCATCGTTTCAAACGTGCCGGCCCAATGTGGCCCAATGTGGCCCTATGGCTGCGCTTGCCGCGCGCCATCCCCCGCCGTCGCGGCGGCGCCGCAACACTGGTGCATGCCCCCCGAACGGAGCCTCGACGCGCCATCGTGCGTTTGGGTAACATGACGCGGCCGCGCCACACATCGGCGGTAGTCATCAGAGGGATGTATGAGAATTGCCTCCGTGGAGGACGACCCCAGCCAGGCCGCACAGATCCGACAACTGCTCGAGGAGGCCGGCTTTACCTGTACGAGCTTCGCCGCCGGATCGGATTTCCTGCGCGCGCTGCGCGACCAGGTATTCGACCTGCTGGTCATCGACTGGCAACTGCCCGACATGAGCGGCTACGAAGTCGTGAACTGGGTGCGCCAGCATGCCGGCCGGCTGCCGCCCATCCTGTTCCTGACCAGCCGGATCGATGAATCCGACATCGTCGCCGGCCTCGCCGTGGGCGCCGACGACTACCTGGCCAAGCCGGTGCGCCCCGCCGAATTCGTGGCCCGGGTGCGTGCGTTGCTGCGCCGCGCCTATCCGGCGGTGCCTCATGACGATCAACTGCTGCGCCAGGGCCGCTATGTAGTGGATGCGCGCCGTCGATCCATCACGCTGTCGGGCACGCTGGTGGAACTGTCGCCGCGCGAGTTCGATCTCGCGCTGTTCCTGTTCCGCAATATCGGCCGGCTGCTTTCGCGCGAGGTGATCGAGCAGGCCGTCTGGGGCCGCGCCATGGAGGCCGGCTCGCGCACGCTGGACACCCATATCTCGCGGCTGCGCATCAAGCTGGAGATGCGGCCCGACAACGGCGTGCGGCTGATGTCCGTCTACTCGCACGGCTACCGGTTCGAGGAGGCCAGCACGCTGGCCGCAGGGCAGCCTGATGCGTAGCCAGGCGCCGCCGTTGCCCCGGTATCTCGACGGCCTCGAGAACCTGCCCGAGGCCACGGTGATCGTCGATATCGACGGTGGCATCCTCGTGGCGAACCGCCGCGCGGTGGCGCTGGCGCCTGCCATGCTGTCCGGCATCGAGGATCTGGCGGCGGGCGCATCCCTCGATTTCCCTGATTTCCCCGAAGATGCCTATGGCGGCCTCGCGCCGCCGGGCCTGCCGGACCTGATCGAAGCGCTGTTCCCGGTGCCGGGCCCCGGCCTCGCCTACTGGGACGGGCTCTGCGCGGTGCTGGATTCCCACGCGCCGGTCATGTCGTCCGACGATTCCCAGGGCGTGGAACTCGCCACCGAGGACGATCGCCGCTTCCTGCTCCACGGCGCGCCGCTGCAGGGCGAGGCGGGCTGCCCGCCCGGGGCCATCGTCAGCCTGATCGACATCACCACGGTGCGCCGCGCCGAGCGCCAGCGCGCCCAGATGCTGCATTTCCTGTCGCACGACATGCGTTCGCCCCAGGCGTCGATCCTGGCGCTGATCGACATGCAGTCGCGGCCCAACCGCGCGCTGCCGCCGGAGGTGCTGCTGGCCCGCATCGCCGAGCACGCTCACCGCACGCTGGCGCTGGCCGATGACTTTATCCGGCTGGCGCAGGCCGACTCGGAGCGGCTGGAATTTGCCGAGGTGGAGCTGACCGGGCTGGTGCTGGATGCCACTGATGAACTCTGGGCGCTGGCCAAGGCGCGCGGCATCGAGCTGCAACTGAGTCTGGAGGCGGAGGGTGAGACCCTGCGTGCCGCGCCGGTGCTGCTGGTGCGCGCCATCGCCAATCTGGTCAGCAATGCCATCAAGTTCGGGCCGCCGGGCAAACCGGTGTCGGTGCGATTGCGGCGCATGGGGCCGTTCCTGGCGGTGGCGGTGTCGGATTCCGGCCCTGGGATTTCCTACGCGGATCAGGCACGCCTGTTCGAACCGTTCCGCCGCGTGCATGCGCCGGGCGCCGATGCGCCGGGCGGCAGCGGGCTGGGGCTGGTGTTCGTGAAGACCGTGGCAGAGCGGCACGGCGGCCGCGTCATGGTGGACAGCGCCGCCGGCGCCGGGGCCACCTTCACGCTGTTGCTGCCGTTGCGCCGCCGCGCCGGCTGATCCGGCCGCGCCGACACAATTGTTGGCAATCGGCAGAGCCGAACTTGCCTACGATGGGTGGGGCCACGGACTCCGCATCCGAGGCTTTAGTGTCCGCGCTGGCCTCGGCGCGGACACGGCTTTTTTTACTTCGCCATCCCCGGTGCAGGCGCCGGCGTGGCGGCCGGCACCGGTGGGGTGGGTTCGGGCTTGGCGCCGTCGGCGTCCGGCTTGGCCGATGCATCGGGGGAAGCCGGCGTATCCGGCTTGATCCGCTTCGGCACGTCCGAAGGCGTGCCCTCATCCTCATCGTCATACGACGGCAGATCGTCGCCGCCCTGGCCCAGCAGGTAGCGGCGGCGCTGCAGATAGCCATCCCGCACGAAGGAATACTTGTCCAGCGCCGCCAGCGAGAGCAGGTCCGTCGCGCCGAGCAGGTTCGTCCGCACGTTCACCACGTTGAGCGCGAACAGCGAATTGCGCCATGCCGGGTCGAGGTAGTGCGCTGGGTCGAGGTAGAAGCTGCCGGCCAGCCCGATGCCATCGCGCACCGTGCTCGGCCCGAACAGCGGCAGCACGATGTACGGCCCCTGCGGAAAGCCCCACACGCCCAGCGTCAGCCCCAGATCCTGCGAATGGCGCTCGATGCCGGCCGCCGTGGCGATGTCGATCAGGCCGCCGATGCCGAGCACCGAGTTGATCGCCACGCGCATCAGCGTCTCCGCCGCGGCGGTGCCCTTGCCTTGCAGCAGGTTGTTGGCGAAGTTGCCGACGTCGGCGAGGTTCGAATAGAAGTTGGTCACGGCCAGCCGCACCGGCTCGGGCGTCACGGCCTTGTAGCCCTTGGCGACGGGCACGGCCACGTACTGGTCCACCGTGTCGTTGACCTTGAAGGTCACGCGGTTCATCGGCTCGAGCGGATCGTCGGGGTTGGCTTGCGGACCGGAGGCGCAGCCCGTGATCAGGGCGGAGAGGGCGGTAGCGGCCAGCACGCTGGCGATCCGCGAGCGGCCCATCGAGCGGGGAACAGAGGGGGAAACCGGAAGATGGCGGGCGCCGGGCATGAGCGGGAGACGGGAGAGCATGGTGAGACGGTTGGTCTTTCTTGATTTCTTGTGGTTATGGGGGCCGGCCGCCGGTACTTCAAGGGCGGCGGCAGGCAACAATACCGCATCACCGCCACTTACCGCCTGGTATTCCCGTTGTCTGCCCCATGGTGGTTATCGGCGGAATTCCCCAGCGTCGTAGCCACCGTCAAGGGGGGTAGCGAGGGGCCGAGCGGGTCATGGCGCCCCACCGGCGCCCGGCGCGGCCGGCCCATCAGGATCGGCTGGAAGAACACCGCGCCCGCCAGCGTGGTCACCAGCGCCAGCGCCAGCAGCTTGCCCATGCTCGCCGTGCCCGGGTGGTGCGACAGCCAGAGGCTGCCGAACGCCGTGGCCGTGGTGGCGGCGCTGAACAGCACCGCATGCGTCAGGCTCGATTGCAGCAGCTTGGTCTTGCCGTTGCGCCACGCAATCACGTAGTAGATCTTGAACGCGACGCCGATGCCGAGCAGCAGCGGCAGCGCAATCACGTTGGCGAAGTTCAGCGCGATGCCGAACACCACGCACAGCTCCAGCGTGACGATGCCGGACACCAGCAGCGGAATCAGCGTGCGCAGCACGTCGCCGATGCGCCGCAGCGTGATCCAGAGCAGCACCGTGATCGACAGCACGGCCCATAGGCCAGCATGGCTGAACGCGGTCATGATCGTGTCCGCCGAACCGCGGATCGCGATCGGGCCGCCCGTGGCATCGGGCTGCACGCGGGCCATCACGTCCAGGAAGTGGTCGAGCGCGGCGGCGCGCGCGGCCTCGTTCTTGACGCCTGGCGGTGGCAGCTTGGGCGTAACGCTGAGCAGCGCCTTGCCGTCCGGGGCCAGCCAGTCGCGCAGGAGTTCAGGCGGCAGGGTCTGCTGCGACACCGGCTCCGGCTGCAGCGAACGTTGCAGCGTGGCCAGCGCAAGCCGCAGCGGCAGGGCGATGGCGCGCTCGGCACGATCGCGCGTGGCGGGTTCGGCATCGGACAGCTTCTTCAGGGAACGCGACAGATGCGCGGCGGCTTCCGCGCCCGGGCCGGGATGATCGAGCGCGGCCAGGTCGAGCTGGCGCGAGGCGTTGCGCAGTGATGCCACGCGCCGCACATCGTCAGCCGGCGCGGATGGGGTTTGCGTCAGCGCCGGCATCATCGTCTTCGCCAGCCCGGCGATGATCGCCAGCTTCGGCGCCTGGTCGTCAGGGATGAAGGTGCGCAGCGTGACCACGCGCTCCACCTCGGGCAGGGCCTTGAGCTTGTCGGCGGTGCGCTGGGCGGCGGCCAGGGACGGGGCCAGCACCTTCACGTCGTCGGTGCCGGCCTGCGGGGCATCCTTGAGCGCCAGCAGCGTGGACATCGACTCGGAATGCGGGTCCTTCAGGTGCAGCGGATCGAAATCGAACTTCAGGTGCGGCAGCAGCGGGGCGCCGCCGATGATCAGCACCAGCACGCCCACCAGCACGCCCTTGCGATGGCGCTCGAAGAACGCATCGGCCGGGGCCAACCAGCCGAAGCCGGGCAACTCGGCTTCGCCCTTGGGGCGCAGCACGCGGATCAGGGCCGGCAGCAGCGTGAACGTGGTGGCGTAGGCGATGAACATGCCCACGCCGGCGATCTTGCCCAACTCCGCCACGCCCCGGTAGTCGGTGGGCAGGAAGCAGAAGAACGCGGCGGCAGTGGCGGCGGCGGCCAGCGTCAGCGGCGTGCCGACGTCGCGCGCGGTCAGCCGCAGGGCTTCGTCGAGGTCGTCGTGCTCGTGCCGCTCGGCACGGTAGCGCACGCCGAACTGGATGCCGAAGTCCACCCCCAGCCCGACGAACAGCACGGCGAACGCCACCGAGATCATGTTCAGCGCGCCCACCATCATCAGGCCCAGCGCGGCCGTCATCAGCAGGCCGGCCACCAGGCTGGCCAGCACGGCCACGATCAGGCGCGCGGAACGCAGCGCCATCCAGAGAATGCCGATGACCACCACCAGCGTGAGCAGGCCGTTGAGCACGGCACCTTCGCTCACGGATGCGAATTCGTCGTCCGCCAGCGGCTGCGGGCCGGTGAGACGGACGGCGGCGCCATAGCGCTGGTCGAGCTTGAGATCGGCGGCGGCGCGACGGATGGCCTCGCTGGCGCCGGCGCCGGCCTTGAGGTCGCTGAAGTCGAGCACCGGCGACAGCGTGACGAAGCTGAACGCCCGGCCATCGGCATTAGGCTTCAGGCTGTCGTCGACCAGCCCCATCCAGGACAGCGCCACGGGTTTGTTGGCCAGCACGCCGTCCACGGTGGTGGCGCTGGCCGCCAGCAGCTTCTCCATATCGCCCAGCTTGATCTGGCCCAGTTGCAGCGGCAGGGTCAGCGTGGTGGTCAGCAGGTCGGACAGCCCACGCAGCGTGGGGTCATGGGCGAGGTTGTTGATCAGCGGTCGCGCCTGGGTGAGCTTGGCGGCCATGTCGTTGACCGAAGCCGTATCGGCGAACAGCAGGCCGTTGCGCTCGAAGAAGGCGCCCGCGCCGGGCTGGCCTACTGCGCGGAAGCGCTGCGGCTGCTGGCGCAGGGCGTCGGCCAGCTCGTTGGCGGCGGCGTCGGCCAGTTCCTTGGCCGGGGCCTGCACCACGGCCAGGATCATTTTGTCGCGCTGCGGAAACGCGTCGCTGATGGCCGCGTCGTTCTGCGCCCACGGCGCGTCGGACTCCAGCAGGCGGCTGATATCGGTATTGATGGCGAAGTTGCGCGCCATGTAGACGCCGCTGGCAATGGTGAGCAGCAGCGAGACGCCGATCACGGTCCAGGCGCGAACGGTGGAAAACTTGACGATACGGGTCAGCGTGGATCTGATCATTTGCGTGGGGTTCTGGCACCCGGCCCGGCCGGGGCGCACGGAGGCGGCAGCCCGGAGTATAGCCGCTGGCAGCGGCTTCTCCGCACCCGCCGCGGTCCGGCCGCGCCGCGATCCGCTATATACTGGGCCGACTGGCCCTGTGGTCGATTATCCCTGCATCGGAGACTCATGAACCGACAATTTCCCAGCGCCATCATTGCTCCCGCGATTGCCCCCGTTGCCGTGGCGATTGCGGCCGTAGCGATGATCGGCACCGCGCACGCCCAGACGTCACCTGACAAGCTCGTGCAAACCGCCGTCGAAGGCGTGATTGCCAAGATCAAGGCCGATCCCGAGACGCGCAGCGGCGATCTGGCAAAAATTACCGCCGTCGTGCAGCGCGAGTTCCTGCCTTACACGGATTTCGGCCGCACCACCCGCCTCGCGGTCGGGAATGCCTGGAAGCAGGCTACCCCTGAACAGCAAAAAACACTCCAGGAGCAATTCACGGCCCTGCTGGTGCGCAGCTACGCGGTTTCGCTCTCGCAACTGCGTGACCAGAGTCCCAAATTTACCTACAAGCCGGCCAAGGCTGGCAGCAGCGCCAACGACTCCGTGGTGGCCACCCGCGTGCTGAACAATGGCGACGAGATGCTGATCGACTACCGCCTCCAACGCGGCAACGACGGCTGGAAAATCTACGACATCAATATGATGGGCGCGTGGCTGATCGAGGTGTACCGCAAGCAGTTCGCCGACATCGTCGCCCGCGACGGCGTGGACGGCCTGATCAAGTATCTGACCAATCACAACGCCCGGGCGGCGGCTTAATCGGTCCTAGGTAGCTTGAGCGGTGAAGGGCGGGCCTCGGTGGCCGTCATCCCAGCAATTGGGGATGATGACCCCGGAGCCAGCCGGTCACGTCATCCAGTAGTTCCGCGGCGCAGGCGATACATTCGCGCACGGCGGACAACGGCACCAGATCCCCTGAATAGTCGGAAAGGTTGCGCTGTTTGCGCAGTGCATCAAGCACGATAAGCCGCTCGGCGGGCAGGCTGATGGTCAAGGCTCAGTCCCAGCAGATTCTCCAAGGTCATCGTCGTTGCCGATCAGGAAAAGCTTCGGTTTCGCAACCACATCCACGACGAACGGATCCCGGCGCTGGACGAGTGATTGCCATTCCTCCGCGGAGAACACCTTTGCGTTGATCTCGCGGGCGAGCGACGACTGTACCGGATACAGCAGCTGAACACTGTCCCGAAAGGTAATAGACCCGATGATGGCGACGTCGATGTCACTGTCGGCCACGTCACGGCCCGCTGCCACGGAACCGAAGATGAACGCCGCCTGGATTGAGGCGGCGACTGGCGCGAGGGCAAGCGTCAAGGCCTCGACTGCGCCGGACGTCTTGCGCATGATCCCGGCCAGTTCCTCGAACACCGGGGAAGCCCGGTTCGCGCGATAAAGCACCTGGTTGCCCTGGGGCGTACGCGTGAGGATGCCGGCTTCCGCCAGCTTGCTCAGTTCTTTATGGAGGGTGCCGGGCGCCGTGCCGGTCAGGCGGGCAATCTCTCGGACGTGATACGACGCCTCCGGGCGCAGCAGAAGCAGGCCCAGAACACGGCGCCGGTATTGGCTGAAGAGGGTGTCGGAAAGAGATTGAAGCATTTTCGGCTACGATTGTAGCCAAAAATGCTTCGACTGCGGGATTGCGCTCAATGCGTCGCTTGCACGGCTTCGGCGCGGCTGCCCTGAGCCTTCTTCAGGTTGCCGATCTCGGCCAGCTTGATCTCGACGTGGCGCGAGAACACGTAGTCGGCCGGGCGTTGCTTGTCCAGCGAGATGTCCGGGGCCATGGCGCCGGTCGTCTTCACGCCGCGCAGGGTCACGCCCAGCGCCTTGAGCGGATGCGAGAACGTGTCGGCCACGGCGGTGGCTTCGAAGCCGCTGTGGACCATGCAGTCGGCGCACTTTTCATAGTTGCCGACGCCATAGGCGTCCCAGTCCGTGTCTTCCATCAGTTCCTTGAAGGTCTTCACGTAGCCTTCGCCCACCAGGTAGCACGGGCGCTGCCAGCCGAACACCGTGCGCGCCGGGTTGCCCCAGGGCGTGCACTTGTAGGTCTGATTGCCGGCCAGGAAGTCCAGGAACATCGTCGACTGGCTGAATGCCCAGTTCTTGCCCGCACGGCCGCGCGACAGGATGTCGCGGAACAGCTGCTTGGTCTTGTTGCGGTTCAGGAAGTGCTGCTGGTCCGGCGCGCGCTCGTAGGCATAGCCCGGCGACACCGTGATGCCGTCCACGCCCATCGCCTTGACCGAGTCGAAGAACTTGGCCACGCGGTCCGGCTTGGCGTCGTTGAACAGCGTGCAGTTGATGTTCACGCGGAAGCCGCGTTCCTTGGCCATGCGGATGGCTTCCACGCAGCGGTCGTACACGCCTTCCTGGTTGACCGAGTGGTCATGCATCTCGCGGTCGCCGTCGAGGTGGATCGACCACACGAAGTACGGGCTCGGCTCGTACTGGTCGATCTTCTTCTCCATCAGCAGCGCGTTGGTGCACAGGTAGACAAAGCGCTTGCGGGCGATGATGCCGCGCACGATCTCGGGCATGTCCTTGTGCAGCAGCGGCTCACCGCCGGCGATGGACACCACGGGCGCGCCGCACTCGTCCACGGACTGCAGGCATTCCGCCACGGACAGGCGCTGGTTCAGGATGGGATCCGGATAGTCGATCTTGCCGCAGCCGGAGCAGGCGAGGTTGCAGCGGAACAGGGGTTCCAGCATCAGGGCGAGCGGGTAGCGCTTTTGCCCGGAGAGGTGCTTGCGAGCAATATAGGCGCCAACGCGGGCGACCTGCAGAAACGGAATGGCCAAGGGGTGCTTCCTGTGAGGGTTCGGCGGTGCGGTTCAGCCTGCCGCCGTCTGGTCGGCGAGGCGCGCATCGCGCTGTTCGGTTGTCTTGCTGGCGGGTTGTGCCAGTGCTGTGTCGGCCAATTCGGCCGGCAGGCGGAATTCCGCGTGTTCCACGATGCCTTCCATGGTCGATACCTCGACCGGCCCGAGTCGGCGTAACGCCGCGATCACGTCTTCCACCATCGCCTCGGGCGCCGAGGCCCCCGCGGTAATGCCCACGACATCGGCGTCCCGAACCCAGGCGGGATCCAGCTCGCTGCCATCGGCAATCAGGTAGCTCGGCACGCCGCTTTCCGTGCCAATTTCGCGTAAACGGTTGGAATTGGAGCTATTTGTCGCCCCGATCACGAGAATCACATCCACCCGCGACGACATCTCGCGCACCGCACTCTGGCGGTTTTGGGTGGCGTAGCAGATGTCGCGCGTGTTCGGCCCGACCAAATTGGTGAAGCGCGCCGCGAGCGCCGCAATGATATTACGGGTGTCGTCCACGGACAACGTGGTCTGCGTGATATAGGCCACGGGGGCATCTATCGGCAGGTCCAGCGTGGCGACTTCCGCTTCATTCTGGACCAGGATCACCTTGCCGGGGATCTGGCCCATCGTGCCTTCCACCTCCGGGTGCCCGGCATGGCCGATCAGGATCACGTGACGGCCGGCCGCAGCATACTGGCGGCCCTGGGTATGCACCTTGATGACGAGCGGGCAGGTCGCGTCGATGGCGTGCAACGCTCGGTGCCGGGCGTCCGCCACGACTTCCCGCGAGACTCCGTGGGCGCTGAAGATGGTGACGGCGCCACCGGGCACTTCTTCCAGTTCCTCGACGAAACGCGCGCCTTTCTGCCGCAAGCCTTCCACCACGTGCTTGTTGTGGACAATCTCGTGCCGGACGTAGACGGGAGCGCCATGCTTGACCAGCGCGCGGTCGACGATCTCGATCGCACGGACCACGCCGGCACAGAAGCCCCGAGGCTGGGCGAGTATTACCTGCATAGGGACGGCCCCCCGACCCACTGACGAATATTCAACATTTTCTTATCTTGGTATGCCGGCATCACTTTCCGGCTCACGGTGGTTACTATATACCGGTGCAGAAATTTCTGTCTGGCACGTTGGCTGCGGCCAACACGGGCTTTTGGGTCACAATGCGCGTGGTTTAGGGCCTTAACGGCCCAAAATGGCAATCTGTAGACAGGGGAACTGAAATTAACAATTGCATTTTGGTGACAGGCGCGTCGGGTTTTCTTGGCTCTTCTGTGATGCGGCAGGCCCTCGACCGGGGTTTCCAGGTCCGGGTGCTGGTGCGGGCCACCAGCCCGCGTGCCAACCTTGCCGGGTTGCCTGTGGAGGTGGTGGAGGGCGATATGCGCGACGCGGCGTCCATGTCGCGCGCGATGGCGGGCGTGCGCTATCTGTTCCACGTGGCGGCCGATTACCGGCTCTGGGCGCCCGATCCCGAGGAAATCGTCCGATCCAACGTGGATGGCACCGTCACCGTGATGGAAGCCGCCCGGCACGCCGGCGTGGAGCGCATTGTATACACCAGCAGCGTGGCCACGCTCCGGGTGGCCGGCGCCACGGCGCCCGTGGACGAGACGGCTGCCATGGCCGGCCACGAGGCCATCGGCGCCTACAAGCGCAGCAAGGTGCTGGCCGAGCGCGAAGTGGAGCGCCTGGTCGCCGAGGGTTTGCCGGCGGTCATCGTCAATCCGTCCACGCCGATCGGCCCGCGCGATGTACGGCCGACGCCCACCGGGCGGATCATCGTCGAGGCGGCCACGGGCAAGATCCCGGCGTTCGTCGATACCGGCCTGAACCTCGCCCATGTCGATGACGTCGCGACGGGCCACTTTCTGGCGCTGGAGCGCGGCAAGATCGGCGAACGGTACATTTTGGGTGGTCAGGACGTCACTTTGCAGCAGATGCTGCAGGACATCGCTGGCATGACCGGCCGCAAGCCGCCCACCGTGCAACTGCCGCGCTGGCCGCTGTACCCGCTGGCGCGGGTGGCCGAGACCGTGGCGCGTTTCACCGGAAAGGAGCCGTTCGTGACCGTTGACGGCCTGAAGATGTCCCAATACCGGATGTTCTTCACGTCGGACAAGGCGCGGCGCGAACTTGGCTACACGCCGCGGCCGTATCAGGAGGGGCTGCGTGACGCCCTGACCTGGTTCCGCGAGGCCGGCTATCTCAACTAGCACTATTAGATACAGATAGGGCGATCGCGCTCACGAGCGGATCGGCGCCTGGGCGCGGCCTTTCCACTGGCCGCCCCGGCGTAGCCAGTAACGGCGCGCCGAATCCAGCGTCGCGCCCAGATAGAACAGCGCGGTGAGCGGCAGCAGCGGTGCCAGCCAGGCCGGCTGCCGGTATTCTCGCAGCATCGGCCGATAGCTGACCGCCATCAGGATCCACGCCAGCCACGCCGGCCACAGCGCGGCGCCACCGGCCAGCGCCAGCACGGGTGGGGCCAGGTAGGTCAGGATCATGCCGAGCGTGGCGCCGGCCAGCATCCAGGGCGAGTAGTGCAACTGGGTGTAGGCGCTGCGCGCGATCATGTTCCAGAGGCTTTCCCAGTCGTCGTAGGGACGCAGCGAGATGCTGTCGTCCGCCAGATCGAGCCGGATCGGGCCGCCTTCCTTGATCCGCGCCGCCAGGCTGCAATCGTCGATCAACTCCCCGCGAATGGCATGGAAACCGCCGATACGGGCCAGCGCCGAGCGCCGCGCCAGCATGCAGCCACCCGCCGCCGCCGCAACGCGGCTCGACGGGTCTGCCACCCGCGCGAACGGGTAGAGTTTGGCGAAGTAGAAGACAAAAGCCGGCACGATCATGCGTTCCCAGGCTGATTCACAGCGCAGGCGCACCATCAGCGAAACGAGATCGCGGCGCTCGTGCTCGGCGCGGGCCACCAGTTCTGTCACCGTTTCCGGGCCATGCCAGATGTCGGCGTCGGTGAGGAAGGCGAAGCCGGCGTCCGGCATCTGCACGTCGGCGGCGGCCAGCCCCTCGGACTGCGCCCAGACCTTGCCGCTCCAGCCGGCAGGCAGGTCGCGTGCCGCCACCACGGTGAGCTGGTCGGCCTTGCCGATCGACAGCGCAGCGGCGCGGGCGATATCGGCGGTGCCATCGCTGCTGTGGTCGTCCACCACGATCAGGTGAAGCCGGCCCGCGTAGTGCTGGCCCAGCACGCCGGTCACGGCGCGGCCGATCACATCGGCCTCATTGCGGGCGGGGATGATGCCGACGACGGGCGGCCACGCGGCCGGGCGGGGGGAGGGCGCGGGCTTGCGCACGCGCCAGAAGCCGGCGCGGGCGAAGACCAGCACGCACCAGATCAGCAGGACCAGCAGGGACAATCCAAACGCCATGGCGTGCGTCAATTCCAGATTCATTTGAGAAAGCGGCGCACCAGCCGGGCCAGCCGGGGCACCGTGGTCGGGCGCAGAAGCCGCGCATCATACCCCGCCATGCGCCGCGCGTCCTCGGCCAGGCAGAGGTCGATCATGGCGCCGGGGGAGAGCGTCTGGCCCAATGTGTCGGCGGCGTTCATCGGAAAATTCGCATCCTGGGCGGCGCCGTCCACATCCACGTCAATGCCGCGCGCGATGCCGATGCGCTCGCGGATCAGGAAGAACCAGACCCGCCAGACCTTCCAGGCGAAGGCGGGCTTGCGCCACCACGGCAGGCTGGCGCGGTACCACGCCACCCAGTTCGCAAAAAACAGGATATGGCGGCCTTCTTCCTGGATCACGGGCTCAAATGTCTCGACCAGCTCGGCCGGAAAGAAGCCGGAGTCCTTGGCGGCGGCGAACAGCCCGAACGCGGCGAAGCTGTCGATGCACTCGCTGTAGCCGGTCACCAGCCAGCCCCATTCGGGGTCGGCGGGCGGCAGGTACTCGGGTTCGGGCGCCAGCGTGATGCCATACGCCTCCACCAGCTTGGCCAGCACCACCTTGTGGCGCGCTTCCTCGTCGGCATCCATCTCCAGCGCGCTGCGCAGCAGCGGGTCGCGCACGGTGCGGGCATAGCTGTGCACGCGGATGGACGCACGGCCCTCGGTCTGCACGGCGATGTCCCAGATCGGCAGCGAGGTCACCCGGCGCAGCGCATCGGGCGGCAGCACCGGCCAGTCGATCACGGACGGTTTGTAGGGGTTGTGGGTCTGCAGCAGCATGTTGCAGAACATGCGCAGGTGTTCGGGAGAGCCGATGCGGAGCCGGTCCGGCAAGGGATCGGTCCAGTGGCGCATCGCATGGTCGGCCTGCTCCACCGCTGTGCGGGCGATGGTCGCCGCCACGGCGGCGGCACGCGCCTCAGCGCTGGCGGGGGCAGACGGGCTCGGCGAACTGGCGGTGTCGGCAGGGGCGGATGGCAGGTCCGCGACGCTGCCATCGGCTTCGAAAGCTCTTTTCATTGGCGCTCCGGGCAGGGGATGCGGAGGCCATTGTATCTAGGGCCGGTCAATATCGCAGGCCAGGGTGGCCTGATTTTTTCGGGGGCGCACTGCCGGAAGCGGGATTTCGGCGAATTGTCTTACCGCGCACGCGATTCGTGTCCGGGGCGGCGATGCGGGTCGGGCGGGAATTCGGGGAAGACATCGCATTCGCCCCGCACGATGTTCTCGATGGTGGCACAGATGCCCTCGGTGCCGCGCGGGCCCACGCAGACCAGGCTGCGCGGATGGTCGGAATGCGGCGGGATGGCGTAGACGTGCATCCCTTCACGATAGAGAGGATGCCGGGCGAGCCGCTCGTTCATCAGTTCGACAAAGCGGCGGGGGCTGACAGTGGGCTTGTCCATCGCTTTTCTCCGAGAGGCATACGGGAAAAAACGGGACAAAGCGTCCCGTGCCGTGTGCCGCCACGCTTTCAGACTAGGCCGGCGGCCACGGTGGATCAAGGGCAAACAAGCGCTAACGTCGCTTAATGCCTGCCAAACGGATGTTCGATGCGTCTAATGGCGCATGTCCTTCGGATACATGCCGGGCAGTTCGCTTGCCGCGCGCTGGCCGTCGAGCATGCTGTTGCCGGCGGCCCAGCAGGCCGCTTCGGCCTCAGCCTGGGAGCCGTAGTCGGTGGCCGCCTCGATCATGCTGTCGCATTCGGCGCCTCCGCATTTCTCCTCCACCACGATGCGCCATGTATAGCGTCCGGGTGGGTCTTCCATCACATGCATCACGAGGGTGCGACGGTGGTCGGCGATTGTCGTGGGATGAGCGGACATGGCGGTTCTCCCGGAGGGCAGAGTTACGACCGGTGGTGGACTTTCAACATAGCACCGCATCGCCGCTTTGCCAGTGTCATCTGCCGGCGTGCGGCGCGCGCGGCGCCTGGCGCCTTCCGCCGCCCTGTCATTTCCAGTATCTTGTGTCGCCTGGGCAGTGGCCGCGCAACGCGGCAGCGCCCGCATTTCGCTCACCCCCAATGCTCGCCTCTCCGACACTTTCCGAACGGATCGCCTCGCTGATCGCCCATTTCGACACGGCCATTCTGCCCGCCTGGACCGGTCCCGGCTGGCGGGCAGACCTCCGGCTGGCGCATGAGGCGCTCGATGGCGCCACCAGCCAGCCCTTGCCAGACAAGCGTTTCCGGGCGATGGCCTGCGCGCGGCAACTGTACGTCTTCGCCACCGCCGGCCACCTCGCGCATGCCGATACGCTGTTCGCCTCGCTCCAGCACTATTTCGGTGATGGCGCAGGCGGCTGGATCTACAGCACCGATGCCGATGGCGCGCCGCGCGACACCACGCGCGACCTCTACACCCACGCCTTCGTGGTCTTCGCCTGCGCCCACTACCATCGCGCCGGGGGCAGTGCGGCGGCGCTCGAGACCCTGCGCCGCACCGTGGATGTGATCGAGAATCGATTCGGCGACGGAAACGGCCTCTATCACGCGGCTTTGTCGCCCAACTTTGCGGTCAACGGCGGCGGCGTGCTCCAGAACCCGGTCATGCACCTGACGGAGGCCTACCTCGCCGCGTGCGAGGTCACGGGCGATAGCTGGTTCACCGCCCGCCTGCCAGAGATGGCGGCGGCCGTGGCGGAGCGTTTCGTCGATCCCGCCAATGGCTGCGTGGCCGAGCAGCCGCAGGGCACGCCCGGCAACCGGATCGAGCCGGGACATCAGTTCGAGTGGTATTCGCTGGTGATGATGGCGCCGGCCCTGTTCGCCGATACGCCGTTGCCGGCCTCGCTGCGCCGCGCGTACGACTTCGCACGCACCCATGGTGTGATCAATGACACACTCGGTGTCAGCGCAGCGCTGGATCTCGACGGCACGCTGCAGGACGGTACCCAGCGGATCTGGGCCCAGACCGAATTCGCCCGCGCGTTGGCCGTAAAGGGCACCGTGGAGCAAGACGCGGCGCCGCTGATCGAACTCGAGCAGTGGGTCGACCGCTTCCGCAGCCGTTTTCTCCATGCCGATGGCTGGCACGAATGCGTGGCGCCGGACGGCGAGGTGGTGCGCGCCGAAATGCCGTCCACCACGCCTTACCACCTGCTCACGGCCTATCAGGCGATGCGCACGCTCGGCTGAATCGGCGACGAAGCGGGCTGCTGACGCCTCAATCCATGCGCGATGCGCGCAGATCACTCTTGCGCAGCAGCGTCAGCAGCGTCTCCGCCGGCTCCGACAGGCGGCCAGCCGCCAGCGAGATAAATTCCACTTCTGGCAGCGCCGGCAACTCCTGACTGTTGACGGGCGGCACCAGCCCGCGCCCCGCCAGCGCATGCGCCCGCACGGTGATGCCGAGCCCGCCGCGCGCGGCCGCGATGCAGCCGGAGTGGCTGCTGCTGGCGCAGACCACGCGCCAGGGCCAGCCGGCCTTGGCCAGCGTGGCGAGCACAATCGAGCGCGTGACGCTGGGCTCGTTCACCAGAATCAGCGGCAGCGGCTGGCGCACGTCGATCACCGTGCCCGGCCGGGCCAGCCATTCCAGCGGCCCCCGGAACAGCGACACGCCGCGCCGGTCGCCCTCGCGCCGCTTGCCGATCATCAGATCCAGCATGCCGGCATCGACCAATTCATAGAGCTTGCCGGTCATGCCGATGGTGATTTCGAGTTCCACGTCGGGATGGGTGTCGCGGAACGCCGCCAGCACATTGGGCAGCGGGCCCTGGGCGAGGTCGTCCGAAGTGCCCAGCCGCACGCGGCCGCGCAGCCGGGGCGCGCTGAACTGCGATTCTGCGCGCGCCAGCGCCTCCAGGATTAGCCGGGCGTGGACCAGCAGCGCTTCGCCATCGGCAGTCAGACGCAGGGAGTGGGTGTCGCGCACGAACAGGCGCCGCCCCACGCTGTCTTCGAGCCGGCGGATATGGTCGCTGACCGACGATTGCGAGAGGCCGAGCTGGCGGCCAGCATCGGTAAAACTGCGCGCCGTCGCCACGGTGGCGAAGGTCTGGATCCAGACGGGATTGAGCATCGGGCCATTGTCATCGGCTTTTCCGATTGCAGTCAATAACGCCAGAGGGGTTCCCGATGGGCAGCCCGGTGTTTACCATAGGGTCCATTGTTCCTGGCCACTGCCGACCAGGGATTACAAAGAATCACCATGACCACCGCTTCAGCCCCCGCCAGCCCAGCCGCCGCCTCGCAGAAGGCCATGCTGTGGATCGTCTTCGCCGGCTTCTTCATGCAGACGCTGGACACGACCATCGTCAACACCGCGCTGCCCTCGATGGCGCACAGCCTCGGCGAAAAGCCCCTCGACCTCAAACCGGTGGTGGTGGCCTACACGCTGACCATGGCGATGCTGACCCCCGCCTCCGGCTGGCTCGCCGACAAGTTCGGCACGCGGCGCGTGTACTTCTGCGCCATCCTGATCTTCGTGCTCGGCTCCATCTACTGCGCCACAGCCCATACGCTCACGCAACTGGTGATCGCGCGGGTGCTGCAGGGCGTGGGTGGCTCGATGCTGCTGCCGATCGGCCGGCTGGCCGTGCTGCGCAATATCCCGGGCGAGCAGTACATCGCCGCGCTGGCGTTCGTGTCGATCGCCGGGCAGGTGGGGCCGATCTTCGGCCCGGTGCTGGGCGGCTGGCTGGTGCAGAGCGCGTCCTGGCACTGGATCTTCCTGATCAACGTGCCGGTGGGGCTGGTGGGCCTGCTGGCGGTGCGCCGCTACCTGCCGGCGGGGGAGGCCGGCGTGGCGCCGCCGTTCGACTGGGTCGGCTGCGGGCTGCTGTCGCTATGCATGGTGGCGTTCTCGCTGGCGCTGGACGTGCCGCACGGCGCATCCCACGCGCTGCTGTGGAGCCTGGGGCTGGCCGCCGTCAGCATCGTCGCCGCGCTGCTTTATATCCCGCATGCACGCCGGCACGCCACGCCGCTGTTCCGGCTGGCGCTGTTCCGCGAGCCGAACTTCAGCGTGGGGCTGGTGGGCAACCTGGTCTGCCGCATCGGTTCCGGCGCGGTGCCGTTCCTGCTGCCGCTGCTGATGCAGTTGCAGCTCGGCTATTCGCCGTTCCATTCGGGCCTGATGCTGCTGCCGGTGGCGGTGGCCGGGACCGTGTCCAAGCGCTGGATCGTGCCGCTGGTCAACCGCTACGGCTACGACAACTTCCTGCTGGTGAACACGCTGATCGTGGGGGCCTCGATTGCCTCGTTCGCGGCGATGTCGCCGGGCTGGCCGCTGGCCCTGTCCATCCTGCAACTGGCCACGTTCGGGGCCTCGAACTCGATGCAGTTCGCGGCCATGAACAGCGTGACGCTGAAGGGCCTCTCGCGCGAGGACGCCGGCAGCGGCAACAGCCTGTTCTCGATGGTGCAGATGCTGGCCATCGGCCTGGGCGTGACGATTGGCGGCGGGCTCGTCAGCCTGTTCTCGAACGAGCTGGGCGTGGCCGCGCCCGCCTATCGGCTGGCCTTCCTGGCGGTGGGCATCATCACGCTGCTGTCGGCCTTCGTGTTCCGGCGACTGGACGGCGAGGCACTCAATCCGGTGCGCCGCGCGGTCTGAGCCCGGTCTGAGCCCTAGCTCTCACTCGGTCACGCCGTTCTCATGAAGCAGCCGTTCGCATTCGTCCAGCATGTCATGGGCGAAGGCGGACTGGTAGTTCGGATCGAGCGCTTCCATCATCTCGTGCGTCGCGTAGAGGCCGGCTTCCCGCGAGAGCGATTCGGACAACTGGCGCGCGAACTGATCGCTCAGCTCCGAGAGCAGGCGCCGTTCCGATAGCGCCAGTTGCAGCTTGGAGCGCGACAGCCACATCCCGGCCAGCGTGGCGCCCTGCGCGTCGGTCATCCATTTGCCGTGTTCGTAGAACGCTGCCAGCCGCTCGGCCGTCAGCGCGAACAGCAGCGCCTTGCGGGTGTTGAAATCGATGCGGGGCGGGGGCGTGGTGGGAATCATGCCAGCCGCTCGCGCAGCCACTGGCCGATATCGGCAATTTCTTCCAGGCAGACCGAGTGCGGCATGCGGTACGTGTGCCAGGCCACCGGCTGCTCCCGCGCGGTGAGGAAGTCCCGGGCGCGCGTGCCCAGGCCCAGCGGCACCACGTCGTCCTCCGTGCCGTGCGCGGCGAACACCGGCGTGGCGGCATTGGCGGGCGTGGCCTCGGCGGCGATCAGGTCCGGCGAGGGGATGTAGGTCGAGAGCGCGATCACTCCGGCCAGCGTCTCCGGGTGCGTCAGCGCCGTGGTGTAGGCGATGGCGCCGCCCTGCGAGAACCCGGCCAGCACGATGTGGCTGGTCGGCACGCCGCGCGCGTTCTCGCGCGCGATCAGCGCGCGGATGGCCTCGCACGAGGTGCGGATGCCCGCCTCGTCGGCGCGCCGGCCGGCTTCGTCGAGCGAATAGATGTCATACCAGGCCGGCATGACGTAGCCGTTGTTGCAGGTGACGGGAATCGCCGGGGCATGCGGGAAGATGAAGCGCACCGCCAGCGTGGCGGGCAGGCCCAGTTCGGGCACGACGGGGACGAAATCGTTGCCATCGGCGCCAAGGCCGTGCATCCAGATCACGCTGTGCGTGGGGTTTGGCGCGGTCTCGAGGTCAATCGCGGGTAGAAGGGTGCTCATGGGCCGGTTCCTTGAAGTCTGGTGCAGACGTGCGCATGCCGCCCCGGAGTGGGGGCGGCATGGCATCGAACGCGGCGAGTATCGCACAGCCGGACATGCCGGCCGGGCGAAGGAACGGTCAGGCGGCCGAGGGTACGATGGGGACGGTGGTCAGGCCCGGCGCCACGCGCGCGGGCTGCGAGGCCGGCGGCAGGGCGGGTGCTCCGGGGGTGGGCGACATGGCCGCATGGCGACGGTCCGCCACGCCTTCGACACCGGTCGCGCCCACTTCCTCGAGGAACGAGATCATGTTGCGGTAGTAATCGACTTGCATCTGCGCTTCCAGCAGGCGACGCTCTGCCTGAAAAAGCGTCAGCCTCATGTCTTGCAGTTCCTTCTCGGCGATCTTCTCTGGCGTCGGCGGACTGAACAAGTTGGCAAGCGAACGCATGGCAGTTACCTCCAGGGCTGTCTTACGGCTGGGTGATTCGGGATGTGCGCGCCATAGGTCAAATATAGTCGATTCGCCGCGAGGTACACGATGGGTCACCACAATGCATGTGGCGTCGCCCACAAGGATGATTGCCGCCACTTACCTGGATGAGTAGATTGTTCGCCCATTGGCCTCCCGCCTCGTGATTGCGGGGATCCGGGCGCGATCCGGGGCGATTCCGGCGCCATACTTTGTGATTACTACCGGCGGCTGTGTGACGTAATTGCCTGTCATGGTCAACATTGCAAAGCGGACCGCCGGCGCCCATCCGATGAAAAAAACAACACCCGCGTGGGTGGCGCGCAACAGCAGGTGATCTGCACGCATCAAACATACGTACGAATGGCGCGCGGCTGCCGCATCCACTGCGGGTAAAATGCCGGGCCAGCCGCTTCCGCGATGTGCAGTGTGCTGCCCGTCATGCCATCCTACCCCCTCCGAGTGACTCCCCATCCTGCCGTCGCCCGCTGCCTGCGCCTGTGGCTCGCGCTGCTCTGCTGCCTGCTGCTGCCCACTTCGGTGGGGGCTGCAGTCGCCGCGGTCGCTGCCGCGCCGGTGCGCGTGCTTGTCGTCACGTCGAACGCCCACCTGCTGCCCGCCGCCGAAGCCGCCTTCCGCGCTGCGCACGGCAACGCGCTGGCCATGTTCACCTTCCGCACCGATGCCCCGGACGCCGCAACGCTGGCGCACGCCGATGTCATCTATGCACGATTCGCCCCGACCGCGGTGCTGCGCGCGATGGCACCCGGCGTGCGCCAGGCCGCCGCGCGTGGTGCGCTGGTCTTCGGCGCCCCGGCGGAGAGCGTCGATGCGGCGTGGGGCCCGGTAGCGGCCCGGCGCGATGTTGCCGATGCCGCGCAGCCCTATTGGGAAGCGGGCGGCGTGGACAACCTCGCCGCCTTCCTCGCTCTCGCCGTGGCGGCGCGGCAGCGCATGCAAGGGCTGCCGGCGCAGGACGTGATCGCCGTGCCCGCCGTGCGCCCTGCGCCGGCGGCCGGCATCTACCATCCGCGCGCGGCGCAGCCGTTCGCGTCGCTGGCGGACTACCTCAAGTGGTACCGGCAGGCCGGCATCGTTGCCGACGGCGCGCCGCTGGTCGGCATCGCCTTCTACGCCACCCACTACCGCCAGCGTGACCTCGCCCATATCGACGCCCTGATCGCCGCGCTCGAGCGCCAGGGCGTGGGCGCGGTGCCGGTGTTCGGCTGGCCGCTTTCCGGGCTCGATGCGCTGGTCACGCAGGATGGCGTGTCGCCGTTGCGCGCACTGCTGGCGCTGAACCTGACCATTCCGCGCGCCGAGGACAAGGACTGGCTGGCGCGGCACGGCCTGCACACGATCAACCTGATTTCCACGCGCGACAGCGAAGCCGGCTGGCGTGCCGATGTACGTGGCATCGCCGGGGAGCGGCTGCCGTTGCTGCTGACCGCGCCCGAGCGCAGCGGGGCGACCGAGCCGATCCTGTTCGCCACGCAGGAAGGCGGGGAGGGGAGCCAGCGCAGCGCGGCGGTGCCCGAGCGCGTGGACGCCATCGTGGCGCGCGTGCGCCGCTGGATCGCGCTGCAGGACAAGCCGCCCGCCAGCAAGCACGTGGCGGTGCTCTACTACAACAACCCGCCCGGGCGCGGCAATCTCGGCGCCAGCTACCTGGCCACGCTGCCGTCGCTCACGCAGATCCTGCAGCGGCTGCGCGCGGCGGGTTATCAAACGGGCGATGACCTGCCAGACACCGCCACGCTGACCGCGCTGCTGGAAGCGAACGGGCGCAACATCGAAACCTGGGCGCCCGGCGAGCTGGCGCGCATGGTGCGCGGCGGCCACGTCACGCTGCTGCCGATGGCGCAGTACCGGCGCTGGTTCGACGCGCTGCCGCCCGCCTTCCGCGCCGCCGTCACGCAGGCCTGGGGCCCGCCCGAGCGCAATCCGCTGATGGTGGCGCGCGACCCACAGGGCGAGCCGGCCTTCGTGATTCCGGGCCTGCGTTTCGGCAATGTGTTCGTCGGCCCCCAGCCGCTGCGCTCGACCTTCGCGCGCGCGATGGACACCTCGCACGACACCATCACGCCACCGCCGCATTCCTACCTCGCCGCCTATCTCTGGTACCGCCATGCCTTCGGCGCCGATGCCATGGTGCACGTGGGCCGGCACGGCACGCTGGAGTGGCTGCCGGGCAAGCAGGTGGGGCAGGCCGGTGACGACAGCGCCGAAGTGCTGCTCGGCGACCTGCCCAACGCCTACGTCTACATCCAGGATGGCGGCGGCGAGGCGGTCCAGGCCAAGCGCCGCAGCGCCGCCGTGCTGGTGAGCCATCTGTCGCCGCTGCTGGCCAGCGCCGGCCAGCCGCCCGTGCTGGCGCAGCTCGACGAAGCCATCGAGCAGGCCGAGGCCACGCGGGACAGCTCGCCCGAGCTATCGGCGCAGTACCGGCAGCAGGCCATCGCCCAGATGCGCACGCTGAAGCTCGACCAGCAACTGGGTCTCGATGCCGACGCGCCGTGGGCGCAGATCGAGCCGATCCTGCACGCCTTCCTGCACAAGGTGGAGGCCGAGCCGATGCCGCTGGGCATCCACGCGCTCGGCGAGATGCCGCCCGAGGCCGATCAGGCGGACGCGCTGGCGCTGCTGCTGTCGTCCCAACTGCGCAATTCCGCCCATGACGCCCGGGTGCACGGCTGGGCCGAGGATCTGGTCGCCGGCCAAGCGCCGTCGCTGGACGGACTGGCCGACGATCAGGCGCCTGCTGTGCGGGCCGCGCTCCAACTCGCCCGGCAATGGCTGGCCGATCTGCGCGCATCGTCCCGGGGCGAACTGGATGGCCTCGTCACCGTGTTGTCGGGCCGCTATCTGCCGACCGGGCCGCTCGGTGACCCCGTGCGCACGCCCGACGGCCTGCCCACGGGCCGCAACCTCCATGCCTTCGATGGCGCGAAGATCCCCACGCCGGCAGCGTGGGCGCTCGGCAAGACCATGGCCGCGCAGACGCTGGCGCGCTATCGGCAGGAAACGGGGCGGCTGCCGGAGTCGGTGTCGATGGTGCTCTGGTACGGCGAAACGGAACGGCATCAGGGCGCGATGGAGGCCGAGGCGCTCTGGCTGATGGGCGTGACGCCGGTATGGAACGCGCGCGGCGGCGTGGAGGACGTGCGGCTGATTCCCGATGCCGAACTGGGCCGGCCGCGTGTGAACGTGCTACTGACGATTTCCGGCATCTACCGCGATGGGTTTGGCGACAAGGTGGCGCTGCTTGACAAGGCCGCGCGGCTGGCCGCTGCCGCCGGCGACAACGCCATCAGCCGTCACGACCGCACGGTGGCCGCCGCGCTGGTCGCCCGGGGCACGGACCCGGACACCGCCGGCAAACTGGCCCGCGCCCGCGTGTTCGCCGCCAAGCCCGGCAACTACGCCATCGGCGTGCAGCAGATGGTGGAGCAGAGCCGCGATGCGCAGGACGGCCCGGACGCCCTCGCGCGGCAGTACCTGCGCTACATGAACTTCGCCTATTCGGCCGAAGGCTGGGGCGCCAGCGCGCCGGATGCGCTGGCGAGCCATCTGGCCTCGAACGAGGCCGTGCTGTTCTCGCGCACCAGCACGCTGTACGGCGCGCTGGACAACGACGATACCTACCAGTACGCCGGCGGCCTGACCGCCGCCACGCGCGCGGTGCGCGGGCAGGCGCCGCGCTTCTGGCTGCACAACCTGCGCCGCGCCGGCGAGACGGATACCGTGGATGCCCGCACGTGGCTGGCCACGGAGTTGAACGCGCGGCAATGGAACCCGAAGTGGATCGGCGCGATGCAGCGCTCGGGCTATGCCGGCGCGCGTGAGATGTATAAGGAGATCGAGCATCTTTACGGCTTCCAGGCCACCGTGCCGGAGCAGATGCCGGGCGAGTTCTGGCAGCGCACCTATGACGTCTACGTGGCCGACAAGCTCGGCCTCGGCATGGACGCCTTCTTCCGGCAGGCCAATCCGCACGCGCAGCAGGGCATCCTGGCGCGGCTGCTCGAGGTGGACCGGCAGGGCAGCTATCGCTTCACGGACGAAGAACGCGCCGAACTGCTGCGGCGCTACGCGGATGCCGTGCGGCGGGACGGCCTCTCCTGCACGGCCAATACTTGCGGCAACCCGGTGCTGATGGCGCACATCGCGCAGGCGGGCCGGGCCGCGCGGGTGGACCCGGCGCTGCTGCGCGCGCTGGGCCGGGAGTTGGCCGATGCGGTGGTGGCGCCGGGGCCGGTGGCGCGGCCGTCGATGACGGCGAAGGCTGCGCCGACGCCGACGCCGACGCCCGCGCCCGCGCCAGCACCCGCCCCATCGCCACAGGCCGACCGCGCCCAGTCGGTGATGGGTCAACACCTCGTTCCGCGCGTGGCGCCGGTAGCGGCGGCATCGCCCGCCCGCTCGCACCATGGCCCGATAGCGCTGGCGCTGGCCTTGCTCGCCATCGCGCTGGGCGCCTTCCGGGAATGGCGTCGGGCGCGGCGCGCGGCGCCATCACCGTCGTCCGCCGCCGATGGACAGCCACCCCACATCTCTTTATCCTGATCGCCTTCACGCGACCCGCCCCGCCACTGGATTCCGCATGCACACCGCCATGATCCCCGCCACCCTCGTCGCCGGCTTCCTCGGCAGCGCCGCGCTGTCGGCGCGCTGACCCATGCACCTGCTGTCCACCCGGCCCGGCGGCTTTGTCGAGGACAGCGCTGTCGTGCTGCGCATCGCGCAGACGCCCGGCGAGATCGTCGTCCTGAGCGCGGCAGATACCACGCTGTCGCTGCTGGCCGGCGCGGTGCCGCGCCTCGGCCCCGGTTACCCGTCCGTGCGGCTGGCCAACCAGATGTACCTGCGCCAGCCGGCCTCGCTCGATCTCTATATCGACGAAGTGCTCCAGCACGCGCGCGTGGTGGTGGTGGACCATCTGGGCGGCGTCAACGACTGGGCTTACGGGCTGGAGCGGCTGCCGGAACTGGCCCGCGCGCGTGGCCAGTTGCTGGTGATGGGGTCCGGCGATCTGGCCGAGGACGACAACCTCGCCCGGCACGGCAACGCGCCCGCCGCGCTGTCCCATCAGCTCTGGCACTACCTGCGCGAAGGCGGCGCCGGCAACGCCGAGCAGTTTTTCCGCTGTCTGGCTCACCATGCCTTCGGCTGGGGCACACCCGCGCTGCCGCCGCAGGTGCTGCCCGAAGCCGCCATCCATCACCCGGAACGGACGGTCGCCACCGTCGAGGACTGGGCCGCGCGCTGGGCCGCCCACGGGCTGGCCGACGACGCCCCCGTGGTGGCGCTGCTGTTCTACCGCTCGCACCTGCAGGCCGGCAACACGGCCGTCTTCGACGCCATCGCCGATGCCTTGCTCGATGCCGGCCTGCGCCCGCTGCCGCTGGCGGTGACCTCGCTGAAGGCACCGCTCTGCCGTGAAGTGCTCCAGCGCCTGTGCGATGCGCACGAGGTGGCGCTCGTCCTCAACACCACGGCGTTCGCCGTCGCCTCGCTCGACAGCGTCGATGGCGAGGCGGACGCCCCGCTCGCCAACGATGCCCCGGTACTCCAGGTGATCCTGAGCGGCGGCAATCGCGAGGACTGGCTCGCCGACAGCCAGGGGCTGGGCACGCGCGACGTGGCGATGCACATCGCGCTGCCCGAGGTCGACGGGCGGATCATCACGCGCGCGGTCAGCTTCAAGGGGCTGGCCTACCGCTGCCCGCACACCGAGGCGGACATCGTGCAATACCAGCCGGACGCGGAGCGCGTGCGCTTTGTGGCGGAACTGGCGCACCGCTGGTGCCGGCTCCGCACGCTGCCCAACGCCGGGAAGCGCGTGGCGCTGGTGCTGGCCAACTATCCGGCCAGCGAAGGGCGCATCGGCAACGGCGTGGGGCTCGATACGCCGGCGTCGGTCGTGCACATCCTGGCCGCCCTCCATGCCGAGGGCTACGCCATCGACGCGCTGCCGGAGAACGGCGATGCGCTGATGCAGGGCCTGACGCGCGGCATCACCAACGACCTCGACCAGCACGCCGTGCGGCCCGCGTTCCAGAGCGTGACGGTGGACGACTACCGGCGCTGGCTGGCGGCGCTGCCGGCGGCGCTTCAGGACGCGATGACCGCGCGTTGGGGCGCGCCCGAAGCCGACCCGATGGTGCGTCAGGGCCGCTTCATGATCGCCGGCGTGCGCACCGGGCAGGTGTTCGTCGGCATTCAACCCGCGCGCGCCTATGGGGTGGACGGCGATGGCCTGGATGGCTACGCCAGCTATCACGATGCCGAACTCGTGCCGCCGCACGGCTACCTCGCGTTCTACTTCTGGCTGCGCCACGTGTTCGGCATCGACGCCATCGTGCACGTGGGCAAGCACGGCAACCTCGAATGGCTGCCGGGCAAGAGCGTGGCGCTCTCCGACGCCTGCTGGCCGGACGCCATCCTCGGTCCGCTGCCGCACCTGTACCCGTTTATCGTCAATGATCCGGGCGAGGGCGCGCAGGCCAAGCGCCGCACGCAGGCCGTGATCATCGATCACCTGATGCCGCCGCTCACGCGCGCCGAGAACTACGGGCCGCTGCAGGATCTGGAGCGGCAGGTGGACGAGTACTACGAGGCGCTGACCGTGGACGCGCGCCGCGCCCGGCTGCTGCGCAAGGAGATCCTGGCGACGATTGTCGGCCAGCAGCTGCACACGGAACTGGGGCTGGCGGCGCCGGCCGGCGGCGAGGAGGAAGACGCGCTGCTGAATCGCACCGATGCGTGGCTGTGCGAACTCAAGGAGTCGCAGATCCGCGATGGCCTGCACGTGTTCGGCCAGTCTCCGGCCGGCGTGCAGCGCCGGGACACGCTGGCGGCGCTGGCGCGTTTTCCGGTGGGCGATGGCCGGGACGCCCGGGCGGGGCTGCTGTCGGCGATGGGCGCCGACCTCTCGCTGGGCGACGACTTCGACCCGCTCGACGCCGACTGGGCCGCGCCGTGGCTGGGGCCACGCCCGGCGCTGCTGGCGGACATCGACGCCGGCCCGTGGCGCCACCATGGCGACACGCGCGAGCGGCTGGAAATGCTGGCACTGCGCCTGCTTGACGGGGGGCTGGACGACGAGGCACCCCTGCCGCACACCGCGCAGGTTCTCGCCCGGCTGCGCCAGGAAGTGGCGCCACGGCTGGACGCCTGCGGCGCACAGGAACTGACGCAGCTAATGCGCGGCCTCGCCGGGCGCTTCGTGCCACCCGGCCCGAGCGGGGCGCCCTCGCGCGGCCGGCCGGATGTGCTGCCCACCGGCCGCAACTTCTATTCGGTGGATACCCGTGCGGTGCCCACGCGCACGGCGTGGACGCTCGGCCTGCGCGCGGCCAACCTGCTGATCGAACGGCACCTGCAGGAACACGGCGAATATCCGCGCGCGGTGGGCCTGTCGGTCTGGGGCACGGCGACCATGCGCACCGGCGGCGACGACATCGCCCAGGCCATGGCCCTGCTCGGCGTGCGGCCCAAGTGGGCGCAGGGCAGCCATCGCGTGGTGGACTTCGAGATCCTGCCGATGGCCAACTTCGGCCGCCCGCGCGTGGACGTGACGCTGCGCGTGTCCGGCTTCTTCCGCGATGCCTTCTCCAACCTCGTGGCGCTGTTCGACGCCGCCGTGCGCGCCGTGGCGGATCTCGACGAGCCGGCGGACGTCAACCCGATCCGCGCCCGCGTGCTGGCGGAGCAGGCGCGGCTGCAAGCCGAGGGCGCCGCGCCGGACGAGGCGCGCGAGCGCGCCGGGTGGCGCGTCTTCGGCGCAAGACCCGGCGACTACGGCACCGGCCTCCAGGCCCTGATCGACGGCCGCCAGTGGCAGGACGACGCGGACCTCGCCCACGCCTACCTGCACGCGGGTGGTTACGCCTACGGGCAGCGTGCCGATGGCATCGACGCGCGTGACGCCTTCGCCACCCGGCTGGCCGAGATCGACGCCGTGGTGCAGAACCAGGACAACCACGAGCACGACCTGCTCGACGCCAACGACTACTACCAGTTCCAGGGCGGCATGGTGGCCGCCGTGCGGCATCTGGGCGGCGAACAGCCGGCGATTTACCACGGCGATCACGCCAACCCGGCCGCGCCGCGCGTGCGTACGCTGGGCGAGGAAATCGCCCGCGTGATCCGGGCGCGGGTGGTCAATCCCAAGTGGATGGATGGCGCGCGCCGGCACGGCTACAAGGGCGCGTTCGAGATGGCCGCCACCGTGGACTACCTGTTCGGCTACGATGCCACGACGCGCGTGGTGGGCGACCACCAGTACGCGCTGGTGGCGGACGCCTACGTCCACGATCCCGTCAATCGCGAATTCCTCGCCCGGCACAATCCGCGCGCGCTGCAAGGCATCTGCGAGCGGCTGCTGGAGGCCATGGAACGCGGGCTCTGGCAAGAACCGGGCGCCCAGCGCGGCCGGATCGAACAACATCTGCTCGATAACGAGCAGCGCATCGAAGGTCAATCCTTATGAGTCCCGTCACCGTCGTGCGACATCCGTTTCCGTTCAGCGCCCTGGTCGGCCAGGCGCGGCTGCAACAGGCGTTGCTGCTGGCTGCCGTCGATCCCGGCATCGGCGGCGTACTGGTCACCGGGCCGCGCGGCACGGCCAAGTCCACGGCGGCGCGCGCGCTGGCGGAGCTGCTGCCGCATGGCCACTTCGTCACGCTGCCGCTGGGCGCCAGCGAGGAACAGCTAACCGGCACGCTGGACCTGAGCCACGTGCTGCAGCAGGGCGAGGTGCGCTTCGCGCCGGGCCTGCTGGCGCGCGCGCACGAGGGCGTGTTGTATGTGGATGAGGTCAACCTGCTGCCGGACCCGCTGGTGGACCAGCTGCTCGACGTGGCGGCCAGCGGCGTGAACGTGGTGGAGCGCGATGGCGTGTCCCATCAGCACGCGGCGCGCTTCGTGCTCGTCGGCACGATGAATCCGGAGGAGGGCGAGTTGCGCCCGCAGCTGCTCGACCGCTTCGGCCTCGCGCTGGCGCTCGACAACTACGCCGACCCGGCCACGCGGCAGGCCATCGTGCGCGCCCGGCTGGCGTTCGATACCGACCCGGAGGCGTTCCGCGCCGCCGTGGCGACGGCCCAGCAGGCGCTGGCGGCGCAGGTCGCCCGGGCGCGCGGCGCGCTCGGCGGGCTGGATTTCTCCGATGCCGTGCACGCCCATGTCAGCGCGCTGTGCCTGGCGGCGGCGGTGGATGGCGTGCGGGCGGACCTCGTCATGCTGCGCGCCGCACGCGCGCTGGCCGCGTGGGACGGCGCCCCGGCGGTGACCGTGGCGCATGTGGATGCCGTGGCGGAGCTGGTGCTCCATCATCGTCGCCATGCGGGGTCGCCGGCATCCCCCGAAGCTGGCCAAGTGGAATCGGCCGGGGAGCGTGCCACGGCGCCCGCGCCGCAGGACAACCCGTGGGGCGCCATGCCGCCCCCGGCTGACACCGCCGCCGGCATCGCCAGCATCAAGCCGCTGCGCGCCTTCGGGAATCGCCCGCCAAAAAAAGCCTGAGCCACCGGCAGGCCGCCGGGCAGGTCCGGCAAGGCGGCAACCGGTGGCAGACTCCGCGTCCGATGCCACGTCCCGCCACACCGGGCGCGGGCGTGCCCGGGGCGCGCATCCACTGGCCGCGCACGCTGGCGGCCAAGCGGCAGGCGCGGCTGGCCGCCGAGCACCTGCGCCACCGGCGGGCCGATGCACGCGCTGGCGTGCTCCACTGCGTGGCGCTCGACTGTTCCGGCTCGATGACGCAGGGCGAGCAGCTCGCGCTGGCCAAGGGCGTGCTCGTGCGGCTGCTGGAGCGCGCCTACCAGTCCCGCGCGGACGTGGCGCTGGTCTGCTTTGCCGGACAGCAGGCCGAAGTGCGGCTCGCGCCGTCGCGCGCACGGTACTGGAACGCCGACTGGATCCGCCCGATTGCCGGCGGCGGCGGCACCCCGCTGGCGCTGGGCGTGGCGCGCGCCGGCCAGTTGCTCGAGGCGCAGGCCCGCCACCGGCCGATGCAGCGGCGCTGGCTCTGGCTGCTGACCGATGGGCGCAGCGGTGAACTGCCGCCCCGGCCCGCCTGGGCCGATCACGTGGTGGTCGTCGACGTGGAGCGACGCGCCGTGGCGCTCGGCCGCTGCCGCGCGCTGGCCACGGCGTGGGACGCCGACTACCGCGACGCCGCCGCATTGATCGACTAAGTTCGACTAAAAGCCACCCTTGCGCCACATCCCCCTTCCGTGGGGCATGCCCGGCCTAAAGTCCCGGACCCGACTGGCCGTTAGCCCATCGATAGCCCCGACACGCAACGACGAACAGCGGGGCACTACGAGGAGCGGACGGCATCATGGCTTGGGACAACTTGAGTATGCGTACGCGGCTGGGCGCGGCGTTTGGCGTGGTCGTGCTGTTGGTGGCGGTCATGATGACACTGGCGCTCGGGCGCATTGGCGAGCTGGAGCAGCGCGCGGCGGCCGCGCCGGACAAGCCCGCCGCCACGGCTCAGGCTGTGCCCCCGAACGAGGACAACACCCGCACCTGGATCTGGGGCCTGGGCGGCGCCGTGCTGCTGGCTAGCGTGGTGTGCTGGTTCCGCCTGACGCGCGCCATCGAGATCCCGCTCAAGGAGGCCGAGTTCATCGCCGAAACCGTGGCGGCGGGCGACCTCAGCAAGGAATTCGAGACCGAGCGGGGCGGCGATTTCGGCCGCCTGCTGGGCGGGCTGGGCGAGATGGAGGACATGCTGACGGACCTGGTCACGCGCATCAAGGCGTCCAGCGATTCGATCTCGTCGGCGTCGCACCAGATTGCCGCTGGCAATACCGATCTGTCCCAGCGCACCGAGGAACAGGCCGCCACGCTCGAGGAAACGGCATCCAGCATGAGCGAGCTGACCGCCATGGTGAAGCAGAACACCGAGCGCGCACGCACGGCCAACGGGCTGGCGGCGTCCGCGTCTGGCGTGGCCGAGCGCGGCGGCGCCATCGTCGGCAATGTCGTGGAGACCATGCAGGCCATCAGCGCCAGCTCCCGCAAGGTGACGGACATCATCGCCGTGATCGAGGGCATCGCCTTCCAGACCAATATCCTGGCGCTGAACGCCGCCGTGGAAGCGGCACGCGCGGGTGAGCAGGGGCGCGGCTTCGCCGTGGTGGCGGGCGAGGTGCGCACCCTGGCCCAGCGCAGCGCGGCGGCGGCCAAGGAAATCAACGTGCTGATCAACGATTCGGCGCGGCAGGTGGAGTCGGGCTCGTCGCTGGTGGGGCAGGCCGGTCAGACCATGGCGGAAATCGTCCAGTCGGTGCGGCATGTGACCCAGATCCTGGGCGAGATCGCCGAGGCCTCCGAGCACCAGAGCGGCGGCATCGAGCAGGTCAACGAGGCGGTGGCGCAGATGGACGAGGTGACGCAGCAGAACGCCGCGCTGGTGGAAGAGGCCGCCGCGGCGTCTGCGGCGCTGGCCGAGCAGGCCCAGCAACTCCAGCATGTGGTGGGCGAGTTCAAGCTCGACGACGAGCCGGTCCGGCCGGCGGCACGCCAGTCGCTAGGCGTCCAGGCCAGGCTGGCGCGCGCCTGACTTTACTCATATCTGATACCTAATATCTAAGGGGCGATGTCCGGCGCGGCGGCGACGCCCAGGTCGCCGCTCTGGAGATAGGCGATCACCGGCGCCCAGAACGCCTGCGCGTGCGCAGGTTCGATGGCGGCGTTGTGGGGCAGGTCCTCGAAGATCTCGAGCCGGCTCGGCGCGCGCGCCATCCGCGCCAGATATTCGCCATGGCTGAACGGGATGGTCTGGTCCTGCCGGCTGTGGATCAGCAGCAGCGGCATGCGCAGCTTGCGGATGCGCGCGGCGTTGTTCCACGGCTCCGGCAGCATCCACGCCAGCCACGCGGGCACCCGCCCCGTGACCACCGCCGCCGCACGCGCGGAGCGGAAACCGGCGCCAATCACGGCGCCGTCCGGGCTGGGCCGCAGCCGGCCAATCACATCGAGCAGAATCCCACTTCCCAGCGAATAGCCCATCACGTGGCGCCGCGCCGCAGCCGGCGTGGCGGCGATGAACTGGAGGTAGCCGGCCAGCGCGTCCTGACGCAGGTTGCGCACCGAGGGCCGCCCGGTACTCGCGCCATAGCCGCTGTAATCGAACACGAAGGAGCCGATGCCGGCCGCGTGGAGCATGGCCTGGACCGGCGCCCAGTCGGTCAGGGATTCGGAATCGCCGTGAAACACGCACAGCGCCGGGCCGCTCGGATCGGGCGCGGCGACGAACGAGGCGTGCAGCGTGCGATCCCCGCTGGCGAAGGTGTACTGGCGGGACGGCACGCCGAGGTGGTCGGGGGTGACATCCCCGATCGGGATAGTGACGAAAGCGTCACTTTCCATCATCCGGAAGACCAGCCAGCGGCCTAGACTTGCGGCCACTGCGACGCCAGCCACGCCGGCAACCCAGCGTTTCAGGGGACGGGAGCCAGCAGCGGGCGGAGTGGGCAGCGGGGCAGACATGGCGGGCCGGGGCGCGGGGGATGTGATAAGCCTAGCACCCGATGGGCCGGGGCGCCGGCCGCAAGAGAGACAGGCTATCGGCCTCATAAATAAGTTTTCGGCGCGATCCCCAGATTCGCCTTGCTTGTCTATCTACCAGTAGATATTATCCAACCCATGGACTCGCCGCACAAACCAAGCGGTGGTCTGAGCAAGACCTCGAACGGGGCCTTCCAGAGCCAAAATATCTATCTAGTGGTAGATAGCATCGGAAGGTAGCCCCGGCAAACGCAGCCAATACAAGGAGCTTCACCATGAACGCCAAGACCATCCTCAGTGCCGCCGCTCTCGCCGCCGCCTTCGTCACGGGCGCTGCCCAGGCCGCTCCCGCCAGCAACCAGACCGGTGAAGCCTACGGTTACGGCTACCGCGTGAACGACGCACGCAGCCCGTACAGCGACGGTGCCCGCGACGTACATCGCCCCCGCAACCCGTTCGTGGACGGCGCCCGCGTGAATGATCAGCGCAGCCCGTTCTCCGATGGCGCCCGCGCCGGCAAGTTCGACCCGTACACCGACGGCACCCACACCGTGGCCGGCCGCGACCGCACCGGCGTCTCCGCCGAACCGGGCCGCGCGGATGATTCGGCTGTCGAAACCGCTTAAAGCATTTCTACCATCGCCCCGCCGCGGATCGCGGCAAGCGGTACCGGCCGGCGCCCCAAAAGGGTGCCGGCCTTCCTGACGTTGACATCGGGGTAATCCCGGTTGAGTATCTATCTGCGTGTAGATAAACTTTGCCCCATGAAAACCCAACCCGTCCGTGAGCAGCTGCTCGAACACACGCTGGTACTGATTCGCCGCCGTGGTTTCAATGGCTTCAGTTACCGCGATCTGGCCGAGCTGGTGGGGGTCAAGACCTCCAGCATCCACTATTACTTTCCGTCCAAGGACGACCTCGTCCTGGAAGCGGTGAAGGAATACAGCGCGCGCATCGTCGAGCGCCTGCGCAATATCGACCCCGAACTGCCGGTGCTGGAACAGGCCCGCCAGTACCTGGAGCCGCTGCGCGCCACCTGCGGATCTGACCAGATCTGCCTGGCCGGCATGCTCTCCACCGAGGTGCTGTCCCTGCCCGAGCCCGTGCACAAGGTGCTCAAGGATTTCTATCACATCAACGAGGCCTGGCTCGCCAAGCTGCTCGAACGTGGCCAGGAGCAGCGCGAGACCTTGTACCCCGTGCCGCCCGAAATGCTCGCGCAAGTACTGTATGGCGCGCTCCAAAGCGGCCTGATCGCCGCGCGCCTGTTCGGCACGCAGGAGCGCCTCGAAGCCGCCGCCGAAACCCTGCTCGGCGCCCTGTGCAACAAACGCGCCGCCGCACTGCTCGGCAAGACCTGCGCCTGACGTAGTCGCTGCATAAAAAACCGCCGGATGGCCGCAAGGCCTCCGGCGGTTTTTGTTTCTCGAACTGGGAATTGCACCCGAACAGGCAACGCGCCTCGACGCCGTGTCCCGGCAGCAGATCAAAGAGGACCGTTCTTCTCGACCATCGCGCACAACCACCCCCCATCGTCATGCGGCAGGTCATGTCCCGCCCACGGGTGGCGGAGGTGCTGCGCCTGCCAGGCCGCCGCGATGCGGGTCGAGCAGATCGGGTTGACCAGACGGTCGGCGTCCGAGGAGAGGATCAGCGTGGGGCAGGGCGGGGCGGAGGGGGCCGCGCGGTAGCGGGCGGCGGCCAGCAGTTGGCGGAGGGCCGCCGCGCGGGTGACCGGGGCGGATTGGCCGATGGTGACCCACGTCGCCAGGTCGGCGTCGCGGGTGTCCATCCGTTCGCAGGTCAGCCGGTGGACCGTGCGCTCGCAGCGGGCGCGGTCGTGCCAGTGGTTGGCCATGCCGATGAGCGCGGCCCAGTTCTGGGGGCGCAGGCGCTGCGGCATGGTGCTGAAGGGACGCATGCTCGTGTTGATCAGCACCAGTCCGGCCACTTCCCCGGGGTAGCTTTGGGCCCATTCGGTGGCGACCATGGCGCCGAGCGACATCGCCAGGATGCGGCATGGCGCGGCCACCCCGTCGGCGCGGGCCGTGGCGCGTACGGCTTCCATGATGCCGCGCACGTCGACGGGCACCATCGCGTGGCGGGCGGTGCCGTTGCCGGGCAGGTCGATCAGGGACGGGTGGCCCAGGCCGCGAGCGGTCCATAGCGCCGGCAGGTCGCCCCAGTGCCGCGATTCGCGGGTGAGGCCGCGCAGGAAGATCCACGGGTTCATGGTGCCGGTTTCCGGTCTTGCCAGTGCGCGCTTGCCTGCGCCAGCAACTGCTGTCGATGGTCGCCCCGGGGCAGCCATCGCTCCGGGGCGAAGGCGGTGCGCCCGAGGAAATCGAACAGGCTCACATGCCGGCGCAGCACGCGCGCCGTGCGGTGAGCCTTGATGGGATTGAAAATGCCCGCGCGCGAGAAAAGCTGGCGGGGATTCTTCTTGATCCACAGCCACGAGCCCAGCTCCAGCGTCATCGGCAGGAACAACGTGCCCGCCGGCGCGCGGTCGTAGGCGTAGTCCCACAGGTCGCCGTGCAGCAGGTACTGATGGCTCTGGGGTTCGAAGGCGTAGCCGTGGTGCGGGTGGGCCTGCTCGAACATGGTCTTGAGCAGGTACATCTCGGGCAGGTGCGCCATCGGCGCGTGGGTGCGCGCGTAGGGGAACCAGATGCTGTCGCGCCAGCCATAGCCGGAATGGCAATCCACCGCGAAACTGAGCGGCCGGCCCAGCAGTTCGTCCTCCACCACGCGCAGCAGCGCGGCAGCCTCGGGCTCCATCGGCGCGCCGGCGCGGCCGCGATACCACGGCAGCCAGGCGCCGAGGCGCTGCCCGCCGGCCAGGAAGGGCACGCGCGCATCGGCGTTCTGCGGCGCGTTGCGCATCAAGTCCACACCCCGGGGATTGGCGCGCGTGGCCGCGTACATGCCGCCGGGGTTGACGATCGGCATGAAGACCAGCTTCACGGCCTGTAGCTCGCGGTGGAGCAGTTCGTCCCATTGCAGGCGGCACAGCAGCGAGCGCATGTAGTCCAGCACCAACTGAGTGCCGATGCGCTCGAGCCCGTGAATGCCGCCGAAGATGCCGATGGCCGGCGCGTCGGGCGCGTCCGTGCCCAGCGCCGCCACATGGACCCCAAATGAGCGGCCGTCCACGGTTACCTCGCACGCCACGCGCGACCGGAACCACGGGGCGCCCAATTCCAGCAGCGTCAGCAACTGGTCGTACTCGGGAAAGCTGGGGCGGCCCGGGTCGGTCATCGGCGGAGGGGGTCCTTGGGGGCGGTGCGGTGGGGGCGTGAGGCTCAGGTCAACTCAGGTCAACTCAGTCAACTCAGGTCAACTCAGTTCAATATAGGTGCAGGTTGCAGAACCTCGCAATGCCGTTGCGCCGCGCTGCCCGGCAGGACCAGGCAATCCAGCAGCGCGCGCACCAGCCGTGTCCCGCTGCGGATCTTGAGGCTGTAGAGATATTCGTGGATGACCGGCGCCTGGCTGGCGAAGGGCACCACGCAGAGCGCGGGGTCGCGCGGGACCTCGCCCACGGGCATCACGCTGGCACCGAGGTTGTGCCGGATCGCCTCGCAGATGGCTTCGCGGCTGCCGATCACGGTATGGGGCGGGAGGTCGATGCCCACCGCGCCCAGCGCGGCCTCGGTGGCCTCGCGGGTCATCGACCCTTGTTCGCGCACGATCAGGTGGCAGGTGGCCAGTTCGGCCACCTCCACACGCGGACGGCGCGCCAGCGGGTGGAGCGGATGGGCGACCAGCACCATCGGGTCGGCGGCGAGCATGACGCGGGAGAGCCGGTCGTCGTCCACCGCGTGCGACGACACCGCGGCATCGATCCGGTATTCGAACAGCGCGTCGAGCATCTGCCGGGAATTGCCGATCTCGATGCTGATCGCCACGGCCGGGTAGCGCTCCCGGAACGCGGCCACGCTGCGCAGGATGTAATAGGGGCCAGTGGCGCCAATCCGCAGGCTGCCCAGCCGCAGGTTGCCGGCGTTGCGGAGCAGGAAATCGGCCTCGCCCTCCTGCTGCATCATCTGCTCGGCCAGCGGCATGAGGGCCACGCCGACGTCGCTGAGGTCGAGCCGGCTGGCGCGGCGGTGGAACAGTTCCACGCCGTAGAGCACTTCCAGCTGGCGGATGCGGCCGGTGACGGTGGGCTGGCTGAGGCGCAGCTGCCGGGCCGCGCTCGTGATGCTGCCTTGTCGCGCCACTTCATAGAACGTCATCAGCAGATCGCCAAGCATGGGGCTCCCATCGAGTTCAGGACGAACCCGCGAGCCTAGCCCGGCAATGTGACAGTGGTGAGTATGACGGCGTTCCCCCCTCCCCAAAGGGAGAGGGGAGAACGCCGGACGCTGGTTTAGCTCCCCATCGCCGGATCGGACACCGTGTGGGTGCCGTTCTCCAGGCGGCCGGCAAAGCGGCGCGAGAAGCCGCCCTGCTGGGTGGTCACCGTGAAGTCATACCAGTTGCCCTGCGACTTCACCGGGAAGGGCTGGTCGAGTTCCTTGCCGGCGGGCAGCTCGAAGGTCCACGGGCCGTCCGTGCGGTAGGCGTTGGGCACCACCGTGAACGTACAGGCCGTCGTGCCGCGGTTGATCAGCGTCAGCCAGACCTTGGGCTCGTCGGATTCCTCGTAGCACACGCGGATCTCCGGCGCGGCGCCGCCGCCGGCTTCCTTCTGGGCGCTCACGTCGCCGATAAAGGCGCGATGGTAGCCATTCGGGCCCAGTACCCAGAGGTCATAGCGGCCGCTGTCCGTGGCGTAGACATCCCAGGTGGCGTCGATGCCCTTGCCCGCCTCCACCGCATAGCGGCGCGGCACGCTGCCCAGGTGCAGGCGATCGTACACATGGAACACTGCGGCCTGCGTGCCGTCATTGCGGAACTTGAGGACCATGGCGCGGTTGACCGGATCTTCCAGCCCGCTGGTGTGCAGCGTGTACGGCAGCGCGCGCGAGGGCCGCGTGCCGCTGGCCTGCGTCGGCATGGTCTGCGCCGCCACGGTCGGGGTGGGAATCTGCGCCAGCGCTTCCTGCTGGGTGCGCTGGGCGTCCGCGCCGGTCTTGTCGAGGCCCGTGAAGGAGATCGACGTGGTGCCGTTCGGGTTGATGAAGTCGAACGCAGTCATCATGTCGCCCATCACCGCGCGGCGATAGGGGCTGATGTTGGTCTCCTGCACGCCGAATCGCTGTTCGAGGAAGCGCAGCACCGAGGTGTGGTCGAACGCCTGCGAGTTGACCCAGCCGCCACGGCTCCACGGCGACACCACGTACATCGGCACGCGCGGACCGGGGCCGAACGGGGTCTTGTCCACGCTGTAGTACTCGGTGGCGGCGTCCATCGTGGTAGCGCCGACGGGCTTGCCCGCCGCATCCAGCGCCGGCGCGCAGGGCGGCGGCACGTGGTCGAAGAAACCGTCGTTTTCGTCGAAATTGATCAGCAGGACGGTCTTGCTCCAGATGTCCGGGTTGGCCGTCAGCGCGTTGAGCACCTCCTGGGTGTACCAGGCGCCCTGGACCGGGCTCGACGGCCCCGGGTGCTCCGAGTACGTGGCCGGTGCCACGATCCACGATACCTGCGGCAGCGTGCCGGCGGCGATGTCGTCGCGCAGCGCCTGCAGGAAGCCGCCGTCCGGCATGGTGTTGGCGATGCCTTTGAACAGCGGGTTCACGGTGTCGTTGGCCGCCGTGTAGGCCGGGTAGGGCGCACCGTTGGCCGCGTTGCCGAGCGCGGCGTTGGCGGCGCGGTACTGGGCGAAGCCGGCCAGCGGGTTGTCGGTGAAGTTGTCCGGCATGTTCTGGTAGACCTTCCAGGTCACGCCGGCGGTCTGCAGGCGTTCCGGGTAGGTCGTCCAGGTGTAGTTGATGCCGGTGGCGTCGAGCGAGTCGCCGCTGTTGTCGATCACCGGGCCGCCCTTCTGGCCGAACGGGTCGTTGGTGCCGGTCCAGTGGAACAGGCGGTTGGTGTTGGTGCCGCCGTGGAAGCTGCAGTGGTAGGCATCGCACAGCGTGAAGGCGTCGGCCAGCGCGAACTGGAATTCCACCTCCTTCTGCTTGTAGTAACCCATCGACTGGCGCTGCTTGGAGGTCGGCCAGGCGCTCATGCGGCCCAGGTCCCAGGCGGCCTGGCCGTCCGGCTGGCTGTGCGGGGTGCCGCTCACGCGCTGGGCGTTGCCGGCGGTGCTGTCCAGGTGGTACGGCAGCACCACGCGGTTGGTGTTGCCGCTGGCGTAGGTCTGCTGGAAGACGTTGCGGCCGCCCGGCAGCGGGATCGGGAAGCGGTCACCGAAGCCCCGCACGCCCTTGAAGGTGCCGAAGTAGTTGTCGAACGAGCGGTTTTCCTGCATCAGGATCACCACGTACTGCACGTCCTGGATCGACTTGTTGACGTTGTTGGCCGGAATGGCCAGTGCGCGGCGAATAGCCGGCGGAAACGCGGCGAGCGCGGCGGTTGCGGCGGCACTGCCGCCTGCCATCTTGAGAAAATTGCGTCGGCTGCTGGAGTTCATGTCGAGTTCTGCCCTGAGCGGTTCTGGATTCGAGGAGGTGGGATCGCGGCGCTTCAGGGCGCGCACTTCATCTGGGGCTTGACCGTGGGCTCGCCCGGCTGGGTCGGGGTGCCGCCGCCCGGTTGTCCGGGGGTGGGCGGGGTGTCGTCGCCGCCACAGGCGGTCAGCGCCGCGCAGAGCAGCAGGGCGGCGGCCAGCCCGGCCAGGGGGCGCGGGGCTTTGGGTGGCCGCACGTGGGCAAGGCGTGCAAGGGTGCGGATGTCGTGCATGGTCTGGATTCTCTTGCGGTGGGGAGGGACGGGGGCCGTCAAGCGCCCTATGCGTTGCTCGCGTCGTTCGCGTGGCTCGCGATGCGCTTCGCAGCGTACGGTCCCGCCTTGTCCCGGCGGTGACATATGCCCCAAGAATCCTGATACGGACATTCGCGGATTTGGCCCCAAAGGGCGCCTGACGCACATTTGACGGCGTCAGTTGCTGCGTCGCACCAAGTCCTGTGCTATGGTGTTTGGAAGGTTTCCTCCAATTTGCCCCCGAATCCCGTTTACCTGTCAGACTGCCGGACTCGGGAAGATCCTTGCCCAGACCGGGCTGCAGGACCGGCACATTGGATAGCCCCCCCCACAAACGCATTTTTGTTGCACTTGCAACGTGGCATGACCTTGCTTGTTAGCAAGGCTTTCCGCCCCCATTCTGCAATGCGGAAGGGCTTGCAGGAGCGGTACATGAACACCGAATCACGTTACGTCTGGCATTACACCGTGGGTACGCCACTGGCCGCAATTGCGCGGTCGGGACGGCTGCGGCCCGCGATGGCCCACGGCCGTCCCGCGCGTCCGGGCGAGCACGACATCCTCTGGTTTTCGCGCAATCAGCAATGGGATCCATCCGCCACCCAGGACGATGGCCTGAGCGAGGCGCGTCACGCGCTCTCGCGGGCTGCCCTGCATGCGCGCTTTGGGCTCTACCGGTTTGGCATCGCCGCCAATGACTCGCGCCTGCTGCCGTGGCCGACGGTCACGCGCGTGGCCGATATCGAAGTGCCCGATGCCATGGCGATGGTCGCCGCCGGCCTGCGCTGCGGCGCCGCGCCCACCGACTGGATCGGCACGCTGACCGAGATTCCGCTGTCCGAACTGCGCTTCGAGGCGTGGACCGGCCGCGAATGGACCACGGCCGATCTCAACGAGCTGGCCGCCCAGCTCGCCTAGCTCACCCCGTCAGCGGCTGAAGCCGCGCGCGGCCACCGGCCACACCGCTTCCACCACGCCGCCGCGCACCGTCACCAGTGCATCGTAGAGATTGAGGGTCGGGTCGCAATGACCCGGCACCAGCAGCACGCGGCTGCCCAGCGCCGGCAGGGCGGCGACGTTGCCCGCCTGGCGGGGTTTGACGATGCCATGCTCGTCGTTCGCCGCCACGTACTCCAGCGCCTCGGACGCCGCGCCATCGGCCCAGATCCACGGCAACCCCGAATCCACCGCCATCGACTTCAGCCCCGCATCGAGGATGACGCGGTCGCCGGCGGCCACGCTCATCACCGTCGTGGCGATAAACAGGCTGTGTTCGAAGCGCAGCGCACCGGGATAGGCGTTGCTGCCGTAGTCGGCATCCATGAACACGTACGAGCCCGGCTGGATCTCGGTGTAGACGCCGCTGCCGAGGTCGAACTCCACGCTGCCGCTGCCGCCCCCCGTTACCACCTCGCACTGCACGCCCGCTGCCGCCAGCTTCGCCAGCACGGCGCCGGTGCGTTCGGCAGCTTGCGCGGCGGCGTCGCGGCGGGCCGCCCAGTCGCGCAGATGCTGGATACCGCCGTGGTACGCCTGCAAACCGCGCAGGGACAGGCGGGGCTGGGCGGCGATTCTTTCCGCCAGCGCGATGGCCGCCGGGGCATCGGCCACGCCGCAGCGGCCCTGGCCGACATCGATCTCGATGAAGACATCGAGCTGTGTGCCGGCGGCTTCGGTGGCTACCGCCAGGGCGTCAATTTGTGATGCATCGTCCACACACACGCTGAGGCGCGCATGGCGGGCCAACTCGGCCAGCAGCGCCGCCTTGGCCGGCGACGCAATCTCGTTACTGATATGGATGTCCGTCACGCCGGCCGCCACGAAGGGCACGGCCTCGCTGACCTTCTGGCAGCAGATGCCCACCGCGCCGCGCGCGATCTGCGCCAGCGCAATCTCGGGGCACTTGTGCGCCTTGGCGTGCGGGCGCAGCTTCACGCCGGCGCGGTCGGCGGCGTCCTGCATCCGCGCCACGTTGCGCGTGAAGGGGTCGAGGTCGACGATCAGGGACGGTGTGTCGATGGCATCGACGGACTGGCCAGGGGTGGCGGCGGGCGGCAAATCGAAAGGCAGGGGCATGAGCAGCGAAGATGTGATGAATGGGGCCGGAGCGGAAGCGTAGCACGCGCGATTCCACTACGATGAGGAAGTCCGCGCCGATGCGGACCCAAACCGGGAGGGCGCCATGGCACATGATGCAAGAGGCCTGGAGGTCACAGCTGATCATCCCGAAGCGCTCGCGCACTACGAGACCGGGCTGGCGCTTCTGCATGGCTACTACGGCGATCCACTCGCGGCGGTCGATGCCGCCCTGGCCGAACACCCCGACTTCGCCATGGGTCACGCGCTGCGCGCCGCGCTGATGGTGACCTCGGGCGACGGCACCGCCGTGCCGCTGCTGCGCGAGAGCGTGGAGGCAGGCGAGGCATTGGGCGACCGCGCCAACCCGCGCGAGCGCCGCCATCTGGCCGCCGCGCGCGCCTGGCTGGATGGGCGGTTCGCCGAGTCGGTGCAGGCCTACGGCGACATCGCCATCGACTATCCGCGCGACATCCTCGCCGTGCAGGTGGCTCATCTGGGCGATTTCCTGCTCGGCCAGTCGTCGATGCTGCGCGACCGCATCGCGCAGGTACTGCCCCACTGGGATAAGCATGTGCCCGGCTACGGCTACCTGCTCGGCATGCATGCCTTCGGGCTCGAGGAATCCAATCGCTATGAAGACGCCGAGGCGCGTGGCCGCGAGGCGGTGGCGCTGAACCCGCGCGATCCGTGGGCGATCCACGCCGTGGCGCATGTGATGGAGATGCAGGGCCGGCTGGACGATGGCGCGGCCTGGCTGCACACGCGCGTATCGGACTGGTCCGAAGACAACATGCTGGCGGTACATAACTGGTGGCATCTGGCCCTGTTCCTGCTCGAGCAGGAGCGCTACGACGAAGTACTGGCGCTCTACGACGTCCACCTCAACCGGCCCGCGCCGGCCATTGCGCTCGATCTGGTCGATGGTGCCGCGCTGCTGTGGCGCCTGCACCTGCGCGGTGTGGACGCGGGCGCGCGCTGGGCCGCGCTGGCCGACGACTGGTACACGCGCGGCGCCGCCGGCTACTACGCCTTCAACGATGTGCACGCCATCATGGCGTGCCTGGGCGCGGGCCGCGAAGACGCCGTGGCCGAGATCCGCGCGGCCATGGCGGGCGCGGCGATCGGGCAGGGCACCAATGCGATGATGTCGCGCGACGTGGGCCTGCCCGTGGCCGACGCGATGATCGCCTTCGCGCGCGGCGACTATGCCGCCACGGTGACGCTGCTGATGCCGGTGCGCATTCTCACCCATCGCTTCGGCGGCAGCCATGCCCAGCGCGACGTCTTCGCGCTGACCCTGATCGAAGCGGCCCTGCGCGGCCGCCACGCCAACCTCGCCGCCGCGCTGGTGGCCGAGCGTGCCGCGCTGAAGCCGATGAACCCGAGCCTCGCCGCGCTGGCCGGCCGCGCACGGCGGACGTCGCAGGCGCAGGCAGCCAGTTCGACGCTGCACTGATCCATCCACCCTGTATCTACCCGTAGTCACCCTGGAGGTCACCATGCATCTACCGACGTTCCGCTCGAAGCCCCTGCGCCTCGCCGCCGTCCTGCTCGCGATGGCCAGCCTGCCGGCCATCGCCCATCATGGCTGGTCCACCTATGACCAGACCAAGCCGCTGACCGTGACCGGCAAGGTGGTGGAGAGCCACTACGAGAACCCGCACGCCACGATCCGCGTGGATGCGGAGGGCAAGCGCTGGTTCGCCGTGCTGGCGCCGGTGTCGCGCATGGAGTCGCGGGGCGCCACGCAGGAGAAGGTGGCCGTGGGCAAGCAGGTGACCATGGTCGGCTACCAGAGCAAGGAAAAGGCCGACGAGATGCGCGTGGAGCGCATCACGCTCGACGGCGGCCAGACCGTGGAACTGCGCTGAGTGCCGATGGAGGCACTTGGCGAGTGGGGCGCCACGCTCGCCGCGTGGCCGATCTCGGTGGCGCTGCGCGCGTCGTCCTGGGCGTATCCGATCATCGAGATCGTGCATCTGGCCGGCATGGCGCTGCTGTTCGGGTCCATCGTCGTGGTGGACCTGCGGCTGGCCGGGCTGGGGCGCCAGTTGCCGGTCACCACGCTGCTGCGCCATGCGCTGCCGGCCTCGGTGGCGGGCTTTCTCGCCGTGGTGGCCAGCGGGGCGCTGCTGTTCCTGGCGCATGCCGATGAACTGATCGTCAATCGCGCCTTCCTGATCAAGATCGTGCTGATCGGGCTCGGGCTGGCCAACGCGCTCTGGTTCCATCAGGGGCCTTACCGGCAGTTGCATGCCGCGCCCGCCGGCGCGAGCTGGGACATCGGCCGGCCGCCGCCCACGGGGGCGCGCGCCTGTGCCATGGTGTCGCTGCTGACCTGGGGGCTGGTGATCTGCGCGGGCCGGCTGATCGCCTACGTCTGAGCGGTTTGCAATCTCGCAATTTGATGTAACGCAAATGGCGTGCAGGCGTCGCTCAAGGTTTAAGGGGGTGGGTCGTTAAGCCTGATCGGTACTCCATCGATCCAACGAACAACCTGCCCCATGAATAACCTCAGTATTCGCCATGGCCTGCTGGCCACCCTGGTGGTCTTCGGACTGATGATCCTGTTTGGCGCCGCGCTGGGCGTGACCGAGCTACGTGCAGCAAGCGGCGCTTCCGAGCGCATTCACGTGGTGGCCACGCGCGCGCTGCTGATCAACGACGCCTATAAGGACATGACGCGCGCGCGCTCGGCCCTGACCCGCGCGTACAGCTCCGCCAAGGAGTCCGGCGCGGTGAACGCCGACGCCATCGCCAGCGCCGAGAAGTCGATGCGCAAATCCGCCGATGAGCTGAACGCCTTCGAGAAGGCCGCGCCCATCGAGGGCCTGGAAGCCGGCGCGCGCGACGAGATCATCGGCGCCGGCCGTGCCCATATGGATGCCGTCCAGCGCGCGCTCGAGGCACTGCGCAACAATGATCCGGCGGCCTACGCGGCGATCAACGACAAGGACATCACCGCTTCCGGCGGGAAGTACTCGGCCGGCGTGGAGCGCTTCCAGAAATTCGCCGAACAGCATAACGACGAGGCCGTGGCTACGGGCCGCAACCGCTTCCAGCGCGTGCTGGTGCTGGTGGGGATGGGCCTGGTGGCGTCGGTGCTGCTGATCGTGGCGGTGCACGTAGCGCTGCGCCGGCTGGTGGTGGCGCCGCTCAACGCCGCCTGCCAACTGATCATGCGCGTGGCCGATGGCGACCTGACCATGACCGTGCCGCCGGCTGGCCGCAACGAGATTGGGCAACTGCTGGACGCGCTGGCCCGCATGCGTGCCGGCCTGACCGAGACCGTGCGGAAGGTGCGCGCGGGTTCCGATGCCGTGACCACCGGCGCGCGCGAGATCGCGGCGGGAAATACCGACCTGTCCTCGCGCACCGAGGAACAGTCGTCGGCGCTGGAGCAGACCGCCGCCAGCATGGAGGAACTGACCTCCACCGTGGGCAATAACGCGGAGAGCGCCACCCGGGCCAGCGCGCTGGCGCGCGACGCGGCGGACCTCGCCCAGCGCGGCGGCGACGTGGTGCGCGGCGTGGTGCAGACCATGAGCGACATCAACACGAGTTCGCAGAAGATCGTCGACATCATCGGCGTGATCGACGGCATTGCCTTCCAGACCAACATCCTCGCGCTGAATGCCGCCGTGGAAGCGGCGCGCGCGGGCGAGCAGGGCCGGGGCTTTGCCGTGGTGGCGGGCGAGGTGCGCGCGCTGGCGCAGCGCAGCGCCGGCGCCGCCAAGGAAATCAAGGCGCTGATCGATTCATCGGTGGAACGCGTGGACGCCGGCAGCACCCAGGTGGAGCAGGCCGGCAACACCATCGGCGAGATCGTCGGCGCGGTGCAGCGGCTGGCGGCCACCGTCAACGAGATCTCGGCGGCGTCGCAGGAGCAGTCCAGCGGCATCACGCAGGTCAGCGAGGCGGTGTCCCAGATGGAGCAGGTCAACCAGCAGAACGCCGCGCTCGTGGAGCAGGCCGCCGCGGCGGCCGACTCGCTCGAAGCGCAGGCCAACCAGCTGGCGGCGGCCGTGACGGTGTTCCGTCTGGCGGCTTGAAACTGTATTAATTAGCAGGCATTACGCCGCCAGCCGTTCTTCGACGAACAGCAGGCGGTCGTTGCCCCAGAACAGCTCCCCATCGACGATAAAGCTGGGCGCGCCGAAAATGCCGCGCGCCACGGCTTCCTCCGTCACCCGCTTGAGTTCGGCCTTGACTTCGGGGTCATCGAGCATGGCCAGCGCCTGCCGGGGATCCATCCCTGCATCGACCAGCACTTTTCCGATCTCCTGCGGATCGTTGAGGTTGCGGCCGTCCTCCCACATCGCACGGAAGATCGCGTCCACGTAGCGCGCGAAGGCGTCCGGGCCCTGGCGCTGGTAGCCGATGGCGCCGCGCATCAGCGCCAGCGTGTTGATCGGGAAATGGGGGTTGTGGCGGAACGGCACGTCGTAGCGGCGCGCCCAGTGCTCGGTGTCCGTCTTCGACCATTGCGACTTGAGCGGGATGTCGGCCGGGCTGTGGTTGCCGGTCGCCTTGAACACGCCGCCCAGCAGCATCGGGCGCCAGACGATGGTGGCACCGGTGCGGGCCGCCACGCGCGGCAGTTCCTTGTACGCCAGGTAGGAATAGGGGCTACCGAAGTCGAAGAAGAACTCCACCTGCTTGGTCATCGCATGTCTCCGTTGTAGTTTGTGACGGTTGTCCGGGGCGGCGGGGTGGGGCTACCAGTGCTCGATCCACGGGCGGATGTCCAGCTCGTGGGTCCAGGCATCGCGCGGCTGCTGGTGCAGCATCCAGTAGGTATCGGCGATGTGGTCGGGATTGACGATGCCGTCGCGCGCCTTGGCCGCGTAGCGGTCTGGAAAGGTCTCGCGGATAAAGGCGGTGTCGATGGCGGCATCGACGATCAGGTGCGCCACGTGAATGCCCTGCGGCCCCAGTTCGCGCGCCATGCTCTGCGCCAGCGCCCGCAACGCGTGCTTGGCGCCGGCGAACGCGGACATGCCGTCGCGCCCGCGCACGCTGGCCGTGGCGCCGGTGAAGAAGATCGAGCCCCGCTGGCGCGGCAGCATCGCCCGCGCGGCCTCGCGGCCCATCAGGAAGCCGCCGAAGCAGGCCATCTCCCACACCTTGAAGTAGACGCGCGAGGTGGTCTCCAGGATAGGGAAGTTGACGTTGGCGCCGATGTTGAACACGGCCACTTCCAGCGGGGCGATGTCGTGCTCGATGCGTTCGATCAGCGCCACGGTGTCTTCTTCCTTGCGGGCGTCGCAGCCGAATGCGTGGGCCTCGCCGCCTTCGGCGCGGATCTGGTCCACCAGTGGCGCGAGCTTGTCCGCGCTGCGCCGGGTCACGCAGGCGATATAGCCCTCGCGCGCAAAGCGGCGGGCAATGGCCCCCCCTGTGGCGTCTCCGGCACCGACTACCAGGATGGCTTTCTTGTCAGGCATCGCGTCTCCTCCGTGGTTTGCGTCGCATTGTGACAGCAAAGGCAGAATCGCTTTGGGCTTGACTTTATATCGTACGATATATATCTTACGATACGTCGTACGATATATTCGTACCCAAGCAACGGAGTGCAGCATGCGACATCTCTTTGGATTTCCCTTCGGTTCTCCCTTCGGTGACCACCATCATCACCGCGCCCACGACGGCTGCGGCCACCGCTTCGGCAAGCACGCCATGTCCCGCCGGGGCGGCGGTTTCTGGTCGCAGGGGGGCGGCCCGGATTTTGAGGGCGGCGATGGTTTCGATGGCGATAGCTGGCGCCGGGGCCGCAAGTTCAGCGCGGAAGACCTGCAATTGCTGCTGCTGTCGCTGCTCGAGGAAAAGCCGTCGCACGGCTACGAGCTGATCAAGGCGCTGGAGGCGCGCACCGGGGGCTTCTACAAGCCGAGCCCGGGCGTGGTCTATCCCGCGCTGACCTTCCTCGAAGACCTCGGCTACGCCACGGTCATCACCGAAGGCAACAAGAAGCGCTATGAACTGGCCGATGCGGGCCGCGCCTATCTGGCCGAGAACCGCGAGCGGCTCGAGCACATGGTCGCCCGGCTGCGCCACGTGGCGCGCAAGATGGACTTCATGCGCCGCGCCATGAGCGGCGAGCCCCAGCGCGAGCCGGAGCAGGGCGGCTGGCTGCCCGAGTTCGTCGAGGCGCGCCTGCGCATCAAGCGCGCGCTGACCCAGCGCAGCGAGGCCTCCGCCGACGAACAGCGCCGCATCGCCGCCATCCTGGCCCGCGCCGCCGACGAGATCGAAGCCGGCCAGCCCTGAACCCTAATACAAGGTATTCCATGACGATTTCCCGTGACCTGACGGTCCAGCGCGTGCGCCATCCGCTCAAGATGCGCCTGCTCCAGGTGCTGCGCACCCAACTGCTGTCCCCGCAACTGCTGCGCGTGACGCTCGGTGGCGACGATCTGGCCGATTTCACCTCCAGCTCCTTCGACGACCATATCAAGGTGTTCTTCCCCGCGCCCGGCGCCGAGCGCCCGGTGCTGCCGGTGGTGGGCCCGGACGGCATCGTGTTCCCCGAAGGCCAGCCGCGCCCGCAGGCGCGCGACTATACGCCGCGCCGCTACGACCCCGTGGCGCGCGAGCTGGACATCGAATTCGTGCTCCATGGCGATGGCCCCGCTTCCACATGGGCGGCGCAGGCCCGGCCGGGGCAGTATCTGGGCGTGGGCGGCCCGCGCGGCTCGTTCGTGATTCCGACTGAATTCGACTGGCACCTGCTGATCGGCGATGACACGGCGCTGCCGGCCATCGCCCGCCGCGTGGAGGAACTGGGGCCCGATGCCCAGGTGATCGTGGTGGCCGAGGTGCCCAGCGCCACCGCGCAGATCCCGCTGGCCGTGGGGCCGCGTGGGCAGGTGCACTGGCTGCATCGGGAAGACCAGCCCGAAGGTAGTCTGCTGGCGCCGGCGCTGCAATCGGTGGACCTGCCGGATGGCGAGGGCTATGTCTGGGCGGCCGGCGAGGGCGCCGCGATGCGCGCCGTGCGCCAGCACCTGGTGGGCGAGCGCGGCGTGGACAAGGCCCGCATCCGCGCATCGGCCTACTGGAAGCGCGGCAACGCGGCGGTGCACGAGACCCTCGACGATTAAGCGGGTCGGGTTTGGCCGGGCGGCGGGCCTCGCCTACACTGGCGGCATGCCAACCGCCCGGGATGTGCCATGCCGCTGATGCGTCCAACCTTGCTGTCGATTGCTGCTGTGGTGTCGATGACCGTTGCCGCCTGCGCCCCAGACGCCGTGCGCAATGTCGAAGCCAAGGGCTTCAACACCTATCTCGATACGGTGCAGAAGGCATGCGCCAACACCCGCCTGGGCTCGCACCCGCTGGGCGAGTGGCTGCGCAGCGGCGGCGACGACAGCGACAGCGACTACGTGTTCTGGCTCGACCAGACCTCGCGGCTCTACTACCAGCGCATCAGCGTGCCGCAGTACCGGAGTTCCATCGCCGGCGCCATGGGTGGCGACAAGGCCAACGCCGCCGCGCTCGACTGCATCGTCCGCCATCTCCCGGCGGACCGTCCCACCAAGGTGCCCGGCGGGCTGCTGTAGTAAAAAAGCCCGTTGTGCAAACGGGCAAGGCTGGATAAGATCGATTCCCGGTGGCCGAGACAACGGCCGCCGACGTCGCTCGGACGGTTCCGGGCGCTTACGTAAAGGACTCCCGCCATGACTGCCGATTCCGGCAAGCGCCGCTTTGCGCGCATCGATCGCCTTCCCCCGTACGTCTTCAACATCACCGCCGAGCTCAAGATGGCCGCCCGCCGCCGTGGCGAGGACATCGTCGACATGAGCATGGGCAACCCCGATGGCGCCACGCCGCCTCATATCGTGGCCAAGCTCGTGGATGCCGCGCAGCGGCCGGACACGCATGGCTATTCGGCCTCGAAGGGCATCCCCCGGCTGCGCCGCGCCATCTCGCACTGGTACCGCGAGCGCTACGACGTGGAGATCGATCCGGACAAGGAGGCGATCGTCACCATCGGCTCGAAGGAGGGCCTCGCCCACCTGATGCTGGCCACGCTGGACCGGGGCGACACCGTGCTGGTGCCGGACCCGAGCTACCCGATCCACATCTACGGCGCGGTGATCGCCGGCGCCGACATCCGCTCGGTGCCGCTGTCGCCGGGCATCGACTTCTTCGCCGAACTGGAACGCGCCATCCGGGGCAGTTATCCCAAGCCCAAGATGATCGTGCTGGGCTTCCCGTCGAACCCGACGGCGGCCTGCGTGGAGCTGGACTTCTTCGAGCGGGTGATCGCGCTGGCGCGCAAGCACGACATCTTCGTGGTCCACGACCTGGCCTACGCCGACATCGTGTTCGACGGCTGGAAGGCCCCGTCGATCATGCAGGTGCCGGGGGCGAAGGACATCGCGGTGGAGTTCTTCACGCTGTCCAAGAGCTACAACATGGCGGGATGGCGTATTGGCTTCATGGTCGGCAACCCGGACCTCGTGGCCGCCTTGACGCGCATCAAGAGTTACCACGACTACGGCACCTTCACGCCGCTCCAGGTGGCGGCAATTGCCGCGCTGGAGGGCGACCAGCAATGCGTGAAGGACATCGCCGCCCAATACCAGTCCCGCCGCGACGTGCTGGCCAAGGGCCTGATCGAAGCCGGCTGGCCGGTGGAGATCCCCAAGGCGTCGATGTACATCTGGGCCCGCATCCCCGAACCCTACCGCGCGCTGGGCTCCCTCGAGTTCGCCAAGCAACTGCTGGCAAAGGCCAGGGTATCGGTATCGCCGGGCATCGGCTTCGGCGACTACGGCGACGAATACGTGCGCTTCGCCCTGATCGAGAATGAATCCCGCATCCGCCAGGCGGTGAGGGGCATCAAGTCGATGTTCCGGGCGGATGGGTTGGTTGGGGTGGGGGGGTAGCCCCGCCAATCAATCGATCCGCGCCCCCGACTGGATCACCACGGGCTTCCACTGTTCGTATTCCGCCAGCACGAATTTGCCGAAGGCTTCCGGGGCCAGTTGCATGGCCTCGGCGCCTTGCTGGGACATCTTCGTGCGCACTTCCGGCTTGTTCAGTGCATCGTTGACCGCCTTGTTGAGCGTGGCGACGATGGCCTTCGGGGTGCCCTTGGGGGCGAACAGCCCGAACCACGCACCGGTGACCAGGTTCGGCACGCCGGCTTCGGCCATGGTCGGGATCTCCGGCAGGGCGGCGGAGCGCTTGCGCGAGGTCACCGCCAGCGGACGCAGCGCGCCGCCGCGGATGTGCGAGATCACCGACGGAATCGTCGCGAACATGAACTGCACGCGGCCGGCCAGCAGGTCGTTCAGGGCATCGGCGCCTTTGTAAGGCACGTGAGTGGTCTTCACGCCAGTGCGTTCGTTGAACAGCACGCCAGAGAGGTGCGCCGCCGTACCCACCCCCGTCGAACTGAAATTCAGGGTGTTGGGGTGGGCCTTGGCGTAGGCCACCAGCTCCTGCACGGTCTTCACCGGCAGCGTGGGGCTGACCACGAGCACATTCGGCACGTCCGCGATGGGCGCCACGGCGGCGAGGTCGGTCTGCGGATTGACCTTGAGCTTGCTGTACAGCGTGGGATTGATCGCCACCGGGCCGACCGAGGTGGCCAGCAGCGTGTAGCCGTCCGGGTCGCTGCGGCCGACGTAGTCCGTGCCGATATTGCCGCCGGCGCCGGGCCGGTTCTCCACCACCACGCTCTGGCCGAGCGTCTGGCCAAGCTGCTGGGCGACTTCGCGCGCCAGGATGTCAGTGGTGCCGCCGGCGGTGAAGGCCACCACCATGCGCACCGGCTTGGACGGGTAGGGTTGCTGGGCGCCCGCCGTGGCGGCGCAGCACAGCAGCAGGCCGGCGGCCGTGCGCCGCAGGATCTTGTTCATGGCTGTCTCCGAATCGTGTCGTTATGTCAGCCATGTTAGGAAGCCGCCAGCCGCCAGCTTTGAAAAAAGAGCAACGCAGCGTTCTTTGCGCGCATGGCGGAAAACCCTGATCGGGCCGCCCCGGGGGAATGCCCCCTACCTCGGTTTCTGGAAGTGCTGCTCCATCGCCGCGCACCGGCTCAGGTATTCCAGCAGCCGTCCCACGCCCGCCGGCAGGCAGTCCTTGTCGCGCACGCACACGTAGAAATCCCGCACCGCCCAGGCATCGTTCAGCGTCAGCAGGGACAGGCCCATCATCGCCAGATAGTTTCGGGCGATGCCCTCGGGCACCACGGCGATCCCGAGCCCCTCGCGCACCATGCGGCAGCGCGCCTCGAAGTTCGACACCTGCGTCTTCACGGTCAGCGGCCGGGAGATGGTGCCGGACACCAGCGTCAGGAAGGCATCGAAGGTATGCCGGGGGAAGTAGCCGAGAAAGTCGTAGTCGAGCGCCTCTTCCAGCAGCAGCGCGCCCTTGGCCTCCAGCGGATGCCCGCGCGGCACCACCAGCCCCACACGGTCCTTGCGGTACGGCAGCGAGTACACGCCGGGGCTGGGGCTGCGCGCGTGATAGATGCCGATGTCCACGTCGCCGTTGGAGACCATGCGCGGAATATCCATGCTGAAGGACTCCACCAGGTCGATGCGCGCCTCCGGGTCGTGCTTGAGATAGCCGCTGATGTCGGTCGGCAGGAACTGGAGCACTGTGGAACGGTTGGAGGCCAGGCGGATCTTGGCGATGCCGTCGGTGGAGTAGGCCGCCAGCGCATCCTGCGCGAGCTGCACGCTTCGCACGATGGCCTTGGCGCGCTGGTAGAGCATGGCGCCGGCCGGCGTGGGCTCCACGCCCCGGCCATGGCGGCGCAGCAGGGCGGTGCCGGCGCGGCGCTCCAGTTCGGCAATGCGCTTGCTGGCGGCGGAAGTGACGAGGTTCTCGCGCTCCGCGGCGCGCGAGAGGCTTTTTTCCTCGACGGCGGCGATCAGGATGGCGAGCGAGGGGATATCCATGTCCATGGGCGCGGGCGTTCTCCAGACGGAAAGGGTTCCGGGGCGCGCGGCCGGGCGGCGGATCTGGCGATGCGGGTTTTCCCGGAATCGCACGGCATCGGCGCACGGCGCGCCTGCGGAGTATGCACCGGCCCCGCATACCCCGGAATACACGGCGCGGCGCGGGAGCGTTCTCCAAATGTCAAAGCTCGCGCCGGCGGCGTCCCTACCATGTGAGGCATTGAGGCGCCCCGCTTTTCTCCCCTCTCCCGCTTGCGGGAGAGGGGCCGGGGGAGAGGGCAGGAGCGGAATGCGCGGTATCGCATCGACGATACGCCGTCCCTCTCCCCCGACCCCTCTCCCAGAGGGAGAGGGGAGAAAGGCGCCCCGGAACAAGGAGACAACACATGCTGATAGACGAATTCGCTGCCTACGTGGGCCGTGCCGCCACGGCGGAGCTGCCCGCTCCGGTGCTGCATCACGCACGCCGGGCGGTCATCGACTGGTTTGCCGCGCTGCTGGCCGGCGTGCCGATGGCGCCGGGGCAGCCGCTGGTGCGGGCCCACAGCGCGGAACTGGGCGTGGGCGCGTCCACGGTGGTCGGCCACGCCACCACGGCGTTTCCGGCGCTGGCGGCGTGGATCAATGGCAGCGCGTCCCACGCGGCCGAATTCGACGACATTTTCCGCGATGCCGTCTATCACCCGGGCTGCCCGACCATCGCGGCGGCGCTGGCCCTGGCCGAGCAGGCCGACGCCAGCGGCACCGATTTCCTGCGCGCCGTGATCGCCGGCTACGAGGTCTCCACGCGCATCGGCGCCGCGATCCAGCCGGCGCACTATCGCTACTTCCACACCACCGGCACGGTGGGTTGCCTGGGCGCGGCGGCGGCCGGCGCGCTGCTGGCGGCGCCGGGCGATGCACGCGTGGCCGCCGACGCCATGGCCACCGCCACGACGTTCGCCTCCGGCCTCCAGCAGGCGTTCCGCTCCGATGCCATGACCAAGGCGCTCCACGCCGGCCACGCCGCGCAGGTGGGCGTGCAGGCAGCCCAGGCCGCCGCGCATGGTGTGAACGGCGTGCACGACATCCTTGAGGGCGACGCCGGTTTTGGCGCCGCGCTGTGCGGCAAGCCCGACTGGCGCGACGTTACCGCCGGCCTCGGCACCGACTTCAATATCACGCGGATCACCCAGAAGAACCACGGCTGCTGCGGCCACACCTTCGCCGCCATCGATGCCGCGATGCAGATCGTGCGCGACCACGGGCTCGATCCGGCTCGCATCGCCGCCGTACGCGTGGCGACCTACCAGGTGGCGCTCGACGTCACCGGCAATTTCCAGCCGACCACCGCCTTCGAGGCCCGCTTCAGCCTGCCCTACGTGGTGGCGCACGGGCTCTTGCACGGCGCCGTGCGGCTCGATGCCTTCCAGCCCCAGCGCATGGCCGACCCCGCCATCCGCGCGCTGATGGCCCGCATCACGCTGACCGCCGACGCCGACCTGACCGCCGCCTTCCCGCGCCAGCGCGCCGCGCGCGTGGAGATCGAGATGGCCGATGGGAGCCGGCACACCCACTTCGCCCCGTACCGCCGGGGCGACCCCGAGGCGCCGCTCGACGACGCCATGCTGACCGACAAATTCATGGAACTCGGCGCGCCCGTGATCGGCGCCGGCCCCGCCGCACGCCTGCTCGACGCGCTCTGGCAACTCGGCGACCGCCCGGTGCGGGCGCTCGGCCTCGGCCAGCTGCGCGCCGGCTGACCCGCAACCCTACAGACAGATACCGATATGACGAGAGTGGACGAACACGTGGCGCCGGACGCGACGGTGACCGGCAGCGCGCTGGCCCGGGCGCTGTTCACGCCAGCCGCCGTGGCGCTGGTGGGCGCCTCGGCCGACGAGAGCAAGAACACCGCCCGGCCGCTGCGTTTCATGCGCAAGCACGGCTATTCGGGCCGCATCTTCCCGATCAACGCGGGCCGCACCGAGGTGATGGGCCTGCCCGCCTACCCGAGCGTGGCCGCGCTGCCGGAGACCATCGACCATGCCTTTGTGATGGTGCCGGGCCGCCACGTGCCCGAGGTGCTGGAGCAATGCGCCGCGCGCGGCGCCAGCGTGGTGACGGTGTTTTCCGATGGCTTTGCCGAACTTGGCGAGGCCGGCATGGCCGCCCAGCAGGCGCTGGCACTGCGCGCCCGGGAGCTGGGCGTGCGGCTGCTCGGCCCGAACAGCATCGGCGTGGTGGACGTGCACAGCGGCGCCATCCTGTCCGTGAACGCCGTGCTGGAGACCGACACCCTGCACGCGGGCGGCATCAGCGTGATTTCGCAGAGCGGGTCGATGCTGGGCGCGCTGCTGTCGCGCGGCGCGGCGCGCGGGCTGGGCTTCGCCAAGCTGGTGTCGGTGGGCAACGAGGCGGACATCGGCGTGGGCGAACTGGTCGACCTGATGGTCGATGACAGCGCCACCGAGGTGATCCTGCTGTTCCTGGAGACCATCCGCGACGCCGCCGTGCTCGGCCCGGCCCTGCGCCGCGCCCGCGCCGCCGGCAAGCCGGTGCTGGTCTATAAGCTGGGCCGCTCCGCGCAGGGCGAGGCGCTGGCGCAGTCCCACACCGGCGCGCTGGCTGGCAACGACGCCGCCGTGGATGCCTTCCTGCGCAAGCACGGCGCGATGCGCGTGGAGATGCTGGAGACGCTGTTCGAGGCCGCACCGCTGGCGCGCCGCTACGCCAGCGCCATCCCGCCGCTGGACCGCAATCCGCGTATCGCGGTGGTCACCACCACGGGCGGCGGCGCGGCCACGGTGGTGGACCGGCTCGGCCTGGCCGATGTGGAGGCCGTGGCGCCGCCCACGGCGTTCATCGAACACATGGCCGCGCGCGGCCTGAAGATCCGCCAGACGCCGATTCTCGACCTGACGCTGGCCGCCTCGCCGGCGCAGTACCGCGACCTCGTGGAGCAGATGCTCCAGAGTGACTGGTGCGATGCGGTGCTGTGCGTGGCGGGTTCGTCGGCGCAGTTCCACCCGGCGTACGCGGTGCGGCCGATCGTCGAGGCCTCCGCGGTGCAGGGCAAGCCGCTGCTGGCCTTCCTGGCCCCGGAGGCCGGACAGTCGCTGACGCTGTTGCAGGAAGCCGGCGTGCCGGCGTTCCGCACGCCCGAATCCTGCGCGGACGCCCTGGCCTGCCTGTTCCGCGCCGCACGCACGCCGCTGGACGCTGGCACGCCGCCCGAGCCCGTGGCGTGGCCCGCTAGCTTGCCGACGCATGGCGACCTGTCCGAGTTCGAAGCCGCCGCCGCGTTTGGCGAACTGGGCGTGCCGATCGCCCCGATGGCGCTGGTGCAGCCCAACGCGCTGCAACACGCGGTGCCGTACCCGGTGGTTGCCAAGATCTGCTCGCGCGACATCCTGCACAAGACCGAAATCGGCGGCGTGGAAGTGGGCGTGCGGGACAACGAGGAACTGGCCCGCGCGGCGGCGCGGCTGGTCGACAACGCCGGGCGGGGCGCCCCCGCCGCGCGGCTGGACGGCATTCTGGTCCAGCGCATGGAACACCGGCTGCTGGAACTGATGCTCGGCTATCGGCACGACCCGCTGGTCGGCCCGATGGTCATGCTGAGCGCGGGCGGCATCACGGCGGAATTGCACCGGGACGTGAGCCTGCGGCCGGCGCCGGTCAGCCTTGAAGAAGCCCGCGACATGATCGGCGAGGTGCGTTCCACACGCCTGATCCGTGGCTTCCGGGGCCTGCCCCGCGGCGATGTGGATGCGCTGGCGCGCGCCATCGTCGATTTCTCGCGGCTGGCAGTGGTGCAGGGCGTGCGCATCGACGAAGCCGAGATCAACCCCTTGTTCGTGCGCGCCGAGGGCGTGGTCGGTGTCGACTGCGTGCTGCGGCTCAGCGCCACGCCAGATGCGTCGTAATCATCACAAATTTCTAAAATTCGGAGACTCAACATGAACTTCACCCTCACCCCGGAACAGCAGGAGTTTCAGGACGCCGTCAGCCGCTTCGCCGAGAAGGAACTGCGCCCCGGCGCCCACCAGCGCGCCCATACCGATGCCTACCCCTGGGACGTGGCGAAGAAGATGGCCGCGCAGGGCCTGCTCGGCATCACCATTGCCGAGGCCGACGGCGGGCAGGGTGGCACGCTGATGGACGCCATCATCGCCATCCAGGCCGTGGCGGCGCACTGCCCGCGCAGTGCCGACGTGATCCAGGCCGGCAACTTCGGCGCGATCCGCGTGCTGGCCGAGTACGGCTCGGCGGCGCAGAAGGCCAAGTGGCTGGCCCCGCTGCTGGAAGGTAGCGCGCTGATTTCGGTGGGCATGACCGAGCCGGAGGCCGGCTCCGCCGTGACCGAGCTGAAGACGAGCGCCACGCCGGACGGCGCGGGCTTCCGCATCAACGGCAGCAAGGTCTTCACCACACACGGCCCCCATGCGGACGTGATCCTGGCCTACGTGCGCTTCGGCCCGGGCGTGGGCGGCATCGGCTCGGTGCTGATCGACACCAAGGCGCAGGGCGTACGCATCGGCCAGCGCTCGAAGTTCATGTCGGGCGAGGAGTGGGCACAGATCTATTTCGACGATGTGTACGTGGCGCCCGAGGACGTGCTGCTGGGCGAGGGCGGCTTCAAGAAGCAGATTGCCGGCTTCAACGTGGAGCGGATGGGGAACACGGCGCGCTCGCTGGCGCTGGGCCGCTATGCCTACGAGGAAGCGCGCCAGTGGGCCATGCAGCGCAAGCAGTTCGGACGCCTGCTGTGCGAGTTCCAGGGCCTGCAATGGAAGTTCGCCGAGATGAAGATGAAGCTCGACGCCGGCCAGCTGCTGCTCTACCGTGCCGCCGCCAATGCCGACAGCGGCATCCCGTCCGCCGAGGAAACCGCGATTGCCAAGGCGTTCTGCAACCAGGCTGGCTTCGACATCGCCAATGAGGCCATCCAGGTGATGGGCGGCATGGGCTACAGCCAGGAAGCGCTGGTGGAGTACTGCCAGCGCCGCTGCCGCGGCTGGATGATCGCCGGCGGGTCGATCGAGATCCTCAAGAACCGCATCGCCGAATCGGTGTTCGAGCGGACGTTCTCGCAGCGGCCCGAGAAGGCACGGGCCTGATCGCTTCGTCCGTTCGATCAGAAATAGCCGATAAACCGCGCCATGATCGGCGACAGGGCGCCGGCGCGGTGGGCCATCAGGACCCGGCTGCCGGCGTCCGGGCCGGCCAGCGGCAGGTAGGCCACCCCGGGAATGCCGGTGCGCGCGTAGATCTCGGGCAGCACCGACACCCCGGCACCGCTGGCCACCAGCCCGATGATGGTCGTGGCCTCGCGCGCCTCCTGCGCGACGTTGGGCGCGTAGCCGGCCCGGTTGCACAGCGTGGTCACATGGTCGAACAGCCCGCAGCCCAGCCCGCGCGGGAATAGCAGGAAGCGCTCGGCGGATAGCTCGGCGATGTCGATACCTGCCGCGCCATCCCGGTCATCGCTCCCTTCGCGCGCCAGCGCATGGCTGACCGGCAGTACGGCCACGAGGCGGTCTGCCAGCACCTCCCGCACCGTGATGCTGGCCGGTGGCCGAAACTGTGGCGACGGCCGCAGGAAGCCGATATCGATCTCGCCCTGCTCAAGCTGCTGCAGTTGCTGCCCGGTCGACATATGCACCAACTGGAGGGTGGCGTTGCGGTGTGCCTCGCGGAACTGATGCACGGCGCGCGGAAAGACGTCATGCATCGGCACGGATGCCGTGAATCCCACCCGAATCTCCCCGGCATCGCCCGATGCCACCTGCTTCACCACCTCGCGCGCCTGATCCAGCGTGGCCAGCGCATCGCGGGCCTTGTCCAGGAACAGCGCCCCGGCGGGCGTCAGCGCCACGTGATGGCGGGAGCGTTCGAGCAGCGCACTGCCCAATTCCTCCTCCAAAGCCTTGATCTGGATGCTGAGTGGCGGCTGGCTCACATGCAGCTTGCGGGCGGCTTCACTGAAGCTCAACGCCTCGGCTACGGCCACGAAATATCGGAGTTGGCGAAAATCCATGATTCGAAATCGAAATAACAAGCCACCTGAAAACATATTGGACAGTATCACGACGGCTGCACAGAATGGGCGCACTTAAAAGAAACCTGGAGAAGACAATGCGCGGGTCCGCTCGTCGTCGTGTTTCGCAGGGCGCGCGCCGCCCGTTCTTGATCAACTCGCTCGCCACGCTGCTGGCCGCCACCCTTGGCCTGGCCGTCTCGGCCCCGCAGGCCGCCGAGGCGTATCCGGACAAGCCCATCCGTCTGGTCGTGCCGTACGCCGCTGGCGGCGCGGTGGACATCGTGGCGCGCGCCGTCGGCCAGAAGATGAGCCAGGCGCTCAAGCAGCCGATCATCGTCGACAACCGCCCGGGCGCCAGCACCAATATCGGCCTGGACATCGTCGCCAAGTCGCCGGCTGACGGCTACACGATCATGATGGCGTCCAACAGCCTCGCCACCAATTCGGCGCTGTTCGCCAAGCTGTCCTTCAACCCCGCCACCGACTTCGCGCCCGTGGCGCGCGTGGGCGAGGCCTCGCTGGTCGTGGTGGTGCCCGCCAAGTCGAAGATCGACTCGCTGAAGACCCTCGTCGCCCAGGCCAAGGCCCAGCCCGGCAAGCTGGCGTACGCGTCCGCCGGCAACGGCAGTTCCGGCCATCTGGCCGGCGAAATGCTCAAGGACACCGCCGGCATCGACGTGCTGCACGTGCCGTACAAGGGTGGCGCCCCCGCCATCACCGACCTGCTCGGCGAACGGATCACCTTTATGCCGATCAACCCGCTCGAGGTCATCACCCATATCCACGCCGGCACGCTGCGCCCGCTGGCCGTGGCCAGCGCCAAGCGTTCGGCCCTGCTGCCGGACGTGCCGACCTCGCGCGAGGAAGGGTTGCCCAACTTCACCGCTTCGGTCTGGTGGGGCCTCGTGGCGCCCGCCAAGACGCCGCCCGCGATCATCAAGCAGCTCAATGCCGCCGCCAACACCGCGCTGGCCGACGCCGACGTGCGCAAGCAGCTCACCCAACTGGGCGTGACCATCCTGCCCGGCACGCCGGAAGCCTTCGGCCAGTTCGTGCGCACCGAAACCACGACCTGGGCGGGCGTTATCCGCAAGGCCGGTATCACGGCCGACTGAGTCTCACCCTGACTGGTATTAGGTATGTCCCAAAACACTGCTCCTTCCACTGCCACGGCCGCGGCTACCCAGCCGTCCATCCTGGTTGTCAGCGCCCACGCGGCTGACTTCGTCTGGCGCGCCGGCGGCGCCATCGCGCTCTACGCCGAGCGCGGCTACCACGTGCGCATCGTCTGCCTGTCGTTCGGCGAGCGCGGCGAATCGGCCAAGATGTGGCGCCAGCCGGGCATGACGATGGACCGCGTGAAGGCCGCCCGTCATGAAGAGGCGCAGCGCGCCGCCGAGATCCTCGGTGGCACGCTGGAGTGCTTCGACCTCGGCGACTATCCGATGCGCGTGCCCGACGAGGCGCTGCTGCGTCTGGCCGACATCTACCGCGACATCCGTCCCAAACTGGTGCTGAGCCACTCGCGCGAGGACATCTACAACTTCGACCACCCGCTCGCCACGCATGTGGCGCAAGAGGCGCGTGTGATTGCCCAGGCCCACGGCTACAAGCCCGAAGTGCCGGTGATCGGCGCGCCGCCGGTGTTCCTGTTCGAGCCGCACCAGCCCGAGCAGTGCAACTGGAAGCCGGACGTGCTGCTGGACATCTCCTCTGTCTGGGAGAAGAAGCAGCGCGCGTTCACGACCATGGCCGCGCAGGAGCACCTGTGGGAGTACTACACCCGGGTGGCGCTCCAGCGCGGGGCGCAGGCCACGCGGAATTCCGATCGCAAGGTGCAGTACGGCGAAGGCTATGCACGCGTGTTTCCCCAAGTTTCGGAGGTGCTGGCATGAAGACGATTGCCTACCGCAATATCCTGCGCGCGGCACCCGCCGCGATCGAGTCGCTCGGCAAGCTGGGCGTGGCCACGGTGCATGAGGCGCAGCGCCGCACCGGCCTGATGAAGCCGTACCTGCGGCCGATCCAGTCCGGCACGGCGATCTCCGGCAGCGCCGTGACCGCGCTGATGCACCCCGGCGACAACTGGATGATCCACGTGGCCGTGGAAATGATCCAGCCGGGCGACGTGCTGGTGGTGGCCCTGACCAGCGACTGCACCGATGGCCTGTTCGGCGACCTGCTGGCCACGTCGCTGAAGGCACGCGGCGCGCGCGGCCTGATCATCGACGGCGGCGTGCGCGATGTCAGCACCCTCAACGCGATGGGCTTCCCGGTCTGGTCCCGCGCCGTGCACGCGCAGGGCGCCGTGAAGGAAACCGTGGGTGCCGTGAACGTGCCGGTGGTCTGCGCCGGCGCCACTGTGCGGCCGGGCGACGTGATCGTGGCGGACGACGACGGCGTGGTCGTGGTGGCGCGCCCGCAGGCGCAGGACATCGCGCAAAAGGCGGCCGAGCGCGAGGCGCTGGAGCTGTCCAAGCGCGACAAACTCGCCTCCGGCGTACTCGGCGTGGACATGTACAACATGCGCCCGGCCCTCGCGGCCAAGGGTCTGGTCTACCTCGACCAGACCGTGGACTGGTACAGCGGCGCCGACGAAGCCTGACGGCGCCCGGGGTGCCCGCGCCACGCGCGGCCCCCGTACATCTGGTATAAGACCCCGGAACAACAGGTCGAATCCCGCCGGCGCGGCAGGGATCCGCGAGAACGGGGGAGACCGATGGAACTGCGCCAGCTTCAGTATTTCGTCCGGGTGGTCGAGCTTGGCAGCATGAGCCGTGCCGCGCTCGAGCTGGACATGGTGCAGTCGGCCGTCAGCCAGCAGATCAGCCGGCTCGAAGGCGAGCTTTCCACCCGGCTGTTGCGCCGAACGCCGCAGGGCGTGACCCCCACCGAGGCCGGCCTGGCCTTTTTCCACGAAGCCCAGCTGACGCTGCGCCATGCCGAGCAGGCGCGGCGCGCGGCCCATCACGCGCGCCTTTCCGGCACCGTGAGCGTGGGGCTGGCGCCGACCACGGCGTCGGTGATCGGCGTGCCGCTGATCCGCGCCATGCGGGAGCGTTACCCCGATGTGCGCCTGCATATCGTCGAAAGCCTGTCCGGCCACCTGACCGCCATGCTCAACGCCCGCCAGCTCGACCTCGCGGTGCTGTTCGACACGCATGCCGCCCGGCGCTGGACCGTGCTGCCGCTGCTGGAGGAGACGCTGTTCCTGATCCAGTCCCGGCAGGCGCTGCCCCAGGGCAAGGCGGAGCCGCCCACCCAGCTTGGCATGGCCGACCTTGCCGAGGTGCCATTGATCATGCCGACCGGCGTGCACGGCCTGCGCAGCACGCTGGACGCCGCGTTCGCCCGCGCCAAGGTGGCGCCGCGCGTGATCCAGGAGGTGGACTCGCTGGCGATGCTGATGTCCGCCGTGGACATGGGCTTCGGCGCCACGCTCCAGCCCTGGGCGGCGGTAGGACGGTACCCGGACGCCGCCACGCGCTTCCACCTCGCCCAGATCGACGACCCGAGCGTGGGCCGGCGCAACCTGCTGTGCAGCCTGTCCGACGACGAACTGTCGCCCGCCGCCCTGGCGCTGCGGGTGGTACTGGCCGACACCGCCCGCGGACTGGTGAAGTCCGGGGGGTGGAGAGGGGCGCGGTTGATCGAGGGGTGACATGCGGCTCAGTCTGGAACGCGGCGGAAGCCAGGCACGCGTGACGCGCGCCTGTCGAACGTGTAGATGAATCTGCATCTCATGCTCTGGCAGCTTTCCAGAATGACGCAATCGCCGAAGTCGATGCCTGTCTTCCCGTAGCGGACCATGGCACGGCATACGGTTGCGTACGATTCCAGGACGATCCAGTGGGATTCGAGGAAGGCCACCAGCACGCGCGTGATGCGCTTGCGGGTGAAGGCGTATCGCTTCTTGAGCACCCAGACGAGTTCAACGAGGGCGGCCAGCGGCACAAAACCGCGGCACCCACTGGAAAACGATGCGATCACGCGGCTGGCGTGTCGAGCCTGAGGGGTATCGTCTTGCGTGAAGTGCCGGACTAGCACACAAGTGTCGAGTCCTATCATTGGCGCTCCTCCGCAGCATATCTCTGCAACACCTTTTCCAGCCGCGCCTCAATGTCCGCGATTTCCTCGGGGCTCAGCGGCCCGTCATCCGGATCGTCCTCGTACGGCCCATTGAGTTTCCGGAGCACCGATTCGACGATGGCGTCGCCGATGGCATCGTCTATTTCCTCAATCGTCAAGGGTTTGGGCGGCTCGGGAAGGGTGGCCGGGTCGGTGGGATGTTCGTTCATGGTCTTGGACTCCAAAAGTCGGGGAAGCGGGCACCTGGAAGGTGCCGCCAACGCAACTTTCCCCCACCGCGAGCCCCTTGCCTATGAGACAGCTCTGAAATTTCCCCGGACTGGCCCGGAACTTCCCCGGACCCCCATCACAAATCGTGATACCCCCATGCCCGTCAAGGGGTTAGCAGCGGTCCGGCGGGCGGATACAGTCCGGCTCAGACTCCCGAAGCCATAGAAAAAGTCGTGTCCAACCCCACTCAAACACCCCGCGAGGGCGCCCGGCCATGATCGACGTCCTTGTGATTGGCGGCGGCAACGCTGCCCTGTGCGCTGCGCTGATGGCCCGCGAGGCCGGCGCCAGCGTGATGCTGCTCGAATCCGCCCCGCGCGAATGGCGCGGCGGCAACTCCCAGCACACCCGTAACCTGCGTTGCATGCATGACGCGCCGCAAGACGTGCTGATCGATGCCTACCCCGAGGAGGAGTACTGGCAGGATCTGCTCAAGGTCACCGGCGGGCTGACCGACGAGCGGCTGGCCCGGATGGCCATCCGGGCCTCGTCGAACTGCCGTGACTGGATGCGCAGCCATGGCGTCCACTTCCAGCCGCCGCTCTCGGGCGCGCTGCACGTGGCGCGCACCAATGCCTTCTTCATGGGCGGGGGCAAGGCCCTCGTCAACGCTTACTACCGCAGCGCCGAGCAGCTCGGCGTGCAGATCCGCTACAACGCGCCGGTCGATGCCATCGAGCTGGATGGCGGCCGCTTCGTGGCGGCGCGCATCGGCGCCGAGCGGATCGAGGCCCGCGCCTGCGTGCTGGCCGCCGGCGGCTTCGAGTCGAACCGCGAATGGCTGCGCGAGGCCTGGGGCCAGAACGAGCGCGGCGAATGGCCGGCGGACAACTTCCTGATCCGTGGTACGCGCTTCAACATGGGTGTGCTGCTGAAATACATGATCGAGGCGGGCGCGGATGCCATCGGCGATCCGTCCCAGTCGCACTGCGTGGCCATCGACGCCCGCGCGCCGCTCTACGACGGCGGCATCTGCACGCGGATCGACTGCGTGTCCCTGGGCGTGGTGCTGAACGCCAATGCCGAGCGCTTCTACGACGAAGGCGAGGACTTCTGGCCCAAGCGCTATGCGATCTGGGGCCGGCTGGTGGCCCAGCAGCCGCAGCAGATCGGCTACTCGATCATCGACGCCAAGGCCGTGGGCCGCTTCATGCCGCCAGTGTTCCCGGGCGTGAAGGCCGACACGCTGCCGGAACTCGCGCGCAAGCTCGGCCTCGACGAAGCCACCTTCATGCGCACGATCAACGACTACAACGCCGCCTGCCGCGTGGGCAAGTTCGACCACACCGTGCTCGACGACTGCCACACCGAGGGCGTGACCCCGTCCAAGACCCACTGGGCCCGCCCGCTGGATACCGCGCCGTTCTACGGCTACGCGCTGCGCCCCGGCATCACCTTCACCTACCTGGGTTTGAAGGTGAACGAGGATTCGGCCGTGCATTTCGGCGGCCAGCCCAGCGACAACCTGTTCGTGGCCGGTGAGATGATGGCCGGCAACGTGCTCGGCAAGGGCTATACGGCCGGCGTGGGGATGGCCATCGGCACGGCGTTCGGCCGCATCGCCGGCACGCAGGCAGCCAAGGCGGCACTCGCCCCGGCAAAGGGCCAACGCGCCCGTGCATCACAGGAATTCGACCATGCAACATCTTGAAGCGCTGACGCGCGAGGCGGCGGCGCTGGCACAGGGCGTGCTGCCGCTGACCGCCGACGAGGGCGAAGTCGCCCGGACCCTGCAGATCTGCAACGCCTGCCGCTATTGCGAGGGCTTCTGCGCCGTGTTCCCGGCCATGACGCGCCGGCTGGAATTCCCGAAGGCGGACATCCACTACCTGGCCAACCTCTGCCACAACTGCGGCGCCTGCTACCACGCCTGCCAGTACGCGCCGCCGCACGAGTTCGCGGTGAACATCCCCCAGGCGATGGCCAAGGTGCGCGTGCAGACCTATGGCGACTACGCGTTCCCGGCTGCGCTGGGCGGGCTGTACCGCCGCGCCGGCCTGACCACGGCGCTGGCGCTGTCCGGCGGGCTGGCGCTGTTCCTGCTGATGGTGCTCGCCATGCGCGGCAGCCTGCTGCATGCACCGCTGGCCGGCAATTTCTACGCGATCTTCCCGCACAACCTGCTGGCGGCGATGTTCGGCGTGGTGTTCCTGTTCGCGATCTGCGCGCTGGGCGTGGGTGTCACGCGCTTCTGGCGGCAGGTCTCGCCGGGCACGCGGCCGGGCGAGTCACGCGGTTCGGCTGTTGGCGGCGCCGCGCACGACGCGCTGCGGCTCAAGTACCTCGACGGCGGTCATGGCCAGGGCTGCAACAATGCCGACGATGCCTTCACGCTGGCGCGCCGCCGCTTCCACCATTTCACGTTCTACGGCTTCATGCTGTGCTTCGCCGCCACCACGGTGGCCACGCTGTACCACTACCTGCTGGACTACCACGCGCCGTACCCGGTGACGAGCCTGCCGGTGCTGCTGGGCATCGCGGGCGGCATCGGGCTGCTGGTCGGCCCGGCCGGCCTGCTGTGGCTGAACCTGCGCCGCGACCCCAACACGGGCGATGCCAGCCAGCGCCCGATGGACCGTGGCTTCATCGCGCTGCTGTTCCTGACCAGCGCCAGCGGCCTGGCGCTGCTGGCCTGGCGCGACACGTCCGCCATGGCCGCGCTGCTGGCCGTGCACCTGGGCATCGTGATGGCGCTGTTCCTGACGCTGCCGTACGGCAAGTTCGCCCACGGCATCTTCCGCAGCGCGGCATTGCTGAAGTGGAATATCGAGAAGCGTCGGCCTAGCGATCTCGCGCTCGGCGCAGACTGACAAGCTCGCACAGAATCCAACCATCCCCAAAGGAGACTCATCATGACAAAGCCCGGTGTGCTGAACATTCCGTCGATGCGCGGCCAGTGCAGCGAGGCGGAGTGGCAGGCCCGCGTGGACCTGGCCGCCTGCTACCGCCTCGTGGAGTTGTATGGCATGGCAGACATGATGGCCAACCATATCTCGGTCCGCGTGCCGGACGAGGAGAACGCCTTCCTGATCAATGCCTACGGCATGATGTACGAGGAGATCACCGCGTCCAGCCTGATCAAGGTGGACCACGACGGCAAGATCCTCGCCAAGCCGGACTTCGGCGACCTCGGCTACGGCATCAACAAGGCCGGCTACGTGATCCACAGCGCCGTCCACCACGCGCGCCCGGAAGTGGCGTGCGTCATCCACACCCATAGCTGGGCATCGATGGCCATTTCCTCGCTCGACTGCGGGCTGCTGCCGATCACCCAGACCGCCATGCGCTTCCTGAAGATCGGCTATCACGAGTACCAGGGCGTGGTGCTCGACACCGCCGAGCAGGAATCGCTGATTGCCGACCTGGGCACGGGCGAGGCGCTGATCCTGCGCAACCACGGCGCGATGACCGTGGGCAACACCGTGGGCGAAGCCTTCAACTGGATGCACCGCCTGGAGCTGGCCTGCCGCTCGCAGGTGGCCGCGATGTCGTGCAGCACGCCGCTGCGCGATGTGCCGGCAGACGTGCTGCAGGAAACCTGGAACAACTACCAGCCCGGCACGCGCCGTCCGTACGGCGTGATGGAATGGCCGGCGCTGCTGCGCAAGCTCGATCGCCTGGACCCCAGCTACCGCGACTAAGACGTAAATCAGACGGCGGCGGAGTCCCCCAGGGGCCGCATGGAACGGGATTGCAGGGCGGCCTCGCCTTGAACGATGAATCAGGTCAGAAGAAAGCCCTGAACGGAGTGAGATGTATGAAACGCAGAACCCTGCTGGCGCAAATGCTTGCGCTCGGCGTCGCCCCCTATGTCATGTCGGCCCGCGCGCAAGGCGGCCTGCCCAACAAGCCGATCACGCTGGTCGTGCCGTTCGCCCCGGGCGGCAACCTGGACGTGGTGGCCCGCGCCATCGCCCCGGCGCTGGAGCAGAGCCTCGGCCGCAACGTCATCGTCGATAACCGGCCCGGCGCTGGCGGCGTGATCGGCGCGACGGCGGTCTCCCGCGCCGAGCCGGACGGCAGCACGCTGCTGGTGACCACGCCCAACGCCATCGTGGTGCTGCCGAAGATGACGCGCACCAGCTTCAAGCTGGCCAGCTTCAGCCCGGTGGGGCTGGTGTCCACCACGGCGCTGGTGATCGTGGTGAAGGGCAACGACACGCGTTTCAAGGACATCGGCGCGCTGCTGGCCCACGCGCGTGCCAACCCCGGCAAGACCACCACCGGCCACGCCGGCCCCGGCACCACCAACCACATGGCCACGCTCCAGCTCGAGGACGCCGCCAGGATCCAGTTGAACGAGGTGCCCTACAAGGGCTCCGCGCCGGCGCTGATCGACCTCATGGGCGGCCAGATCGACATGGTGGTGGACCAGCTCACCAGCTCGGCACCGCATATCCAGTCCGGCGCCCTGCGTGCGCTGGCCGTGATGTCGCGCGAGCGCGATGCCGCGCTGCCGAAGGTGCCCACGCTGCGCGAATCCGGGCTGGCCAACTTCGAGGCGACCACGGCTACGGGCCTGCTGGCCCCGGCCGGCACGCCGGCAGCGGTCATCGAGGCGCTGAACAGCGCGCTGCGCAAGGTGCTGGCCGAAGGCGCCGTCAAGAGCCGCCTGCTGACCGTGGGCAGCGTGGCGCAGGCCTCGTCGCCGCAGGAACTGCTGGCCTCGCTGCAACGCGAGGATGCCCGCGCGCAGACGCTGGCCGCCGCCGGGCGCCTGAAGGCCCCGGAATAACGCCGAACGTATCGACCGGACGCCATCGACCATGACCCGCCCCTGCCTGCCCCCGCTCCAGACCCTCACCGCACCGGTGTTCCGCGCGCCCGCCGGCGCCTGTGACAGCCATGCCCACGTGTTCGGCCCGTTCGCGCGCTATCCGCTCGCGATGGACCGCAGCTACACGCCGGCCGAGCATCCCGCCGACGCCTTTATCGCCCATCTGGACGAACTCGGGCTCACGCGCGGCGTGCTCGTCACGGCCAGCGCCAGCGGCACCGACAACAGCGTGGTGACCGACGCCCTGCGCCAGTACCCCACGCGCCTGCGCGGCATCGTGGTGCCGTCGCCGGACACCACGGACGCCGAGCTGGACGCCTGGCACGCCGCCGGCGTGCGCGGCGTGCGCATCAACCTGTATCAGGTGGATGGCCACGCCGTGTATCGCAACGGCGTGGGCATCGAGGTGCTCGAAGCGCTGGCCCCGCGCCTCGCCGCGCGTGGCTGGCACGCGCAGATCTGGATCCATGCGCCGGACCTCGTCACGCTAGGCCCGCGCCTCAAGGCGCTGGGCCTGCCGCTGGTGATCGACCACATGGGCCGCATGGCCACCTCGCGCGGGGTAGCGGACCCCGGCTTCCAGGCGCTCTGCGCGCTGCTGGCGGAAGGGGTGGCCTGGACCAAGATCTCGGGTGCTGACCGGCTCCAGCCGGCCGGCGCGCCGTACGAACAGGTCGATCCCTTCGTCGCGGCGCTGATGCAGGCCAACCCGGAGCAGGTGGTGTGGGGCTCCGACTGGCCGCACATCAACTACTTCGAGTCCGCCCAGATGCCTGACGACGGCGTGCTGTTCAACCTGCTGGCGCGCTGGCTGCCGGACGCCGCCAGCCGCGAGCGCGTGCTGGTGCACAACCCGGCACGGCTGTACGACTTCGGCTAAGCATTGATTTTTGCGTCTTATCACCACGACGGCGGCCGCGAAGACGGCTGCCGCATCAACAGGAGAACCAACATGCCTCGATTCGCCCCCGGTCGATGGTTGACCCCCTACCTGAGCGCGGCACTGGCTGCCGGCGCCGCGCTGGTCACCCTGGCCGCCCCCGCCCAGGCCGCCGACGAATACCCGACCAAGCCCGTGCGCGTGGTGGTGGCCTTCACCGCCGGCGGTACCACCGACATGCTGGCCCGCAGCGTGAGCCAGCACCTGGGCCAGCGCTTCAAGCAATCGTTCGTGGTGGAAAACCGCCCCGGCGCGGGCGGCAACATCGGCACCGAGTACGTGGTGCGCGCCCCGGCGGACGGCTACACGCTGCTGGTGGACTCGGTCGGCCCGATCTCGATCAACCAGACGCTCTACAAGAAGCTGAACTACGACCCGCTGGCGGACCTCGTGCCGGTGGTGCAGATCGCCGACGTGCCGAACGTGCTGGTGGTGCATCCCTCGGTGCCAGCCAAGACCTTCGAGGAGTTCGTCGCCTACATCAAGGCCAATCCGGGCAAGCTGAACTATGGCTCGACGGGCGTGGGCACCTCGTCGCACCTGTCCGGCTTCATGCTGTCGGAGCGCATCGGCGCGCCGGCCACGCACGTGCCCTACAAGGGCGCCGATGCCCTGAACGACCTGCTGTCCGGCCGCATCCAGTTCATGTTCGCGACGATTCCGTCGGTGATCTCGCACATCCAGGCCGGCAAGCTGCGCGCGCTGGCGGTGACCAGCGCCAAGCGCTCGCGCTCGCTGCCGGAGGTGCCGGCAGTGGCCGAGAAGGGCTTCCCGGGCTTCGAGGCCGGCTCGTGGTTCGGCATCTTCGCGCCCAAGGGCACGCCGAAGACCGTCATCACGCAGGTGAATCAGGCCGTGAACGAGGTGCTGCCGTCGCTGCAGGCGCAGATGATCCGCGAGGGCGCCGACCCGGTGGGCGGCACGCCCGAGCAGTTCGGCAAGTTCACGCGCAAGGAGTATGACAAGTGGAAGGTGGTCGTCAAAGCCTCGGGAGCGACGGTAGACTGACGCCATGACTGCATCCGCTGCCTCCTCCGCCTCCGCTGCGCCCGTGCGCATCCTGCTCTCCGAAGCGGCGCTGCGCGCCCATGGCGACGCGATCACCGCCACCATCGCCGCCGCCATGGCAGGCCGGGACTGGGTTCCCGTGGCCCCGCCGGCCGTGGACGACGCCCGGCCCATCGACGCCGACATCGCCTTCGTCTCGCGCGATGTGACGGGGCGCTCGACCAAGCACGAGGTGCAACCGGCCACGCGGCGCTTCTACACCGCGATGCTGGAGGCGCCCTCGCTGCGCTGGACCCACACGCACTCGGCCGGCGCCGACCGCCCGGTGTTCGGCGAACTGCGCCAGCAGGGGGTGACGGTGACGACTTCGTCGGGTGCCAATGCCAGCGTGGTGGCGCAGACGGCGCTGGCCGGGCTGCTGGCGCTGGCGCGGCACCTGCCGCAGATGCTGGCCACCCAGCGTGAACGCCGCTGGGCCCCGCTGATGGGCGCCGACATGCCGCGCGACCTGCACGGCCAGACGGCGACCATCGTCGGCTGGGGGCCGATCGGCCAGCAGATCGGCGCGGTGCTGCGCCTGTTCGGGATGTCGGTGGTGGTGGTGCGCCAGCGCGCCACGCCGGCGGGGGAGGGCTTCGAGACCGTGACCTTCGCCGATGTGCCGGCGGTGCTGCCGCGCACGGACTGGCTGGTGCTGGCCTGCCCGCTGACGGATGAAACGCGCGGGCTGCTGAGCGCCGCCGCGCTGGACAGCCTGCCGAAGGGCGCGCGGCTGGTCAACGTGTCGCGTGGCGAGGTGGTGGACGAGCCGGCGTTGATCGCCGCGCTGCAGGGCGGCCGGCTGGCGGGTGCCTATCTCGATGTCTTCGCCCACGAGCCGCTGCCTGCGGATTCGCCGCTCTGGACGCTGCCCAACGTCATCGCCACGCCGCACAGCGCCGGCTTTTCCGATGGCAACGCGGCGCGCGTGGTCGAGATCTTCCTCGACAACCTGGGCCGCTGGATCACGCAGACGCCGCTCCGCAACGCGGTGTCGTAACAAATCGGACACCATCTTCGGAAATTTCCGCAGCCATTTGCAGAAATTTCCGCACCTCTGCGGCGACTTCCGCAGGCAGGATGACAGCATGTTCTGCCACCTGCCTGCCGCCGCCGTGCCTGCCCCCTCCCAGTCTTCCCAGCTACCCGTTCCCCGCATCGTCGTGGCCGAGGACCATCCGGTCAGCCTGCTGGTGCTGGAGGACCAGCTCGCCGGCATCGGCGGCTGCGTGGCCCAGCCCTGCCGCTCCGGCGAGGAAGCGTGGGCCGCCGTGCAGCAGGACCCACGGCCCGCCTTGCTGCTGACGGACCTGGGCCTGCCGGGGCTGGACGGACTGGCGCTGGCCCGCCGGATCCGGGCGGCGGAGGGCGGCAAGCGCGCCGGGCGGCTGCCCATCGTCGCCATCACGGCCACGGCCGGCCCGGAGGCGCGCCTGGCCTGCCTCCGGGCCGGCATCGATACGGTGCTGTCCAAGCCGGTCAGCTTCCAGACCCTCCGCGCCGTGGTGAGCCGCTATCTCTCTATATAGATATAGAGAGCGGGGGGGCGCGGGCCTCAGCCGTGCCAGTGCGAGCAGCGGATCACGCTGCAGAAATTGCCGCGATGGAAGTGCGGGTCCTTGTCGGCCAGCACATCCGCCTTCACGTTGCCGAACGTGGTGTCCGGCTTGTGGCGAATGCCATCGTAAAACGCTTGAATAATGTCTTCCTTGAAGTGCGGGGTGCGCGGATACGCCTGCACCACGCGCTCGCGGTCTTCATCGGCAAACGTCTCGTAGCGGATGCCCAGCACGTCCATCTCCACGCCAGCCGTCACCAGCGCCACCACCGGGTCCATGAACTCGGGAATGCCGGGCGTGGTGTGCAGCGCGATACCTGTCCAGACTTTGTCGATGTCCGCCTGCGCGATGCCACGGCTGCGCAGGAAGTCCGCCGCCGCGTTGGCACCATCCACCTCGAAGCGCTTGTCCGGGCTGCTGTGCGCCGGCGTCAGGCCCATGTCGTGGAACATCGTGCCCGCGTAGAGCAGTTCGGGGTCGTATGGCAGGCCACGCTGCTTGCCGGCCAGCGCCGCGAAGTAGTACACGCGGCTCGAGTGGTTGAACAGCAGCGTGGATTCGGTGTCGCGGACCAGTTGCGTGATGTCGCGGGCCAATTGGCTGTCAGGGATGGCGATGTCGCCCAGGGTGAATTGCATGGCTGGCTCCTTTCGTTTGGGGTTGAAACGAGTGTAGGAGCGGGAGTACCATGTCTTCAATCGTCGTAGTGCGACGTTTTGGGCCAAACCGGACGGATCGCGACGCGACAGCAATGCTCAGGGATTTTTCACCATGACCACCCCCCGCACCATCGTGCTGCTGGCCATCGAAGGCGTGCAGTTGCTGGATGTCTCCGGGCCCCTCGACGTCTTCGCGGAAGCCAATGCCCAGGCCGGCCGGCAGGTCTATGCACTCCAGGTGGTTGGCGTGCGGCGCGGGCCGATCCGGGCCTCGTCAGGCGTCCGGCTGCTGGCGGATCTGCTGGTCGAGGAAGACCCGCTCGGGGCGGCGCTGCCCCGTCCCCATACCGTGCTGGTGGCGGGTGCGCCACATGCGGGCGAGACCCCGACCGAACCGATCGTGCTGGACTGGATTCGCGCCGTGGCGCCGCGCGCACGCCGCTACGGCTCGGTGTGCAGCGGCGCCTTTCTGCTGGCCGATGCCGGCCTGCTGGAGGGGCGGCGCGTAACCACGCACTGGGCGGGCGCGGACCGGCTGGCGGCGCGTTTCCCGGGCGTGACCGTGGATGCCGACGCCATCCACGTGCGCGACGGCAAGCTGCGCACGGCGGCCGGCGTGACGGCGGGGCTGGACCTTGCGCTGGCGCTGGTCGAAGAGGATCTCGGGCGCGAACTCGCCATGCGCGTGGCCAGCCAGTTGGTGATGTTCTTCAAGCGGCCCGGCGGGCAGGCGCAGTTCCGCCGCAGTGCGGCGCCCGCGCTGGCCAACCGCTCGGCCTTGCAGGAACTCCAGCGCTGGGTGGCCGCGCATCCGGCGGATTCCCACGATGTGCCCAGCCTCGCCGCGCGCGTCGGCGTGAGTCCGCGCCACCTGACGCGGCTGTTCCGCGAGGAAGTCGGCGTCACGCCGGCCAGCTGGGTAGAAGCAGCACGCGTGACTGCCGCGCGGCAACTGCTGGAGGCCGGCCACCTCGCGCCCAAGCAGGTAGCGGGTGAGTGCGGCTTTTCGAGTGTCGATACGCTGCGCCGCGCGTTCATGCGCGTGGTGGGGGTGACGCCTGCGGACTATCGCAAGCGTCACGCCTCGACCGCCGATTGACGGCAGGCGCGGTCGGTCGCCCCAGCAACCGCCACGCCAGCACCGCCGACCCCGCCACCACGACTGCCGCCGCCACGCCGATCCATGCGATGCCGGGCCCGTCGATCACGCGCCCGCCCAGGATGGCCCCGATGCCGATGCCCGCGTTCGCGCCCGAGATATTGAGCGCGGAGCCCAGCGCCTGTGCCGAGGGTGCCGCCTGCATCAGCCGGACGTTATTGACGATAAACAGCGCCGATTGCGCGATGCCCCAGACCGCCAGCACCGCGAACAGGGCGGGCGACCACGGCGCGGCCCACGCCACCAGCGCCAGGCTGAGTGCCAGCCAGCCGCTGAACACCAGCGTCGCGCGCAGGGCGCTGCGGTCCACCAGCCGGCCGCCGAAATGGTTGCCGACCAGCCCCATCGCGCCGAACGCCATCAGCGTCCAGCCCACCGCCGGCCCGGACAGCCCGCCCAGCCGCTCCAGGAAATCGGCCAGATAGGTGTAGGCGATGAACATCCCCGTGAACGACAGCACCGACAGCGCCACGTGCCCGAGGATGGCCGGCTGCCGCGCCAGCCGTAGCTGCGCCGCGAACGGCAGCGGCGGGGTGGCGGCGGCGGTGGGCGGCAGGCGCGTCAGCAGCAGCGCCTTGACCAGCGCCAGCGCGGCCAGCACGCCGAAGGCGGTGCGCCAGCCGAAGGCATCGCCGATCAGCGTGCCGAGCGGAATGCCGAACACGGTGGCACCGACCATGCCATAGGCCATGATCGACAACGCCCGCCCGGCCCGGGCCGCGCCGAGCGCCGCCACGGCGGTCTCGCAGGCGAGCGACCAGAACACGGCCACGCCGAGCGCCGGCACCAGCCGCGCGATGGCCAGCACGCCGAGGTTCGGCGCAATCGCCGCCAGCGCGTTCGAGAGCGCGGTCAGCACGAGGATGACCACGAACACGCGCCGCCGCGCGTGCGGGCCGGTGTGTGGGCCGGTGTGTGGGCCGATGTGCGCCGCCACGCGCGCGGTCAGCAGCGGGCCGGTGACGGCCACCGTGAAGGCGAACAGCGAGACCAGCAGCCCGGCCTGCGCCACGCTGACGTGGAGGTCGCGCGCAAGCCCGGGCAGCAGGCCCACGATCAGGAATTCCGTGGTCAGCACGGTAAAGCCGGCCGCAGCCAGCAGCAGAATCGGCAACAACATGGGGGAGGAAACTCCTGAGGGGGATGGCGGCGTCAGTCGGTGAAGCCGCCATCGGTAAGGATCGACCGCCCGGTGACCCAGGCCATGTCCGGAGACGCCAGCGCCACGATCACACGGGCAACGTCCTCCGGCTCGGCCAGTCGGCCCAGCGGGGTTTCGGCGGCGAGGTGCCGCCGTTCGTCGTCGGGAATGCCCGCGGTCATGTCCGTGCGCGTGATAAACGGGGCGACGGCATTGACGCGGATGCGGCGCGCGCCAAGCTCCATGGCGAAGGCGCGGGTGAGGGCGTCCACGGCGGCCTTGCTGGCCGAGTAGACACTGGTCGGCGCGGTGGGCGCGTGCGCGAGGTTGCTCGACACGTTGACGATGCTGCCGCCATGATCCCCAAACAGCGGGGCGAAGGCTTGCGTCGTCAGCATCACGCTGAGCGCGTTGTTGTCGAACTGTTCGGCAAAGAATGCCGCGTCGAGTTCCGCCAGCGGGCGGGCGCCGAACACGCCGGCGTTGTTGACCAGCACGTCGATGCGCCCGTGCTGTTGCCCCACCGCCTGCGCCAGCGCGCGCACCGAGGCCGGATCGGCCACATCGGCCTGGAAGGCGTCCGCCTGCCCACCGGCGGCCCGGATCGCGGCCACCACGGCCTCCGCCGCCGCGCGTTGCGCCTTGTAGACCACCGCCACGTGGGCGCCGCGCGCCGCCAGCGCCAGCGCCGTGGCCTTGCCGATGCCGCGCGAGGCGCCCGTGACCACCGCTACCTTGTCTTGCAGGGACATGATTGTTGCTCCGTTACCAGGTTGTCGATGACGGACAAGGTAGCGGGGCGCCCCCGGTGCGGGAAGCCGGAAGACTGGAACGTCGCGTTCCGATTCTGGAACGGGTGGGCGAGGGAGTCAGCCCTCGTCGGGCCACTGCTCCCGGAGTAGGGCCAGCAGGGCGCGCACGGCGGAGGTCATGCCGCGCCGGCTCGGGTACATCGCGTAGATCGTGGCATCGCGCGAGCGTACCGCGCCGAGCACCGGCACCAGCGTGCCGGCTTCGATGGCGTCCCGGCACATCGTCATCGGCAACTGCGCCAGCCCGGCGCCGCGCATCGCCAGTTCGCGCATTGCCATCAGGTTGTCCACGGCAATCGCAGGCGTGATCGGCCAGTCGAACGGCTCGCCGGCATCGTCGACGAACTGCCACGGGCGCGGCTGCGCCAGCGTGCCTTGCGCCAGGCAGGGGTAGCCGGCCAGGGCGTCGAGCGAGGCGGGCAGGCCGGCGTCGCGGAACAGGTCAGGATGGCCGACCACCAGCGAGCGCGACGTGGCGACCGGCGTCGCCACCACGTCCTCCGAGGCCAGCGGCACCACCGCCGCGCGGATCACGAGGTCGAGCCGCTCCTCGGTCAGGTCCACGAAGCGGTTGGACAGCGTGAGCTGCACGCGCACCTGCGGATGCGCCCGCGCGAACGCGGCCAGAATCGGCGCGAGCGTGGTCTCGGCAATCAGCACGGAGGTATGGAGGTGGATCACGCCGGACGGCTCGGTCAGCGACTGGCGCGTCAGCGCGCCAATCTCGGCCACATGGGCCGCCGCCTGGCGCGCATGGCCGGCCACGGCCTCGCCCACGGGCGTCAGCCCGAACGCCTGCGTGGATCGGTGCAGCAGCCGCACGCCCAGCGCGCGCTCCAGCTCGGCCACGCGGCGCGAGAGGCGGGATTTGGCGATGCCGGTCTGGCGCTCGGCCGCGCTGAAGCCGCCGGCCTCCACTACGTGGAGGAACAGCAGCAGGTCGTCGAGGTGGGTGGCTGGGGGCGGCGGAGCGGTCTTGGCGTCCATGCCCCGCAGCTTATCACCGGGCCGCTACATGTTCAGCGCACGCTTCTGCACCGCCAGCGCGGCCTCGCGCATCACCTCGGACAGCGACGGATGCGGATGGCTGATCATGCCGATGTCCTCGGACGCCGCCTTGAACTCCATCGCCACCACGCCCTCCGCGATCAGGTCGGACGCATTGGCGGCGATGATATGCACCCCCAGCAGCTCGTCCGTCTTCGCGTCGGCAATCATCTTGATAAAGCCGTCCGGCCGGCCCATGCCCAGCGCGCGCCCGTTGGCCGACATCGGGAACTGGCCGGTGCGGATCTCGCGGCCCTCGGCCTTGAGCTGCGCCTCCGACTTGCCCACCCAGGCAATCTCCGGCTCGGTGTAGATCACCCACGGAATGCAGTTGTAGTCGATATGCGGCTTCTGGCCGTCGATCACCTCGGCCACCATCACGCCCTCGTCCTCGGCCTTGTGGGCCAGCATCGGGCCGCGCACCACGTCGCCAATCGCGTAGATGCCGGCCACCGACGTGCGGCAGTGATCGTCCACGGGGACGAAGCCGCGCGCGTCGGCGGCCAGCCCCACGGCCTCCAGCCCGAGGTTGTCCGTGTTCGGCACCCGGCCGATGGAGACGATCAGCCGGTCCGCGTCCAGTGTCTGCGCTTTGCCGTCCTGGTCGGTGTAGGCGATGCTCACGCCCTTGCCGCTGCGCTTGATCTCGCCGATCTGCACGCCGAGGTGGATGGCGAGCCCCTGCTTCTTGAACTGCTTGGCGGCCTCCCGGGCGATGGCTTCGTCCACGGTGCCGAGGAAGGTCGGCAGCGCCTCAAGAATGGTCACTTCCGAACCCAGCCGGCGCCAGACCGAGCCCAGTTCCAGCCCGATCACGCCCGCGCCGATCACGGCGAGCTTCTTGGGCACGGAATCGAAGGACAGCGCGCCCTCGTTGTCGGAGACGATGACGTTGTCCACCGGCACGTTAGGCAAGTGGCGCGCCCGGGAGCCGGTGGCGATGATCACGTTGCGCGCGGTGTAGGTCTTGGCCTTGGCCGCCCCCTCGCCCCCGCCCCCGCCCCCGCCCCCGCCCCCATCTTCACTGGCTTCCACGGTGACCACGCCGTTGTCCGCGCGGCTCTGCAACTTTCCGTGGCCCTTGATCCAGGTGACCTTGTTCTTGCGGAACAGGAACTCCACGCCGCCCGTGAACTTGTCGACAATGGCGGCCTTGCGCGCGATCATCGTGCCGAGGTCCAGCGTCACGCCCTTGACCTGCACGCCGTGCTCGGCCAGCCCGTGCTGGGCCTGCTCGAAGTGCTCGGACGAGGCCAGCAGCGCCTTCGACGGAATGCAGCCCACGTTCAGGCAGGTGCCGCCCAGCCGGGGCTTGCCGGCCGGGTCCTTCCATTCCTCGATGCAGGCCACGGTCTTGCCGAGCTGCGCGGCGCGGATGGCGGCGATGTAGCCGCCGGGGCCGGAGCCGATCACGATCACGTCGAAGTCAGCGGTGGCGGAAGCGGCAGCACCGGCGCCGCCGCCCTGCACGGCCGGGGCGGAGGCCGCAGCGGGAGCGGGTGCGGCCTTGGGCGGCGCTGCGGCGGTAGCCGGGGCCGAAGTCACCCCCGGCTTGCCTTCCGTATCGATGGTCGCAATCACCTCGTCGGCGTGCACGGTCGCGCCGTCCGGGTGGACGATGCTGGCCAGCACGCCGCTGGCGGGCGCAGGCACCTCCAGCGTGACCTTGTCCGTCTCCAGTTCCACCAGGATCTCGTCGCGGGTCACGGCCTCGCCGGCCTGCTTTTTCCATTGGATCAGCGTGGCTTCGGAAACGGATTCGGAGAGCTGCGGCACCTTCACTTCGATCGCGGCCATGGTCTTCCTTTTCTAGATGGAGTGACAAAGACCTTCAGTCTAGGAGAGACGCGAGACAGACATGTCGCCGACGCGGCGAGCGTTGCTAGGGGTTTACCCTGGATCAAGCCGCGAACTTGTCCACGAGGAAATCGACGAAAGCCCGCACCCGGCGCGAGACGTGGCGCGCGTGGGGGTAGAGCAGCATGAAGGGCCGCGTGCAGCCACCGTAGGCCTGCAGCACCTCCACCAGCGTGCCGTCGCGCAGGTCCTGCTCCACCACGAAGCGGTAGGTCTGGAACAGGCCGGCGCCGGCGCGGGCCAGCGTGGCGCCGCCCAGTGCGTCCTCGGCCGTGCCATAGGCGCCGGCGGTCACCATCTCCAGGGTCTCGCCCTCCTGCTGGAAGATCCATGGCAGGCGCCGGCCGCTGCTCGGGACATCGAACTGGATGCATTCGTGCGCCGGCAGGTCGTCCGGCGTGGCCGGCGTGCCGTGCTTGCGCAGGTAGGCGGGCGTGGCCACCACCACCATCTCGGCGTCTTCCAGCTTGCGGGCGATCAGCGTGGAGTCGTCGGGCGCCCGGCCGCGCACGGAGAGGTCGAAGGTGTCATCGGCAAAGTCCACATTGCGGTTGCTGATATGGATCTCGACGTCCACCTCGGGATAGCGCTCGCGGAAGGCCGGCAGCACCGGCAGCACGCGATAGTGGGCGTAGGGCGTGGGCAGGCTGATGCGCAGCCGCCCGGCGGGCGTGCCGTGCTGGCCGCTGATCTGGCGCTCGGCGTCCACCAGCTGCGCCAGCGCCGGCCGGCTCTGCTCGAAATAGACCCGCCCCTCGTCCGTGAGCCGGATCTGCCGCGTGGTCCGCACGAACAGCCGCACGCCAAGGCGCTCCTCCAGCCGGGACACACTGCGGCTCACCGCCGCCGGCGTGACCCCCGCCGCCACCGCCGCCGCGGTAAAACTGCTCAGTTCCGCGGCCAGGCAGAACAGTTCGATGCTGCCGAGCTGGAGGTCGTCGAATTGGCGCTTCATAGGGCAAAGAGGGAGGGGGTTAGCGGCGAATTAGCGAGCCAGCACGTCGAGAATCCGTTGGCCGATGTGCTGGCCATGCGTCTCCAGCGCGAAGTGGCCGGTGTCCAGCAACTCCACCACGGCGGTCGGGTTGTCGCGGCGGAACGCCTCGGCGCCGGGCGGGATGAAGAACGGATCGTTGCGGCCCCAGATTACCAGTGTAGGCACCTGCGCCTGGCGGAAGAACGCCTGGAAATCGGGGTAGCGCTTCAGGTTGTTGGCGTAGTCGAGGAACAGGTCGAGCTGGATGTCCTTGTTGCCGGGCCGTTCCAGCAGCGCCGCGTCCAGCGTGTACGACTCGGGCGCCACGCTGTCCGGGTCGGCCACGCCGTGCACGTACTGCCACTTCGTGCCTTCCAGATGGAGCATGGCGTCGTGCAGCACCTGCCGGTTGGCCGCGCTGGGCTCGGCCCAGTACTGGCGGACCGGCGCCCACGCATCGCCCAGCCCATCGAGATAGGCGTTGCCGTTCTGCGAGACGATGCCCGTCACGCGCTCGGGGTGGGCCACGGCCAGCCGGAAGCCGGTGGGCGCGCCGTAGTCGAACACGTACATCGCATAGCGCTCCAGCCCGAGGGCATCGACAAAGGCGCCGAGCGTGGTGGCGAGGTTGTCGAAGGTGTAGCGGTACTGGCGCGCGGCCGGCACCTCGGTAAAGCCGAAGCCGGGCAGGTCTGGGGCGATCACCCGGAAATGGCTCGCCAGTTGCGGAATCAGGTGGCGGAACTGGTGGGACGAGGTCGGAAAGCCGTGCAGCAGCAGCATCACGGGCGCCTGCGGGTCGCCGGCTTCACGGTAGAAGACGCGCACGCCGTCGGTGTCGGTGTAGCGGATGTGGACCTGAGGGGTGGCAGTCATGGCAATTCTCCGGAAGCGAAAGCGGAAGCGGGAACGAGGGCCGTCATCGGCTTGGTTCCGAAGTGTATGCCAATCTGGTAACCTGTCAAACTTAATTTTAACGGTTACCAACGAATGCCCAATGGCATGGCGTCATGCAGCGTCTTCATCGGCAGCCGCCTCGCGCTTGCGAAAGGCGGCGACCTTGTGGCGATTGCCGCAGACCGCCATGCTGCACCAGCGGCGCCGGTGCGACTTGGTGCGGTCATAGAACCAGAGCGTGCATTCGTCGCTCTCGCATTGGCGGACCCGCCCGAAGTCGCCGTGGGCGAGCAGGTCGGCGGCGGCTTCCGCCAGCGGCACCAGGCATTGCGCGGCGTTACCGGCGGCGTGGATGCGGGCGATGCGGACGCCGCCGTCGGGCAGCGGATGCACGGCCAGATGGCTGCCGCCGGCCGCCAGCGCGTCATTCAGCGGCGCCAGATCCGGCTTGCCGCCGGCCTTGCCGTCAGCCTTGCAGGCCACGATCAGCCGGACGGCCTCGCGCAGCGCGCGTGCCGCCGTCGCCAGCCCCTTGGGCGGCGCGGCGCGATCGTCGCCGGGCCAGAGCACCACCTGCTTCAGCCAGGCAAGCACATCGGCATCGGTCTGCCAGTGGTCGCGCGGCGTGGTGTCGGCCCGTTCGATGGTATTGAGCAGGTCCAGCGCAACGTGATCGGCCAGCAGGCGGGGGCCGGTTTCCGGGTTGGCCGCGGGATTGGCAGGTTTGGGGGGAGGGATGTTCGAGGCGGGCATGGCGTTCTCCTGTGCCGATCCAATGTAACCGATTAAATGCCAGTTTCCAAGTTACGGTTATTTGGGGGCTGAACCGTTCAGCGCCAGCAGGCGCCGTCGTGCCGTGTCGAAGGTGGCACCTTCGGCCAGCAGCCAGGCTTCGACCTCCGCCACCTGCGGCGAGGGTGTCGGGGCGCGCACCAGGTGGTAGGCGGCCTCGCTGCGCACATGCAGGCCCCACAGGTCCACCAGCCGGCCCGAGGCCAGTTCGTCGAGGACCAGCGCCGTGCGGCCCATGGCCACGCCCTGGCCGGCCAGTGCCGCGCCGATGGCTAGTTGGGACAGGTTGAAGTGCTGGCCGCCCGCCATGTCGGGCAGCGTCACGCCCGCGTGCCGCAGCCAGACCTGCCATTCGTGGCTCTCGCCGGCGCCTTCCCACGGGCTGGCGTCGTGCAGCAGCATCGAGGCGCGCAGGCCGTCCGGCGAACGGAGTGCCGGGTTGGCCGCCAGATAGGCCGGGCTGGCCACCGGCAGCAGCCATTCGTCGAGGAAGGGCGTGGCGCGGAGGTCGGGGTAGTGGCCGGGGTCGAAGCGCACGGCGGCGTCGATGCCCTCGCGCAGCATCCGCGAACGATCCAGCGCGTGGAACTCGCCATGCACGCGCAGGCCGATCTCCGGGTGCTGGCGGAAGAAGTCGCCCAGGCGCGGCGTGAGCCAGACCATGGCGAACGAGGGCGAGCAGGACAGCGCCACCGGCGGGCGATGCCCGGGTTTGCGCAGTTGCGCCAGCGTGCTATCCAGCGCCTGGAACGACTCGCGCGCCACACCGCGCAGCCGCTCGCCCTCGGGCGTCAGCACCAGCGCACGCGGCGTGCGCACGAACAGTGGCCGTTCGAGCCACTGTTCCAGCTTGTTCACCTGCTGGCTGACCGCGCCCTGCGTCACGCACAGCTCCCGGGCGGCCAGCGTGAAGCTGCCATGGCGCGCCGCCGCCTCGAAGCAGCGCAGCCAGCTCAGGACGGAGGCGTTGAGGGTGTTTGTCATCAGCAAAACTAATGGATGGATCAGTACAAATCGTTTGTCGGGCGGGGCGGGGGCGTCAACAATGAGTGGTCTCCTTCTCGTCCGCCTGCCATGACGCTCCATCTGTCCTCGATTTCGGCTGCATTGCTGGCCGACCTGCAAGCCGCCCGACCGCTGATGTGGACGAATCCGCACCGCAGCGCGGAGGCCGACGTCCAGACCGTGGTGGATGGGCGGCGCATTAGTCTAGCTGATATGCGTGCAGCACAGGCGCGGTTCGCCCGCTTCGCGCCGCTGCTGGTGCGGCTGTTCCCGGAGCTGGAGGCCAGCGCGGGGCGGATCGAATCCGATCTGCTGGGCGCGCCGGACATGCAACAGGCGCTCGGCCTGCCCACCCGCCACGGCTCGCTGTGGATCAAGGCCGACCACAGCCTGCCCATCGCCGGGTCGATCAAGGCGCGCGGCGGCATTCATGAGGTGCTCGAGTTCGCCGAGTCGCTGGCGCTGCGCCACGGGCTGGTCGATGTCGATGGCGACTACGGCGTGCTGGCCGACGCCCCGGCGCGCGCGCTGTTCGGCCGCTATCAGGTGGCGGTGGGGTCCACCGGCAACCTGGGCCTGAGCATCGGCGTGATGGCCTCGGCGCTGGGTTTCCGGGCGGCGGTGCATATGTCCGCCGACGCCAAGGCATGGAAAAAAGCGCGCCTGCGCGCGCGGGGCGTGGAGGTGGTCGAGCACACGGGCGACTACGCGGCGGCGGTGGCCGCTGGCCGGCGCGAGGCGGAGGGCGATCCGCACTGCTACTTCGTCGATGACGAGCGCTCGCTCTCGCTGCTGCTCGGCTACAGCGCTGCGGCGCTGCATCTGCACGATCAGCTCGAAGCGGCCGGCCTGCGCGTGGACGCGGACCATCCGCTGTTCGTCTACCTGCCGTGCGGCGTGGGTGGCGCGCCGGCTGGCATCGCCTTCGGGCTCTGGCAGTTGTATGGCCCGCACGTGCATGCGTGCTTTGTCGAGCCGACCCAGTCGCCGTGTTTCCTCGTGGAGATGCTTGCACCCGGCGCCTCGGTCTATGACGTGGGCCTGACCAATCGCACCGAGGCCGATGGGCTGGCCGTGCCGCGCGCCTCCGAGCTGGCCGCGGAGGCCATGGGCCCGCTGCTGGCCGGGGTGTGCACGGTGCCGGACGAACGGCTGTTCCTGGACCTGCACCGGGTGCGCGAGACGGAAGGGCTGCGGATCGAGCCATCCGCCGCCGCCGGCTTCAGCGGGCCGCGCATGCTGACGGACAGCGCAGCCGGCCGCGCCTACCTCGCCCGGCACGGCCTGGACACGGTGATGCCGCAGGCCACCCATCTGGTGTGGACGACCGGCGGCCTGTTCGTGCCGCCGGACGAGTACGCCCGATTCGCCGAACGCGGCGCCGCCTACTCGGGCTGAATCCCCGCCAGCTTGATCATGCGCTGCCAGTTGCCTTGATCCTCGACGATGGCGCGGGCCAGCTGCGCGCCTGGCGCCGGGTAGGCATTGGTGCCGCGCTGGGCGTGGTGGGCGGCGGCTTCCGGCGAATTGACGAATTCGAGCGTCCAGGCCTGCAGCTTGTCCAGCACCTCGGGCGGCGTGCCCTTGGGCGCGAACAGGCCGGTCCAGCTCACCACGGTGATGGCCGGCAGGCCCGCTTCGGCCATGGTCGGCACATCGCCCATGATCGGCACGCGGCGGTCGCTCATCACGGCCAGCGCGCGCATCTTGCGTGATTCGATCATCGGCACGGCGGCGGAGATCTCCAGCACGGTGAAGTCCAGCGTGCCGCCGAGCAGGTCGGGCAGCAGGTTGGCCATGCCCTTGTAGGGCACGTCCTGGGTGCGGATGCCGGCGGCATCGTTGAAGGCGGCCAGCATCACGCGATAACCGGCGCTGCTGGTGCCGTAGTTGAGCGTGCCCGGCTTGGCGCGCGCGGCGGCGGTCAGGTCGGCCACGGTGCGGTAGGGCGAGTTTGCCGATACCACCAGCGCCACGGGCACGGTGGAGAGGCGCGCCACGGGCACGAAGTCGCGCGGGCTGTACGGCATCGACTTGAACAGGTAGGGGTTGGCCGCCATGGTGGAGGCCGACGCGAACAGCAGCGTGTAGCCGTCCGGTGCGGACTTGGCGACGTAGTCCGCCGCGATGATGGTGTTGGCGCCGGGCTTGTTCTCGACGATAAAGCTGCGCCCGGCCTTCTTGTGCAGGTATTTGGCGAGCAGGCGGGTGTAGTCGTCGATGCCGGTGCCGGCGCTGGTCACCGAGACGATCTTGACCGGCCGCTCGGGGTAAGCCTCGGCATGGGCGGGGGAGGGTGCCGTGGCGGGTAGGGCACCCAGCAGGATGGCGGCGGCCAGCCACCGCGTCGGGAAGGTATTGCGTAGCATTCCGGTCTCCGTGTCAGTGCAGTCGAGCGATGCGCGATCATGGCGCCGGAGGCCAGCTTCAGACCTCCCCGAGGCGGGGGGGCAGGGTCTGCCCGTGGTTTTGATCCTCGCCGTCATTCTCTTCCTTCCTCTCTCCCTTCCTGTTTCCCTTCCTCTTTCCCTTCAGGCCGTCAGCACCCGCAGGCCCGCAGGCGGCACGCTCGCGCGGAGTGCCCGGGCCGGCACGGTGCGCAGGCTATCGGTGGCGGTCTGGCGCACGCTGTCGTCGGCAGCCCAGACCATCAGCGGTGGCAGGGCGGTCTGCGCCACCACGCGCCGCCACATCGCCTCGGGAATCCAGTCCTCGCGCCGCTGCGCCGCCTTCACCAGCAGCTTCCAGCTCCGCTGGAACATCGGCGGGCCGGTCAGCGGGCCGAAGCGCCGCAGGCTCGCCGTCGCGCATTGCTGGCCGAGCGCGGCGACATCGGGATGGTGATCGCCCACCAGCTTGCGCAGGCGCGTCACCACCACATCGAGCCCGGACATGTCACGGCCCGGGTCGCGCTCCCGCTCCACCAGCAGCAGATGGCCGCCGATCATCCCGGCAATCGGGTTGGTGCAGTTGCGCAGCAGGATGTCCTCCAGCTCGGGGCTCAGGATGCGCCGCTCATCGGCCAGCGCCAGCCGGGCGGTCTCGATGATCTTCTCCAGCGTGGCATCGGGCTGCTGGTCTGGCCGCCGCATCATCAGCGACACCCGGGGCCGCGCGCTGGGCGCATGCTCGCCGGGCTGCGTGCGGCGCAGGACGTAGGCTTCCAGCCCCCACGATTCGCAGGCGATCAGGCTTTGTTCGATGACCGGGCCGTTGTCCACCTTCTGCCGCAGGTAGTAGGCGCCGGGCGTCACCGCCTGCACGGCGCAGGCGTGGGAGTCCGCATCGGTGTTGCGCGCGCTGCCGCGCTCCATGCTGATGACGAGGTTGTCGTCGGCATCCACCACCTGCACGTCCCGCCAGGGCGCGATGTTCTGCTGGGGCACCTCGGCGCTGCTCGCCGCGCGCGCCATGACCATCAGCGTGGCCTGTTTGCCGTCGCCCTCGCTCTGCAGGCGCAGTGCGGTGGCCAGCGCCACCTGCCGGTCGCGCTCCTGGGCGCCGTCCTCCGGCAGGCCCACCGGCGGCAGCACCGACGAGGCGGGTTTGGCGATCTGCGCGACGGCCAGCGGCGGGCGGTCACTGTCGAGCAGGATCACGTGCTGCGCCAGGCTGCGCCCGATCCGCGTCTTGATCTTGAACAGCCCGAACGGCAGCGGCGTGGAGAGCTTCGACATGCCGTTGTCGACCAGCGAGAAGCGGCTGTCGATGACGAAGATCTCGGCGGCGGGGTCGGCCGGGTCGATGTCGAGCGGGAACATCGTGCCGTCGGCGGCCTGCGTGACGGGCGGGCCGGATGCCGTGATGGCAATCGACACATCGTTGGTCACGTCGAATCCCTGCCGCAGGCCGGCTTCGGCCACCTCCACCACGTACAGGCCCGGCGACAGGGGCAAGGTCATGGCGGGCTGCGCGGTCATCGCCTCCGCGCGGGGCGGCGTGCCAGACCACAGCCGCAGCGGCTTGCCGGCGGCCTCGGGCGGCAGGGTGAGCGTGACCGTGTAGCGCGGCGGCGCCACGCCGCGCGCGAAGATCAGGCCGGCATCCTCCTGCACGATCTCCGGCTCCTTGGCCACGTCGCCATCGCGCAGATGCGCCGGCGTCATGCGGGCGCAGAGGGCGTTGCGCAGCCAGTCCGCCAGGCTGCGCCCGGTGACGCGTCCGTTGGCGTCGGATGCCGCGCCGCGCAGCCCTTGCAGCAGCGCCCAGGTAAAGGCGCCGTGGATCTTGTCGCCATCTTCGGGAATGCCGATCTCGATGGCCTTGAGCGGGCGCTGCGCGGCGAAGGCGACGAACGTGGCCGCCGGCGGGTCCGTGGCCTGCACCGGGGAGAGCTGCGGGTCGCGCGGCTGCAGGAAGGAGACCCGGTTCATGCAGCAATCCATCCACAGCACGAACTCCCGGAAGTAGCCGGCGTCCTGCAGCCAGCTCAGCCAGCCCGTGGCGTGTACGTTGAAGGTGCCGAGCGTGGCGCTGGCGTTGGCCGCGAACAGGCAGCCGCGTTCGCGGCCCGGCGAGAAGCCGTGGCCGGAGACGAAGATATACAGCCGGCGGCCCACCCGCAGCCCGCGCCGTTTGGCCTGGTTCTCCCGGGCGATGGCGTTGAGCCGGCCAAAGGCGGTTTCGATCTCGTCGGTGGTCGGCAGCGCGGTGTCGCCCGCCTCGGTCAGGCGGGACTTGATCACCTGGATCTGGTCCTCGCTGGCGAAGGCGCCGCCGTTGGGGTCCATCAGCCACGCCTTCACCGCATCGACATCGTTCGCGGGCCCGTGGAGATTCGCGTCCGCGCCCGGCTCGCCGAGCTGCGGGTAATGATTGATCCCGATCAGGATGGCTTGGTCGTCGGCATTCATGGCGCGGCGGGCAGGCCCTACTGCGGATAGGCCTGGCGGATGAAGTCCTTGTCCGACTCGGACAACGCCGAGTTCATGCCGGCCGTCACGCCGTTCAGCGTCCAGGCGGGGGGGATCGGATACATCATGATCGAGCTCGGGTCCACCGCCGTGCCGGCCACGTCAGCGGCATTGAACGCCGCGAACATATTGTTTTCGATGGTGGCCTTGTCCCAGTTGTTCGGGGGGCCGGACAGATCCTTGATCACCTGCTCGCGGTTCCACTGGATGGCATTGAGCGGGTTCTGGTGCTCGTGGATCAGCCCGATGGCGTGGCCGAACTCGTGCAGCGTCACGCGCAGGATTTCGTCTTCCTCGGTGTCGTCGGTGAACCAGCCGTAGTTCATGGTTGGCTGCGGCGCCTGGATCAGCCGGGCGTCGGTGCCGATGAACGACCACGAGCCCTTGCCCTCCAGGAAGTCGATGCGGATGTCGGTCGGGCCGCTGTCCCGCACATCGAACTGGAGGTTGGCGAATTGCAGCCAGATATTGGCGGCGTCCATCACGCGGTCCTGGAGCGCGCGGGAGCCGGACAGGAAGCTGATGGTGAGTACCGTACCCGGCTGCCACCGTTTGCCGGTCAACATGGCAATCTTGCCGGGCACGCCGTTCGTCATCGGGAAGCCGGCGCAGAAACGCTTGTCGTTGCTCATGGTGCATGCTCCATTTTTGACTACAAAATCCCACCCACAAGGTTTGTGATAACCCCCACCGCCTTGGTGGCACGGTCGATCAGTTGCGACGCCTTGGTCAGGACGTCCGTGGCCTGGCGCATTTCGCCCGCCGTGCGCGTGAGGTCGCTGGTGATGCCTTCCAGCGTTTTCAGGCTGGCGCGCACTTCGTCCGATTCCAGGATGTCTTTCAGCCGCAGTTGCGCCAGCGTGTCGAGCTGATCGGTGATGTCGACCAGACTGGCCTGGAGGCTGTTGCGCTCGGCGTCCGTGGGCGCGAGGCCGATGCGGCGCAGCAGCTCGCGCTGCGCCACGGTCAACGCGGTCAGGGTCTGGTCGCGGGCGGCGTTCAGGCGCGCGCGGGGGGATTCGGTGGATGGGCCGACCGGCTCGGGCGCGCCGAAGGCCATCGGGGCGGCGGCACTCGGCCCGGGGCGCTGGGGCGCCATGGGGGCGGTCGTCGCGCGCACGTCGCCCGGGATGACCCAGCCATCGGGCAGCGCCTTGCGGCGCCCGTCGAGGAACCAGGTGGCGTCGAACTGGTCCGAGCGCGCCACCATCAACACCAGCACCAGAAAGTAGGCGAAGAAGCCCACCGCGAGGCCCACGCCGTAGTAGCCGAACAGCGTGCCGCTGGCGCCGCCGAACAGCGCCGTCACGGCTGCGCCGCCAATCACGCCCAGCAGCGCGATGAGGTCGCTGAACTGCACATCCCCCTTGCGGTAGCGATTGGTGAAGTACACGAACCAGCCCAGCACCACCCCAAACGCGAAGGCTCCACATTCGGCCATGTCTGTCTCCGATCAGCTCGCAAAGGCTTCCTGAACCGCGCGGGCTTTCTCGCGGAACGTCTTCAGGGCGGTGACCACGGCGGCCACCTGCCGGGTGTCGTCGTTGAGCGCCTGCGCCAGCGCCGCATGCGCCTTGACCATGTCGTCAGCCGCCGCGCGCGCGTTGGTGCGCCGGAGCGTTTCGATGGCATCCGTCTTCGCCTGCAAGGTCGTGAGGGCGGCCGTGTAGTCGTCCGGGCTCATCTTGGCGTTGATCTGGCCGGCCAGGGTCGTGCCTGCCAGCAGCAGCCCGTCGGCACGCGCCTTGCGCAGGGTGTCCAGCGCCTGCCCCATGGCATCGCCCAGCACGGCAACCGGCTCGTTGGCGGCGGTCACGCCGCGCTTGAGCATGTCGAAGCGCCGCTGGTTCAGCGTGGCCACGCCCACGCTGAACGCCAGCCCGGCAATCGCGCCGAACTCGTTCGGCAGCCCCACCTTGGCCGTGTTGGCCAGCCCGGCGAGCGAGCCGGTCAGCTTGGAATTCGCGGCCTCCAGCGCCTCCTGGTCCTGGGCGTTGGTGATGGCGGCGAGGGCATCGGCGTAGTCGCGCAGCGCGTGGATCAGCGGCGCGGCGGAGGTGGACTCGCGCGGGGCCGACTGGCGCGGCGCCATTGCCGGGTCGGCCGGCTGCAGGGCACAGGGCAGCGCGTTATCCGCCGCTGGGGCGGCCGAGACCGTGGCAGGCAGCGCGCAGCCGGGGCTCAGCGCCACGCGCGTGCGCGTTGGCGTCAGTTGTGTCTGCTGGATGACAGCCCGCTCCGCCGCCACGCCCTTGGTGCCGGACTGGTAGGCCGTGGCGAGGTCATTGACCCCGGCGCGGAAGCTCTCGACTTCGGACTTGTAGAGATAGGGCGAGCAGGCGGCGAGGCCGGCGCACAGGCAGGCGGCCAGCATGCCAAGCGGCGTGGATCTGCGCATGCTGGCTCCTTTGGCCGGGAATCTCATCAGGGATAGATGATAAAAATGCCAAAGGAAACATTTCTGTGTTCGGTGGCGAACGGAAGCAAATCGGCATGTGCGCTTTGCGGGGCCGGCCCGTGCGGACTTGTTCCGCCGTGTATCAATTCAAGTTCTGCCCAGCGGGTTTATCGGCACATGGCGCGCTCCTATAGTGGCTTCCAAGGAACCGCTGTATCGATATAGGAGCTTGATCATGACCGTCGAATCCAGACTCGCCGCGCGCGGCCTGACGCTGCCGCCGCCCCCGCAGCCGCTGGGCAGCTATACCGCCGTCAGCCGTGCCGGCGACCTGCTGTTCATCTCCGGCCAGCTGCCGTTGCAGGACGGCAAGGTGGTCTGGCAGGGCCAGGTCGGCAAGGACCTGACCGTGGCGCAGGGCCGGCAGGCGGCCGAGCTGGCCGCCCTGAACGTGCTGGCGCAGATCCACGCCCATCTGGGCGGGTTCGACCGGCTCGATCACATCGTCCGGCTGGAAGGGCATGTGACGAGCGCGCCGGGGTCGTTCGACCAGCCGGCGGTGCTCGACGGCGCGTCCGACTTCTTCGCCGAGGTGCTGGGCGAACGCGCCGGCCATGCCCGCGCCGCCTATTCCCAGACCCAGCAGCCCGGCAATGCGGCGGTGATCCTGGTGGTGATCGCGCAGGTCAAGGGCGCCTGACCGGGGATTTTGTCGGCGTGCCGCTACACCACGCCCCTGGCCCGCAGCGCGGCCACGTCCTGCGGGGCGAGTTGCAGGTAGTCGCGCAGGACCTCTTCCGTATGCTGGCCCAGCGCCGGCGGCGCGTAGCGCAGCGTGGTGGGCGTGTCCGAGAGCCGCAGCGGGCTGGCGGTGGTGCGCACGCGGCTGACCGGGTCGCCGGCACGCGGTTCGTCGGCCCGATAGCGTTCCTGCTCGATCTGCAGGCCACGGTGCTGCACGTGCGGATCGGCGAACGCCTGCTCGACGTTGTTGATGGGGCCGCACGGCACGGACTTGGCTTCCAGCAGGCGGATCCAGTCGTTCGTGGGCTTGCCGCGCGTGACGGCGACCATCATCGGGATCAGCGTCTTGCGGTGGGTCACGCGGGCGCTGTTGGTGGCGAAGCGCGCGTCCGTCGCCCAGTCGACCTCGGCGGCCTCGCAGAAGCGGGCGAACTGGCCGTCGTTGCCGATGGCGAGCAGCATGTTGCCATCGGCCGTCGGGAAGTCCTGATAGGGCACCACGCTCGGATGCACATTGCCCTGCCGCGTGGGCACGTTGCCGGCGTTCAGGAAGCCGGCGCCCTGGTTGGCCAGCACCGCCATGGCGACGTCCAGCAGCGCCACGTCGATGCACTGGCCGCGCCCGGTGTGGTGGCGGGCTTCCAGCGCGCCGAGGATGGCCGTGGTGGCGTACATGCCGGTGAACAGGTCGATCACGGCCACGCCCACCTTCATCGGGCCGCCGCCGGGCTCGCCGTCCGCATGGCCGGTGATGCTCATCAGCCCGCTCATGGCCTGCACCAGCAGGTCGTAGCCGGGGCGGGCCGCGTACGGGCCGGTCTGGCCGAAGCCGGTGATCGAGCAGTAGATCAGGCGCGGATTCAGCGCGCTGAGCGTCTCGTAGTCGAGCCCGTAGCGCTTGAGGCCGCCGGTCTTGAAGTTCTCGACCACCACGTCGCTCTGCTTGGCCAGCTCGCGGATCATGGCCTGCCCGTCGGGCGTGGACATATCCACGGTCACCGAGCGCTTGTTGCGGTTGCACGCCGCGAAGTAGCTGGCCTGGGCGGTCGGGCCGTCATCGCCGGCGAGGTAGGGCGGGCCCCAGAGGCGGGTGTCGTCGCCTTCGGCCGGCTTCTCGATCTTGATGACGTCGGCGCCCATGTCGGCCAGGTTCTGGGTGCACCAGGGGCCGGCGAGCACGCGCGAGAGGTCCAGCACGCGCAGGTGGCTGAGGGCGCCGGTCTGCGGGGACGGGTGGGGTAGGTCGGGGTGGATCTGGGCTTGGGGTGTGGTCATGGGGCTCAGCCGTTGCGCGCGTCGCGGATCATGTTGCGGGCGATGATGACCTGCTGGATCTGCGTCGTGCCTTCGTAGAGGCGGAACAGGCGCACGTCGCGGTAGAAGCGCTCGATGCCGTACTCGGCGATATAGCCCGCGCCGCCCAGAATCTGCACCGCGCGGTCCGCCACGCGGCCGACCATTTCGGTGGCGAACAGCTTGCAGCAGGAGGCTTCGGTGGAGACGTTGCGGCCTTCGTCGCGGCGGCGTGCGGCGTCGATCACCATGCACTCGGCGGCGTAGAGTTCGGCCTGGCTGTCTGCCAGCATGGCCTGGATCAGCTGGAAGTCGCAGATCGGCTGGCCGAACTGCTGGCGCTCGACGGCGTAGTTGAGCGCATCCCGCAGCACGCGCTTTGCCACGCCCACGCTGACGGCCGAGATATGCAGGCGGCCCTTGTCCAGCACCTTCATGGCGGTCTTGAAGCCCTGGCCTTCCTTGAGCCCGATCAGGTTGGCAGCCGGCACGCGCACGTTCTCGAAGATCACGTCGCAGGTGTGGGCGCCTTTCTGGCCCATCTTCACGTCGCGCTTGCCGAAGCTGATGCCCGCCGACTTCGCATCGACGATAAAGGCCGAGACGCCGGCCGAGCCCTTGATCGACGGATCGGTGCGCGCCATCAGCGTGAACATGCCGGCCTGCGGCGCGTTGGTGATGAAGCGCTTGGTGCCGTTGACGACGTAGTCGTCGCCGTCCCGTACGGCGGAGGTGCGCAGCGAGCCGGCGTCCGAGCCGGCGTCCGGCTCGGTCAGCGCGAACGAGGCGAGGATCTCGCCCGTGGCCAGCCGGGGCAGCCAGGCGGCCTGCTGCTCGGGCGTGCCATCCATCAGAATGCCCTGCGAGCCGATGCCGACCGTGGTGCCCAGCAGCGAGCGGAAGGCCGGCGCGGTCTGGCACAGCTCCATCACCACGCGGGCCTCTTCCTCCATGGTCAGTTCCAGGCCGCCGAAGCGCTCGGGAATGGTCATGCCGAACAGGCCCATCTCGCGCATGTCCTGCACGATGTCCTGGGGGATTTCGTCGGTCTCGGCCACGAGTGCCTCGGCCGGGACCAGCCGCTCGCGCACAAAGCGGCGCACGCTGTCGAGCAGGGCTTCGAGGGTGTCGTTATCGCGGATCATGGTTGGTCGTCCTTTGCTTCGTCTCGGTCAGTCAAGTGTCACGCCCTGCAGCACGCTGGCCCATTGGGTGCGTTCGCGTGCGGCGGTGTTGACGAGATCCTCGGTGGTGCCGTTCCACTGCTCGTAGCCCAGTTCGGCGTAGCGCTTGCGCAGGTCCGGGTCGGCCACGGCGTGCTTCACGGCGGCGGTCAGCTTCTGGGTGACCTCGGGCGTCAGGCCCTTGGGCGCGTAGACGGCGTACCAGCCGCCGGCCTCGTAGTCCTTCAGGCCGGCAATGCCGGATTCGCGGAAGGTGGGCACGTTGGGCAGCGCCGGGCTGCGGTTGGGCGAGCCCACGGCGATGGCGCGGACCTTGCCGCCGTTCACGTAGCCGCTGGCGGTGCTGATGATGTCGAACAGCATGTCGATCTGGCCGCCGATGGTGTCCGTCATGGCCGGCGCGTTGCCCTTGTACGGGATGTGGTTCAGCTCGACATTGGCCTGCCGGGCGAACAGCGCGGCGGCCACGTGGTTGGAGCTGCCCACGCCCGACGATCCGTAGCTGAGCTTGCCCGGATGGGCCTTGGCGTAGCTGACCAGTTCCTTGGTGGAGGTGAACGGCTCGCTGTTGTTGATCACCAGCATGTTGTAGTAGCGGGCCACCGGGGCGATCGGCGTGAGGTCCTTGGCCGGATCGAACGGCATGCGCTTCATGATGTTGGGGGCGACCGTGATGCCGGCGCTGGCCGCGAACCACAGCGTGTTGCCGTCGGTCTTGGCGCGCACGACCTCGTGGCCGGCCAGCGTGGCGTTGGCGCCGGGCTTGTTGTCCACCACCACCGTGGCGTTGAGGGCCTTGCCGAGCGCGGCGGCGAACAGCCGCGCGCCCTGGTCAGCCGGGCCGCCGGCCGCGTAGCCCACCACGAGGCGGACCGGCGGGTTGGCCTGGGCCATGGCAGCGCCCGCGCCCAGCACGGCGGCGCCAACGATCAGGCCCGAAAGCAAGGTCCGTCGAAATGATGTGTGCATGGTTGTCTCCTTCATCCTTCTTGTTGTCAGTAGCGCTCGAAAACGGCCGCAATGCCCTGGCCGCCGCCGATGCACATGGTTTCCAGGCCGTAGCGGCCGCCCCGGCGTTGCAGTTCGTGCAGCAGCGTGGTCAGGATGCGCACGCCCGTGGCGCCAATCGGATGGCCGAGCGAAATGCCCGAGCCGTTGACGTTGAGCTTGCTGTCGATCTCGCCCTGGTCCTGCCAGTTCCAGCCCTTCAGCACGGCCAGCACCTGGCAGGCGAAGGCTTCGTTGAGTTCGACCAGATCCATCTGGTCCAGCCGCAGGTTCAGGCGGGCCAGCAGCTTCTTCACGGCCGGCACCGGGCCGATGCCCATGTGCGAGGGCTCGCAGCCGGCGGCGGCCCAGCCCACCAGCGTGGCCATCGGCGTCAGGCCCAGTTCGGCCAGCTTGTCTTCGGCCACGATCAGGCAGGCGGCGGAGGCGTCGTTCTGCTGGCTGGCATTGCCGGCGGTCACCGTGCCGCCCGGCATCAGCGCGCGCAGCTTGCCGAGGGATTCGGTGGTGGATTCGGGGCGATAGCCCTCGTCACGCGCGAAGCGCAGGGCCTCGCCCTTGCGCTGCGGCACGGAGACGGGAACGATCTCGGCGTCGAAGCGGCCGGCTTCCCACGCGGCGGCGGCGCGCTGGTGGCTGCGCAGCGCGAAGGCGTCCGCGGCTTCGCGGCTGATGCCGTAGTCGCGCGCCAGGTTCTCGGCGGTTTCGATCATCCCGGAGATCTCGCCGAAGCGGGACACCGGCTGGGAGCGCTCGCGGCCCCGGTCGAGCCGGTCGTAGAAGCGGACGTTGCCCGAGCGCGCGCCCCAGCGCATGTCGGTGGTGTAGTACTCGATATTGCTCATGCTCTCCACGCCGCCCGCGATGACCACGTCGGCGGCGCCGCTCTGCACCATCATCGACGCCGTGACCACGGCCTGCAAGCCGCCCCCGCAGCGGCGGTCGAGCTGCATGCCCGGCACATCCACCGGCAGGCCGGCCTGCAGCGCGGCCCAGCGGCCCACGCAGGGGACTTCGCTGTTGGCGTAGGACTGGGCGAACACCACATCGTCGATGCGCGCGGGGTCGATGCCGCTGCGTTCCACCACGGCACGCACGGTGGTGGCGGCCAGTTCCTCGACGGGCACCGGGCGCAGGCTGCCGCCGAAGGTGCCAACCGGGGTGCGGACGGGGGTAACGATTGCGGCTCTGCGCATGGTGGGTCTCCTGTGGATCTGGTCTGGGATGGAAATCGGTGGGAATCGATAGGAATCGATAGCAATCAGGCGGCGGCCGGCACGGTGACGAACGCGGCGCCGCACTGGCGCAGCAGTGCGTGGGCCTGGCGGTCCAGCGCCTCGCGGTGTTCCGGCGCGGCGATGTCGATCATGCGGCGCACGCGCTGCGACAGCGGCAGCCCGCGCAGGTCGGCCACGCCGTATTCGGTGACGATGAGCCCGGCGTCCGATCTGGCCGTGCTGACCGGTCCGGATAGCTGCGCGACGATGCGGCTGGCGCCCTTCGCGGTCGCCGGCAGCGCGATGATCGGCAGGCCGCCGTGGCTGCGCGCGGCACCGCGCAGGAAGTCCGCGGCGCCGCCCACGGCGCCCATGTAGACGCCGCCGGCTACCTCGGCATTGATCTGGCCGGTCAGGTCCACCTCGATGGCGCCGTTGATGGCCGCCAGCTTGTGCTGGCGCGCCAGTACCTCGGGATCGTGGGTGTAGGTGGTTTCGCGCAGCTGCAGCAGCGGGTTGCGATGTGCCCAGCGGCGCAGGCGCTCGCTGCCCATCAGGATGCCGCCGATGCCGACGCCGGTATCGACAGTCTTGCGTGCGTGCGTCAGCGCCCCGGACTCGGCCAGCGCCACCACGCCATCGCCCACGGCGCCGCTGTGCAGGCCCAGGTCACGGTGGCCGTGCAGCGCCGCCAGCACCGCTTCGGGCAGGTTGCCGATGCCCATCTGCAGCGTGGCGCCGTCCTCGATCCGGCCGGCGATGTGGCGGGCAATCGCCAGTTCCACCTCGGAGGGCGCGCCGCGTTCGAGGTCGATTGGCGCATATTGCGCATCGACGGTCAGGGCGATGTCGTCGGCGGTCAGGTAGCGGCTGCCATGGGTCCACGGGACGTCCGGGTTGACCTCGGCGATGATCACGCGTGCCCGATCCAGCACGGCGGGGAGGTATTCGTGCACCAGCCCGAGGCTATGGCGGCCCTCCGTGTCGGCGGGGGAGACCTGCACCAGCGCCACGTCCACCGGCAGCGTGCCGGACCGGATCAGCCCGGGCAGGTGGGAGTAATGGCTCGGCACGATGTCCAGCAGGCCGGCGCGGGCCAGTTGGCGGTGCGGGCCGCTGGCGGCGTAGCCGAAGAAGTCGATCACATCGGACTGGTCCGGCCGGAGCGTGTCTGACTGGCCGATGCCGACGAAGACACCCAGCCGCCCACCCTGGGCGATGGCGTGCCGATGGGCCACCAGCGCCCGCGTGAGCGTCAGCGGCTCGGCGGTGGCCTGGCCCCACCAGATGCGGTCGCCGGGGCGGATCAGGGCGCGCAGCGCGGCGGCCAGCGAGTGGGCATCCGAGTGGGCATCCATTTCCGGCGTGTCTCCTGTTTGTCATTTTTTGGTATGGGCTGGAGCATGTTGGCATTTGCGCGCCGGCGCTATTTGAGAATGCCAATGGCGGACTTCGCCTGTTGCGAAATCAGCGTGCCGGCGCGGGTTGGCGGGCTGCCTGGCGGGCTGCCTTCTGCTCCGGCAAAGGCCCGGTTCCGCAAACGTTGATTGCGCCACACGCCAAACCTCGCGAGCATGGCAACGCCAACAAAAGCGGGAGACGCGCCATGATCGAACAGACCCAATCGAATAACTTCCAGGAAATCCGGGACGCCGTGCGCAGCCTCTGCGCGGAGTTCCCCGACGAGTACTTCCGCAAGATCGACGAGCAGCGGGCCTACCCGGAAGCCTTTGTCAACGCGCTGACCGACGCCGGCTGGCTGGCGGCGCTGATTCCGCAGGAATATGGCGGCTCGGGGCTTGGCCTGACGGAAGCGTCGGTGATCATGGAGGAGATCAACCGCTGCGGCGGCAACTCGGGCGCCTGCCACGGCCAGATGTACAACATGGGCACGCTGCTGCGCCACGGCTCGGACGCGCAGAAGCAGAAGTACCTGCCGAAGATCGCCTCGGGCGAGTGGCGCCTGCAGTCCATGGGCGTGACCGAGCCGACTACCGGCACCGACACCACCAAGATCAAGACCCGGGCCATCAAGAAGGACGGCCGCTACGTGGTCAATGGCCAGAAGGTGTGGATCAGCCGCGTGCAGCACAGCGACTTCATGATCCTGCTGGCGCGCACCACGCCGCTGGACGAGGTGAAGAAGAAGAGCGAAGGCATGTCGATCTTCCTGGTGGACCTGCACGAGGCCCAGAAGAAGGGCATGGTGGTGCGCCCGATCCCGAACATGGTCAACCACGAGACCAACGAGCTGTTCTTCGAGGACCTGGAGATCCCCGAGGAGAACCTGATCGGCGAGGAAGGCAAGGGCTTCAAGTACATCCTCGACGGCCTGAACGCCGAGCGTACGCTGATCGCCGCCGAGTGCATCGGCGACGGCTACTGGTTCATGGACCGCGTGACCAAGTACGTGACCGAGCGCCAGGTCTTCGACCGGCCCATCGGGCGGAATCAGGGCGTGCAGTTCCCGATTGCCGAGTCGTTCATCGAACTGGAAGCCGCCAACCTGATGCGCTGGAAGGCCTGCGAACTGTACGACGCGCACGCGGCGATGGGCGCGCAGGCCAATATGGCCAAGTACCTGGCCGCCAAGGCGAGCTGGGAGGCGGCCAACGTGTGCCTGCAGTTCCACGGCGGCTTCGGCTTCGCCTGCGAGTACGACATCGAGCGCAAGTTCCGCGAGACGCGCCTCTATCAGGTGGCGCCGATCTCCACGAATCTGATCTACTCCTATGTGGCGGAGCACATCCTGGGCCTGCCGCGCTCGTTCTGAGCGGCAATCGACCTTGTCCGTTGCACGCCAGATGCACCGCCCCTACACTGGCGGCACTCAAGCCAAAGCCAGCCTTCATTGATCGAGGAAGACCCAGACATGTGTTCGGACCGAACCCCCGCCCAACGCATCAGCGACATCCCCCGTCACTGGGCGCTCGCCACGCCTGACCGCCCGGCGGTGGTGGAGGAAGGGCGCGCCGTGTCTTATGGCGAACTCTGGGCCGATATCGAGGCCGCGCAGCAGTACCTGCGCACGCAGGGCGTGGCCGGCGGCGACCGGGTGATGATCGTCGCCGAGAACTCGCTGTCCGTGGTGACGCTGCTGTTCGCGCTGTCGGAGATCGGCGCGTGGCCGGTGGTGGTCAATGCGCGGCTGTCCGAGCGGGAGGTGGAGGTCATCCGCGCGCATTGCCGGCCCCGGCTGATGCTGTTCACCCATGGCGCCTCGCCCGATGCCCTGCGGCACGGCGTGACCTACCGCGCCCGGGAAACTGCGCCGCCGGGCCTGGGCCCGCTGATGGCCGGCGCGGTGGACCCGACCAGCGAGCGCGTGCCTGAGGCACTGGCGCAGGAAGTGGCGGCGCTGATCTACACCTCGGGCACCACCGGCCAGCCGAAGGGGGTGATGGTGTCGCATCGCGGCCTGCTGCACTTCGCGCGGGTCACCGTGGCGTCGCGGCGCATGGTGCCGGACGACTGCGCCTACGCGGTCATGCCGATGTCGCACATCTTCGGCATGGGCACGGTGCTGCTCGCCACCTTCCAGGCGGGCGCCAGCCTGTACCTGTCGTCCCGCTTCAATGCGGCCGATGTGACGCAGGCCATCGAAGCCGGGTCGATTTCGATCCTGCAAGGCGTGCCGACGATGTTCCACCGCATCCTCGCCCATCTGCGGGCGGCCGGGGTGCAACGGCTGGCCTCCACCCGGCTGCGCTATTTGTATACCGGCGGCGGGCCGCTCGACCCCACGCTCAAGCAGGAAGTGGAGGGCATGTTCGGCCAGCCGCTGCATCATGGCTACGGCATGACCGAGTACGCCGGCTCGCTGTTCGTCACCCATATGGATCGCCCGCGCACCGATTGCGCGGCGGGGGAGATCGTGGAAGGGGCCGAAGTGCGGTTGATCGGCGCGGATGGCCAGCCGGTGGAGACGGGCACGCCGGGCGAAATCTGGGTCCGGGGGCCGGGCGTCATGCTTGGCTACTATCTCGCGCCGGAACTGACCAGGCAGGTCATCAGCGAGGACGGCTGGCTCAATACCGGCGATATCGGCCGGCTCGGGCCGGACGGCGCGCTATACATCGTCGGCCGGACCAAGGACCTGATCATCCGCTCGGGCTTCAACGTCTATCCGATCGAGGTGGAGTCGGTGCTGAACGCCCATCCGGCGGTGCTGGTGTCGGCGGTGGTCGGCGTGCCGACGTCGGACGGCAACGAGGAAGTGGTGGCCTTCGTCGAGATCAAGGAGGGGGAGAGCTTCGACGCGGACGCGCTGCGTGCCTTCGTGATGGATCGGCTGTCGCCCTACAAGCGGCCGGAGCGCTACCTGCGCCTGGGCGCGATTCCGAAGACAGCCAGCGGCAAGCTGCTCAAGCACCAGCTAAGGGAAATGCTGGCCGTGCAGGGGTAGGCGCCCGCCGCCACGTTAGTCCTGGCGGCCCTGGCCGTCCTCGACCAGCAGATCGACCAGCTTGCGGGCGAACAGCGGCAGCGCGGCCAGGTCCGCCACGCAGATCTGGAGGCGGCGCTCCGCCCAGTCGTCCTCAAGCTGGACGATGCTCAGCGCCATCGACTTGGCGTGCCGGACGGCCGTGCTCTCCGGCAGCACGCCAATGCCCACGTTCGCCTCGATCATCCGGCAGGCCGTCTCGAAATTGCTGACCTGCACCCGCCAGCGCAGCGAGCGCTGGAGGTCAGCGGCGGCGCCTTGCAGGAAGGTATGGATGGCGCTGGCCTCGGGCAGGCCGATGATGTCGTACTTCAGCGCCTCGATGAAGCCCACGCGCTTGCGCTGCGCCAGCGGGTGGCTGAGTGCCACCGCCAGCACGAGGCGGTCATTCCGGTAGGGCATCATCTCCACCCCTTCGGCACGGAGATTCCCCGCGACGATGCCGATATCGACGGCGCCTTCCTGCACGGCACGCAGAATGTGCGGACTGAGGCGCTCCTGCATGTCGATCGTCACATCAGGATGATTCACCAGATAGGTCCGCAGCACGGCGGGCAGGTACTCGCTCATCGCCGTGGTATTGGCGAACACGCGCACATGGCCCTTCACGCCGGACGCGTACTCCTGAAGGTCGCCACTGAGCTGTTCGAGCTGGCGAATCACGCGCCGCGCGTGGGCCAGCAGCGTCTCCCCGGCGCCGGTGACCTTCACCCCATGGCTGCTCCGGCTCAGCAGTTTCACGCCTACGTGTTCCTCCAGATTCTTGATCCGGGTACTGGCCGCCGCGAGCGAGAGGTGGGAGCGTTCGGCGCCGCGAGTGAGGCTGCTGGCCTCCGCGATATGGGTGAAAAGCTTCAGGTCAACGAGATCAAAGCGCACGAGCGGGTCCCTGGCGGCGGGGCCGCGTCCAGGATCGAAATATGAAGTGGGGGGATTTTGCGCTTGCATCCCGCCCAATGCAAAGGCGCGGAATGCCTGTTCTGCCTTGCAGTATGTCGCGCCGAGCCCCCGCAACCTTTGTAGCGAATCAGGCACCTTTCGCGGAGGCGCCTGCTGCAAAAGGCGCTTCAGCGCATCGCGCGGCGGATTCCGGTAGCATCCGGCTCGCTGTGGATCGGGCACTGCGGATGCGGGGAGCCGAGCCTTTGTATCGGCATGTATCCGGGCTGTCCGCCGATACATCCGCATACCCATCCACGCATTCATCACACGGGGGCGATACATGGGCGCGATTCAATGCATGCATGGCAGACGGCAGCCACGCAACGCCCGCCGCCTGTGTCCCATCACCCATTGAAAGGATCGACATGTTGACTCGCACGCTTGCATCGCTGGCCGTCGCGGCCCTCGCTTTCTCGGCCGGTTCGGCCGCCTACGCAGCAGAGAAGGCCCCCACCTCGGTCGTGATCGTGCACGGCGCGTTTGCCGATGGCTCCGACTGGGCCAAGGTCATTCCGCTGCTGCAGGCCAAGGGTGTCAGGGTGCAGGCCGTGCAGAACGGGCTCAACTCGCTGGCGGACGACGTGGCGGCCACGCGCCGCGCCATCAACAACCAACCCGGCAAAGTCGTGCTGGTCGGCCATTCGTGGGGCGGTACGGTGATTACCGAGGCGGGCGCCGTCGACAAGGTGTCCGCGCTCGTCTACGTGGCCGCCTTCGCACCGGATGCGGGCCAGTCCACGGAGGAAGCGGGCAAGGCTCACCCGCCCGCGCCGGGTATCGGCAAGATCGTCGCCGATGCGGAGGGCTACCTCTCGCTGCCGCCCGAGGCGCTGGCCAGCGATTTCGCGCAGGACGTGCCGGCCGCCCAGGCGCGCGTCATGGCCGCCACGCAGGGCCCGATCCAGGCGAAGGCGTTTGGCGAGAAGACCACCGTCGCCGCATGGACCACGCGGCCTTCCTGGTACATCGTCAGCCAGAACGACCGGATGATCCCGCCCGCGCTGGAACGTGAAATGGCCAAGAAGATCGGCGCGAAGGTGACGACGCTGCCGACCAGCCACGTGCCGCAGCAGTCCCGGCCGGCCGATGTGGCGAAGGTCATTCTCGACGCCGTGCAGACGGTGCAGAAGCAGTAAGACAGGTTGCAGTAAGGCAGGCGGCAGGGCAGTCCGCTGCGCAGGCATTCCCAAACCATGCGAGGAACGACACATGAAAATCGCGGTGATTGGCGCAGGTGCGGTGGGCTGCTTCTATGGCGGGATGCTGGCGCGGGCCGGTCAGGATGTGGTGCTGATTGGCAGGCCGCGGCATGTCGATGCCATCCGGGCGCGTGGCCTGCGATTCGAATCCAGGCTGTTCGATGAACAGGTGGCCATCGCGGCAAGCGCCAACGCGGCGTCCGTGGAGGACGCCGATATCGTGCTGGTCTGCGTGAAATCCGTCGACACCGAGCAGGTTGCCGACGAGATCCGCAGCCACTTGAAGCGCGAAGCGCTGGTCGTGTCCCTGCAGAATGGCATCGACAACGCAGGACAGCTGGAGCAGGTGCTGGCACGCCCAGTGATACCCGCCGCCGTCTACGTCGCCAGCGAGATGGCCGGCGATGGGCACCTCCGGCATCACGGCCGGGGTGACCTGGTGATCGGGCAGGAGCAGGGCAGCGAGCTGGTGGCGCGCCTGTTCCACGACGCCGGCGTGCCCACAGTGGTCTCGGCCAATGTGGCGCGCGCACTCTGGGAGAAGCTGATCCTGAACTGCGCCTACAACGCGCTGTCCGCGATCGTCAACCTGCCCTACGGCGAGATTCGCGGCGTGGCGTCCGCCGAGGAAGCGATGCGCAACCTCATCGCGGAGTGTCTTGCGGTAGCGCACGCCGAAGGCGTCGACATCGACCTCGATGCGGATGGCCAGCTTGAACGGATTCGCCGCACCATCCCTCTTGGCCAGTACTCGTCGATGGCGCAGGACTTCACCCGGGGCCGCGCCAGCGAGATCGCGGCCCTGAACGGCGCCATCGTCCGGCGCGGCAACGCGCGGGGCGTCCCGACACCGGTCAACCAGATCATCGTGGCATTGGTGGAACTGCTGGAAAGCCAGCACCCCCAGAAGTGACAAACGCGGACAGCGCCTGACGGCCTGTCCGCGTTCGCGTTTACTCCTCCTGGAATGCCTCCTCGCGCTTGGCCTTGATCGCGGGCAGCGCCACTACCGCCACCAGCGCCGCGGCCGCTATCAACAGCCCGAGCGACAACGGACGCGTCGTGAACACCGTGTAGTCGCCGCGCGACAGCAGCAAGGTGCGCCGGAAATTCTCCTCCATCATCGGCCCGAGCACAAAGCCGAGCAGCAGCGGCGCCGGCTCGCACTTCAGCTTATGGAACACATAGCCGATGAGGCCGCAAGCCGCTGCGGCGAAGACATCGAACACCGTGTTGTTGACCGAGTACACGCCGATGCTGCAGAACACGAGGATGGCCGGATAAAGGAAACGATACGGCACCGTCAGGAGCTTGACCCAGACGCCGATCAGCGGCAGGTTCAGCACCACCAGCATCAGGTTGCCGATCCACATGGAAGCAATCAGGCCCCAGAACAGCGCCGGGTTGCTGGTCATCACCTGCGGGCCGGGCTGGATGTTGTGGATCGTCATCGCGCCCACCATCAGCGCCATCACGGCGTTGGGCGGAATACCCAGCGTCAGCAGCGGGATGAAGGACGTCTGCGCCGCAGCGTTGTTAGCCGATTCCGGACCCGCCACGCCTTCGATCGCGCCCTTGCCGAACTCATGGGCGTACTTCGATGTCTTCTTCTCCAGCGAGTACGCCGCAAACGAGGCCAGCGAAGCACCGCCGCCCGGCAGGATGCCCAGCGCCGAGCCCAGCAGGGTGCCGCGCAACACCGCCGGGATCATGCGCCGGAAATCCTCCCTGCTCGGGAAGAGTCCGGTGACGCGGTCCGTGAAGGTCTCGCGGTGTTCCTTCTGCTCCAGGTTGGCGATGATCTCGGCAAAGCCGAACAGTCCCATCGCCAGCGCGGTGATGCTGATGCCATCGGTCAGCTCGGGCACATCGAACGAAAACCGCGCGGCGCCGGAGTTCACGTCGGTGCCCACGAGGCCGAGCAGCAGGCCAAGGACGATCATGGCCACTGCCTTGACGAGCGAGCCCGATGCCAATACCACCGCACCGATCAAACCGAGCACCATCAGCGAGAAGTACTCCGCCGGCCCGAACTTGAACGCCAGCTCGGAGAGCGGCGTGGCAAACGCGGCCAGGATCAGCGTGGCGACGCTGCCCGCGAAGAACGAACCCAGCCCGGCGGTGGCCAGCGCCACGCCGGCACGGCCGCGGCGCGCCATCTGGTAGCCGTCCAGCGTGGTCACCACGGCGGACGACTCGCCCGGCAGGTTGACCAGGATGGCCGTGGTGGAACCGCCGTACTGCGCGCCGTAGTAGATGCCGGCCAGCATGATCAGCGCGGCCACCGGGGGGAGCGTGTACGTGATGGGCAACAGCATGGCGATGGTCGCCAGCGGCCCCAGACCCGGCAGCACGCCGATCAGCGTGCCCAGCACGCAGCCCAGGAAGGCATAGGCCACGTTCTGTAGCGAGAGCGCCGTGGAAAAGCCGAGCGCGAGATGACTGAGCAACTCCATTCCATGGCTCCTAGTTGGTCAGGAACGCCGGCCACACCGGCATCTGCAGGTTGATGCCGTAGACGAATGCCACGGTACTGATCACCACGAGCACCACGGCATTGAGCGCGGCACCCTTCCACGTGAATTCATGGCTGGCCATCGACGAGACGAGCACCAGCGCCAGCACCGACAGCACCATGCCGAGCGGCTTCAGCAGCAGGCCGAACAGGACCACGGAGCCCAGGATCCACAGCAGCGTCTTGATGTCCCAGCGCGCCATGCGATCCGCTTCACCTTCGCGGGACATGGACCCGGCCGCCACCACGGCGCCGAGCAAGGCCAGCACGATGCCGAGCCAGAACGGGAAGTAGCCCGGCCCCATCTTGGCGGCTGTGCCCATGGAGTAGCCACGGGCAACGAAGGAAAAGCTGAGTCCGACGATGACGAACATCAGCCCGGAAAGTAGGTCTGTCTGCCTGCGTATGCGCATGCGAGGTCTCCTTGGGGGCGCGCGGATCGGACGACGCGCAACGCGCCGACACAACCGACTCTGTTTTTGGAGTTCCGAAAGATACATCATGTTGTGATGTATTTTGGTGAAGACAAGGGTTATTCCCTAGAAATCCGTGGGGCCGGTTCCTGCGGTGGTGTCCGGGGCGCCACAATGAAAAAAGCCCGGCAGCCTGATGGGCTGCCGGGCTTTTGGCCGGGCTTTTGGGGGGGTGGCCGCATGGGGCGGCCAGGTCTGTCAGTCCGCCGTCGCCCCCGACCGCTTCACCACCGTCGACCACTTGCGGATCTCGCTGTCCACGAACTTGCCGGTCTCGGCCGGGGTCATCGGCATCGGCTCGGAGCCGCGGTCGGTGATGAATTTGCGCAGTTCTGGCGATTGCAGCGCTTTCACCGTCTCCGCGTTGAGCTGGTTGACGATGGCCGGCGGCGTGGCTGCCGGCGCCATTATCACCGCCCAGCCCAGCGCCTCGAAGCCCGGCACGCCTTCTTCTCGCACGGTCGGCACCTGCTGCAGCTGGGGCACGCGTTTCGCCGTGGTCACGGCCAGCGGCACGGCCTTGCCGGACTGGATCAGCGGCATGGCGGCGGTCACGGAATCGACCATCAGCGGGATCTGGTTGCCGAGGAAATCCGCCTGCGCCGGGCCGCTGCCTTTGTAGGGAATATGCACGATGAACACGCCGGTCTGCGCCTTGAGCATCTCGGCGGACAGGTGCTGCGTGCCGCCGATGCCGGCGCTGGCATAGCTGTACTTGCCCGGGGCCGCCTTGGCCTTGGCGATCAGTTCATGCAAGGACTGGAAGCCCGACTGCGGCGTGGCCAGGAAGACCAGCGGCACCGAAAACACCCCGGAGATCGGCGCGAAATCCTGGCGCGGATCGTAGTTGATCTTCTTGTAGAGCGTCTGGTTGATGGCCATCGCACTGCCGCCCATGACCAGCGTGTAGCCATCGGCCGTGGCTTTCGCGGCCACTTCCATGCCGATATTGCCGCCGGCGCCGGCGCGGTTTTCCACCACGATGGACTGGCCGAGCTGCTTGCCGAGCTTCTCGGCCAGGGCACGCGCGAAGATGTCGGTGGCCTGTCCGGGCGGGAAGGGCACGATCAGCTTGATGGGACGGTCCGGGTAGGCGGCGTGGGCGGTGCTGGCGATGCTGAGCAGCAAGGCGAGAAGGGTAGTGTGCGGGGTAGTGCGCGACGGCTTCAACGGAATCTCCTCAAATGATGGGCAATGACGTGACGTCTCTCGGTGGCGTCTACGGGCGAGATTCTACGCTCCCGTGCCCGCTCCGTGCCTGCTACCAGTCGACCCAATTTCGGGAAGCCACTGCCCGGGACGATTAGAATGCCGCTCCAACCGTCCACATCGTTGTATCCGAACACATGGCAGTCACGCATAGCAGAAAACAGGCCACGCTGATCGGGCTGCTCGCGATCCTCCTCTGGAGTTCGATCGTTGGCCTGATCCGGGGCGTCAGCCAGAGCTTTGGCGCCACCGGCGGGGCGGCGCTGATCTACACGGTGGCCTCGGCCCTGCTCTGGCTGTCCGTCGGCGCCGTCAAAATCCGGACGCTGCCGCGCGCCTACCTGATCTGGGGCAGCCTGCTGTTCGTGTCCTACGAGCTGTGCCTGTCGCTGTCCATCGGCTACGCCAACAGCGGCAGGCAGGCCATCGAGGTCGGCATGGTCAACTACCTTTGGCCAAGCTTCACGATGCTGGCCGCCATCGTCTTCAACCGGCAGCGCGCCAACTGGCTGATCGTACCGGGCTTCCTGATGGCGATCCTGGGGATTGCATGGGTGCTCGGCGGCGAGCAGGGCTGGGATCTGGGCGAGATGGCGCGCAACGTGCAGGACAATCCGCTCAGCTACGGCCTGGCGTTCGTCGGCGCCGTGATCTGGGCCGGCTATTGCACGGTGACCAGCCGCATCGCGCAAGGCAAGAACGCCATCACGCTGTTCTTCATGCTCACGGCGCTCGCCCTGTGGGGCAAGTACCTGTTCACCCATGGGGAGACGATGGTGTTCAGCTATGCCGGCCTGATCTACCTGGCGCTGGCGGCCTGCGCGATGGGCTTCGGCTATGCGGCGTGGAACGTCGGCATCCTGCATGGCAACGTGACTGTGCTGGCCGGCGCCTCGTACTTCATTCCGGTGCTCTCGGCGGCGCTGGCTGCCGTGCTGTTGCAGACGCCGCTGTCCCTCGCGTTCTGGAAGGGCGCGTCGATGGTCTGTGGCGGGTCCATCCTCTGTTGGCTGGCCACGCGACGCGTGGGCCAGCCTAAGTAGCCCCGACAGCGCCCTTACTCCAGCACAATCCCCCGCGCCTTCACCAGCGCGCCCCACTTGGCCACTTCGCTGTCGATGAATCCGGCAAAGTCGGCGCTGGTGCCGGGCGCCGGCTGCAGCCCGAGCGCCAGCAGCCGCTTGGTGACCTCCGGGTCGCCCAGCGCCTGCGTCGCATCCCGGTTCACCTGCTGGACGATGGCCGCCGGCGTGCGCGCCGGGGCGACGATTCCGAACCAGCCGTGCCCCACCACGCCGGGCACGCCCTGCTCGGCGAATGTCGGCGCATCCCGATAGACCGGCGTGCGGGCCTCCGCCGCCACGGCAATCACGCGCAGCTTGCCGGCCTGGATGAACGGCAGTGCCGTGGTGATCGCGGTGAGGGTGGCATCGACGCGGCCGGCCAGCAGTTCCGTGTAGGCGGTGGCGTCGCCCCGATAGTGCACGTTCAACGCCTTGAACCTGGCCTGCTGCGCGAACAGTTCCGCCGTCAGGTGCGGGCCGGAGCCGATGCCGGGCGAGGCGAACGTCACGCCATCGGGCTTCTTCTGGGCCAGTTTCACGAAGTCCGCCACCGTCTTGACGGGCGAGCTGGCGTTGACGATCAGGAAGATCGGCCCGAGCACACGCGGCCCCACGGCGACGAAGTCCTTGTGGATGTCGAACCGCTGCGACAGCCCCGCGCCCGTGTTGATCGCGAACGGCGCGGCGGCCCAGAGCAGGGTGTAGCCGTCAGGCGCGGCATGGGCCACCGTCTCGCTGGCCAGCCGCGTGCCGGCGCCGGGCTTGTTCTCCACGACCACCTGCTGGCCATACTTGCGGCTCAACGCCTCGGCCAGCACGCGCGCCGAGGTGTCGTTGGACCCGCCGGCCCCGTAGGGCGAAATCAGCCGCACCGGCTTGGCGGGGTAGGTCTCCCCGAACGCAGCGGGCGCCACGCCCGCCAGGGCCATGGCGCCGAGCAGGCGGCGGCGCGTCAGTTGTCGTGGCGTCACGCGGCACCTCCCGTGCGCTGGATGACCGGATACCGGTAGGTCTTGTCGAGGTGGGCGGCCTGCGGCACGTAGAGCCGCAGCGCCACGTAGAACGGCCCCGGCGGTGCCGGCAGCCAGTTGCCGTGCCGCGCCGGATCGGCCGGCGGCTGCGCGGAGAGCCACAGCGTGAGGCCCCCATCGGCACCGCGCTGGAGCGATGCCGAACGGTCCCCGAGCGAATAGCGGCCGATCGCGTTCGGCACCAGCATGCAGTCCTGTTTGTCGTACATCGTCAGCGACCAGAAGGCGCCGACCTGCGGCGGATTGTCGGCGGGGAAGTCGAGCCGGTATCCGTGCCGGCCGTCGAGCGGCTCGCCATCGCCGCTGCGGTCCGCAATCACGTACATCGCCTCCTGCACGCCCAATGCGCCGATATAGTTGCGCGCCACGTGCGCACGCTGTGCGAAGTTGTCGCCATACGAGTCGCGGACTTCGACCGACATCGCCCAGCCGCCGCCCATGTCCGAAGACTGGGGCACGGCCAGCGCCTCAAGCACGTTGTGCAGCGCCGCGCCCAGCCCATCGCGCTGGCTGGCATTGGGCACGACATCCGGACCGAGGCCGACGCTGGCGAAGCTTGCCACCAGCCCCGCCTCGGCAGCCGGGGGAGGATTCTCGCGCAGCGCCCGCGCGACGACTTCGGCGAAGCGTTGCGGATCCCCGAGCTGCTCGGCCGGATGCATGCCGGTATCGAACGGCTGCGCGGCGTCGGCGCCATCGAGCGTGGTCAGGTGCATGGCGTCCTGCAGCGCGTGCACCACCGGCAGGTCCGCATCGCCATCCACCAACAGGCGGCCGATCATCCAGACGCCATCGGTCGGGCAGGGCACGGCCTGCATGTCCGCCGGCACCTCGCCACGCCACGACGGCCCGTGCAGCAGGAAGCGTCCCGCCGCCGTGCCCGTGGTGCGGCTGCCGATATAGCCGAACGGGTTCGTGTAGAAGTCGAGCAGGCCAAGCACGTAGTAGCGCCCGTTGAAGTCCGGCACATGCAGCACAACGGGCCCCTGCGAGAGATCGAGCCACGCGTTGGTGTAGAGCGTGTCGTTGTTCGGCGTGACGACTTGCCGGTGCTGCGGGCCCAGCAGCTCGCGCGTGTGGATCACGTGGTTGATCCAGCGCAGCGTGGATTCGGGGCCGTCGCCAGCGAACTTGCCGGCGCGGTTGCGTCGCGGACACGTGGCCGCACGCATGCGCGCCATCTCGTACAGCGGCAGCGTGTAGATCACGGCATCGCGCGCCAGCGCGGGTGTGCCGGTTACCTCTTGGGGCATGGTGTCTCCTGTCTTGTTCTGATGGACTGCTCAGCCGGCGCGGCGCACGGCGGGAATCGTGTACTGGCCTTCCATGAATGCCTGAGCCGGATGATAGAGCCGCAGGATCAGGTAGAACGGGCCTGCCGGCGCCGGCAGCCAGTTGTCATCCTGCGTGGGCCGCGCGTGGCCCACCGGTATCACCAGCGTGCCATCGGCCTCCATGCGCAGGCCCGGCGTGCGGTCGCCCACGGCATAGCGGCCGATGGCGTTGGCAGTGAAGAAACGGTCCTCGCCATAGAGGGACACCGACCAGAACGCATCGGCCGGCGGCAGCATGCCCGGCGCAAAGCGCAGCTCGTAGGCGTTGCGGCCATCGAGCCGCTCGCCATCGGCGTCGAAGTCTGCCATGGCATAGACCGCTTCGTCCGCGCGCAGCGCGCCCAGCCCCTTCATGGCCGTGCAGGCGCGCAACAGCCAGTCGTCGCCATAGGTGCCGAGCCGCATGCTGTAGCCCCAGGCCTTGTGGCCCTGGCTGCGCGTGTGTGCCTCGATGATGGCCAGGCCCTGCTGGTAGGCGCTGCGCAGGCCGGCGACGACCGACGCCCGCAGCGAGGCGAAGTCGACATCCTCCCCGAGCCGCAGCCCCGCCTTGCGCAGCAGCGTGAACAGTCCCTGTTCGGCCGGCGCGGGCGGGAAATCGCCCATCGCGCGGTACAGGTTCTGGAAGAAGTCGATGGCCGCGTCGCCGCTGTCCTGCCATTGCTGAACGCTTGCGGGGCGCGCCGGCCCCGCGCTGCGCAGGATCTCGAAGCCCTGTTCGAACGCATAGGCGCGCGGGAGGTCGTCGGGGCCCTGCACCAGCACGCGGCCGATCAGCCAGACCAGCGAGGTCGGCGCGTGTACGACCTGCGCGTGCGCGCCCGAAGGCTGCTGTCCGGGCCCGAGCAGTTCCACGTCCGCACCGGTGAGCGGCACGTTGCGCGGCCCGAGGTTCGTGAAGTTGTTGGTGTGGGCGTCGAGCAGTTCGATGACGTAGTAGCGGTCGGCATCGGGGAGCGGCGGCACGCGCAGCGTGACGGGACCATCGGCCAGATTCAGCCAGCCGCAGAAGTAGAGCAGGTCATTGGCGGGGGTCACGATGTCGCGGTCTTCGTGCGTCCACTGCCGCGCGCTGGCGGAGAGCGTGTTCATCGGCGCGCGGCCATAGCGCGTGGGCGCATCGACGGAAGTTTGCAGGCGGCAGGTGCGCAGCGTTTCGATCAGCGGATAGCCGTAGATCACGAGCGGCAGCGCGGCGGCGGCGACCAGGGCCTCCTGCGGGCTGGCATGGACGGGCGCGGCGAAGACGGGCGGTGCGGGATGGTTCATGTCGTTGGGCAAGGGGGAATGGAGTCAGCCGGGTTGGCGGAGCGTGATGACGGCGTCGGCGGCGCAGAGGCCATCGGCGCCGACGATGAATGGGTTGATCTCCAGCGTATCGAGCCGGTCCCCGAGGGCGGCAGCGGCGCGGGAGACCTTGACGAGCACCTCCGCCACCGCGTCGAGATCGAGGGGCGGGTGGCCCCGATGCCCGGTGCAGAGCGCCTCCGCCCGGCTCTGTGCGAGCATGGCGCGCGCGCGGGCGCGGCTCAGCGGGGCGAGTCCGAACGCCATCTGCCGGAAAATCTCGACGGCCGTGCCGCCGATGCCGGCCAGTGCGACGAGGCCGAACACGGGATCGCGCCGCACGCCGACCATGATCTCGCCCCAGCCGCGCACCATGCGGGCGATGATGGCGCCTTCGAAGTGCGCGGGCTGGCCATCGGGATCGCGCGACTGCAGCACGGCGGCTTGCACGCGCGCGAAGGCGTCGCGCACGGCGGCTGCGTCCTTGAGGTTGAGCACCACGCCGCCAATGTCGCTCTTGTGCAGGATGGTGCGCGAGCACAGCTTCACGGCCACCGGATAGCCGAGCGATTCCGCGATGCGCACGGCTTCGTCGGCGTCGTGCGCCACGCCATGCGCGGCCACCGGTACGCCGGCTTCGGCCAGCCACGCCATCGCTTCGGCTTCTGACAGCGCGGTAGCGTCATCGGGGAAATCGGGCGGGGCGATGGCAGCGGGCTTCGAGCTGTCCTCAGCCGGGACGCCAGCCAACGCTTCCATTGCCGCCGCCTTTGCGAGCGCAGCCACCGCTTCCATCGTGTGAGCCGGTTCGCGGAACACCAAACATCCACGGGATTCGAGCCAGGCGCGCTTCTCGTCGTCCATCACGCCCGATACCAGCAGCGGGGCGGACTCCGGTTCCGTGGCCAGCGTGGCCACGGTCTGCTGCAATTCGGTCCACAGGCGGGGCGCGTTGGCGCCGCCGGCCAGGAACGCCGCCACGCTGCCGTACTCGCCGCAACGCGCCACGCCGGCCAGCGCATCGAGAAAGATCTTCGGCTGCGACACGACCTGTCCGGTCACGTCGATCGGATTGGCGGTGCTGGCGAACGGAATCGCGGTGCGCAACGCGTGGGCGGCTGCGTCGGGCATGGGCGGCAGCGGTAGCCCCAGCGACTCGGCGCTGTCCGCCATCATGATGCCGACGCCACCGGAGACCGTGACGATGGCCACCGGCGCCACGGCATCGGCCGGCAAGCCGCCGCGCGCGTGCCAGCGCGCAGGCCGGCGCCCACGCGCCAGCGTGTAGCCGAGGCGGAAGAACGCTTCCAGCGTTGGCGCGCGGTGCACGCCGTATTCGTCGAACACGGCCTGATAGACCGCATCCTCTCCCGCCAGACTGGCGGTGTGAGATTGCGCGGCGCTGGCGCCGGCAGCTGTGGTGCCGACCTTGGTCATCACCACCGGCTTGCCGGCGTCACGCGCGGCTGCCAGCGCGCGGCGCAGCCGTGCGCCGTCGCGGGCGCCTTCCATATAGGTCAGGATCACCCGGGTGTCGGGGTCGTGCGCCAGCCATTCGATCACATCGGCTACCTGCACGCCGGCTTCGTTGCCGGTGGTGACCCAGTGGCTCAGGCCAAGCCCGGCCTCGCGCGCCAGCGCAAACGCATACGCGCCGAACGCGCCGCTCTGGCTGACCAGACCGACTTCGCCCACGGGCGGCACGCCGGTCAGCGGGATGGGCGAGAACGTGGCGAACATGCGCGCGCGCAGGTTCATCGCCCCGAGGCAGTTGGGGCCGAGCAGTTGCACGCCGTGCGCCCGGGCGTTCGCCGCCAGCGTTTCTTGCAGCGCCGCGCCGCCGGCGACTTCCGCGAAGCCGGAGGTGAACACCACGGCAGCGCGGGTGCCGGCGCGGCCAAGCTGCGTCATCACGTCCGCCGCGCTGGCGGCGGGCACGGCCACGATGGCGAGGTCCACCGGCTCGCCGATGGCGTCGATGGTGGGATAGGCGCGCAGCCCCTGCACCGTGTCCGCGCCGGGATTCACCGGATAGACGCGGCCGGCATAGCCGAGTTCGCCGAGCAGGCGGATGGGCATGCCGCCCACCTTCTCGGGTTGTGTGGAGGCGCCGATGACCGCAATCGAGCGTGGACGCAGCAAGGGTTCCAGATCCAGCATGTTGTCTCCGTATGGCGCGGCGTGGGGCACCGCTTTTGCAGAAATATAGACCGATCGCCGGCGTTCCGACACCGGCCCGCCGACGTGCCTGCCGCTGGCGTCAGAAGCGGTGCCGCAGGCCCACGCTGATCGAGCGCGCGTCATCGCCGCTGCCCGGATCGATCGCGATGCTGTTGTTGGAGACGCTGCCGCCCGGGCTGTTGTGGACGTAGACCGCGCGCAGGTAGGCGGTGGTGCGCTTGCTCAGGTCGTGGTCCCAGCCGATGGTCATCGACCATGGCCGCTCACCGCCGCCGAGCACCTGCCGCTTGAGCGCGGCGGCCTTGAAGGTGTCGCTCGCGGTGACGTTCCAGTTGAACGTGACGCCATAGTGGCGTGCCACGCGGGTATTGGGCAGGCGGCTGTTGGCGGTGCTGAACAGCACGCCGACTTCCACCGGCTTGAAGCGGTAGGAGCCGCCGACGAAGTGGTTGGACGTCAGCGCCGTCTCCACCTGCGGCGTGGCCGCGCCGGTGTACATCCCCTGATAGCTGTAGAACGCGTAGGCGTTGCCGGCCTCATAGGCCACGTTCATGCCGAAGTTCGTCCCGGAGCGCGGCGCCCCGGGCACTTCCCCCGGCGCCACCGCGGCGCCGAACGAGAACCCGCCCCAGGTGGGCGAGAAGTACTGCACGGCATTGTCGAAGCGCGCGCCGTAGGCCACCTGGCCCGTGCCCTGCGACGCCGTGGCGCTGAGCAGGTTGAACGGCGACACCATGCCGTTGAGCAGGAACGGGTCCAGCCGCAGCAGCGCGTAGAACGATGGCGTGTACTGGCGGCCGAGGCGGAACTCGCCCCATGTCTCGTTGGACAGGCCCATCCACGACTGGCGGCCGAACAGGCGGCCATTGCCGAAGAACTCGACGCCGGTGTCGATATTGAAGCCCGATTCGACCAGGAAGTTGGCCTTGGTGCCGCCGCCCAGATCCTCGATGCCGCGCAGGCCCCAGCGCGACGCGGCCTGCTGGCCCTCGCGCATGCGCACCACGCTCTCCGACCCCTTGGCGTACTCGATCGATGCATCGACCACACCGAACAACTGCACGGTCACCGCAGATGCGCTGCCGCATCCCACGGCCAGCCCCATGCCGATGGCACGTTGCACGCTTCGCCAGCGGCTCGACTTCTCTCTCATTGCTGTCTCCCGTTCTTTGTTTTGGATGTTGTGCTTTGACGTTCGGTTACTGAGGCGTTACGCCGGACACCTTCACCACCTCGCCCCAAGCCCCAAGGTCGGCGCGCACCAGCTCACCGAGTTCGCCGGGCGTGGAGGGCTTGCCCGGCTTCAGGTACATCGCGGCAAAGCGCTGCTGTTCCTCGGGGGACTGGAGGATGCGGTTCACCTCGGCGTTGAGGCGATTGACGATCGGCGCCGGCAGGTTCTTCGGGCCGAACAGCGCTAGCCAGCTGGCCTGATTGAAGGGCGTGCCCTGTTCGCCCATGGTGGGCACGTCCGGCGTGGTCAGCCCCCGCTCCGGGCCGGAGGCGGCCACGGCCCGGATGCGGCCCGATTTCAGGTGCGGCACGGCAGAGAGCGAATCGGTGAAGGCAATCGTCACGTGCCCGGCCGCCAGGTCGTTGGTGCACTGGACGGCGCTCTTGTAGGGCACGTGCCGGAGGCGCATGCCGGTCTTGGCCTTCAGGTACTCCATGGTGAGGTGGCCGCCCGAGCCCACGCCCCAGGAGCAGTACGCCAGCTCCGTGGGGCTGGCCTTGACGTAGGCGATCAGCTCCTTGAGGTTGTGCACGGGCAGGGTGGACGTGACGACGAGCAGGTTGCCCCCGGGGGCGCTGGGCCGGGCGATCGGCGTGAAGTCCTTGAGCGGATCGTAGGGCAGGTTGGCCGTGATCCACGGGTTCACGGTCAGCGTGGCCGAGTAGGTGAAGAGCAGCGTGTAGCCGTCGGGCTCGGCGCGGGAAACCATCTCGCTGGCGATGATGCCGTTGGCGCCCGGGCGGTTATCCACCACCACCGGCTTCTTCAGCGCAATCGACAGTCGCTCGGCCACGAGACGTGCGGTCTGGTCCGTCACACTGCCGGCCGCAGACGGCAGGATCATGCGAATGGGCCGATTGGGGTAGGGCGCCGTTTCGGCATGGCCCAGCGCGGGGCCCAGGCCGGACAACGTGGCGAGCGTGGCGAACGTTGAGGCAAGGGTCGGTAACACCCCGCGCGTGCCAGTGTGCTGGCTTTTCATCATGCTGTCTCCGTCGCGGCGCATTGGCCGCGCAAGCCGGTACGTTGCCGGCATGTCGTGGTTGGGCCCACATGCAGTGGGCCCGGGTGAATGCCGCTCAGGCGGATGCCGGGGCGGCGGATTCGAGTGCGTCCAGCCGGGCGAGGTGCCAGTCGGCATCGCCGAACAGGTTTGCGTGCGCGGCCAGCCGCTTGTAGCAGTGGCCGACCTCCATCTCGTCGGTCATGCCCACAGCGCCATGGAGCTGCACCGCGTCTTCGCCGAGCGCGCGCCCGGCCGTGGAAACGAACGCCTTCGCGCAGGACACCGCGCGCATGCGCGTGGCATCATCGGCCTGCAACGCGGCGGCAGCGGCTTCCGTGATGGCGCGGGCCTGCTCGATGCTGACGAACAGGTCGACCAGCCGGTGCCGGATCACCTGATTGGCGCTGAGCGGGCGGCCGAACTGCTGGCGCGTCATCACGTACTCCCGTGTCAGGGCGAAGGCCCGCGTCATCGCGCCCACCGCTTCGGCGCAGGCCATGACCGTGGCGCGGTCGATGGCGGCCTGCACCATCGGCCAGGCCACGCCGGCGGGGCCGATGCGCGTGTCGTCCGCCACCAGCACGCGTCGCAGCGTGACGGTGGCGGTCTGGCGGCCGTCGTAGGTGGGTAACGCCTGCACGCTGACGCCGCGCGCGCTGGCCGGCACCGCGAACAGGGTCAGCCCCTGGCGGTCGCGGCGCGTGCCTTCGGTACGGGCCAGCACCAGCAGCACATCGGCACATCCGCCCCCGAGCACGAGCGTCTTGCTGCCGTCGAGCACCCACTGCGCCGCGCCGCGCGGTTCGGCCTGCGTGGTGACGTCGAAGGCGTCGTGGCGGCCCTGCACCTCGAAGGCGGCCAGCGCGGCGAAGCTCTCCCCGGCGGCGATGGCCTCGGCCATGGCGAGATGCGCCGCGCTGCCGGCGTTCGCCAGCAGCGGCGCGCACAGGGCGACGTTGGCCAGCCACGGCTCGGCCGGCATGGCCTGCCCCAGCGCCTCGGCCAGCAGGGCCTGATCCATGTCGTCACCGAGTCCGCCGCAGGCTTCGGGCAGGCCGAGCGCCAGCCAGCCCATCTCGGCGAAGGTGCGCCAATGCTTGCGCGAGAATCCATCGGGCTCTGCCAGCGCGGCCCGGCGCTGGGCGAAGTCATAGCCGCGCGCCACAAAGCGCTCCACGCTTTCCTGCAGCATGCGGCGCTCTTCGATGCGCGCGTCGTCGCGGTCTTCCATGCTTGAGTGTCCTGTCATGTCGTGTGGAGGTGCCGTCCCTCAGAGTCCGAGTACCTGCTTGGCGAGCAGCTCGTGCTGAATCTCGCTGGATCCGCCGGCGATGGTGTAGCCACGCGTCACGAAGCGGCGCGCCGAGGCGGCGGGCGCGTACTGCGAGCGATCCGGCTGCGTGGCGGGCGGTTCGAAGTGCGCGGCGCGGTCATAGGCCAGCGTGTCCGGGCCGAGCGCATCCACCGCAAGGTTCTCGATGTCCTGGATCAGCCGGCTGCCGATCAGCTTGAGCATGCCGGTCTCCGGACCGAGTGCGCCGCCGGCCCGTTCGAGCCGCCGGAAGCGCAGCACCGTGGCGGCCAGCGTTTCCAGCCGCACTTCGAGTTCCCGCAGCCGCCGCGCGAACCACGGGCGGCGCATCAGCGGTTCGCCGGCTTCCTCCACCTCGGCGCCAATCGCCCGCACCTTGGCCAGCCGCCGGCGATTCTCGGCCACGCGGGCGAGGTTCAGCCGCTCATGTTCCAGCAGGGACTTGGCGATCGACCAGCCCGCGTTCTCCTCGCCGACGCGCATGTCCACCGGCACTTCCACGTCATCGAGAAACACCTGATTGAACAGGTGCCAGCCGTGAATGCCGATCAGCGGCCGTACGCTGACGCCGGGGCTGCGCATGTCGATCAGCAGGAAGCTGATGCCCTGCTGGGCGCGCGCCTCGGTGTCGGTGCGCACGAGGCAGAACATCCAGTCCGCGTACTGGGCGTAGGACGTCCAGATCTTGCTGCCGTTGACCACGTAGACCTCGGTGCCGTCCGGGCGCGTGCGGCGCACCGCGCGGGTGCCCAGCGAGGCGAGATCCGAGCCGGCATTCGGCTCCGAGTAGCCCTGGCACCACCAGTGTTCGAGATTGAGGATGCGCGGCAGGAAGTGCTGCTGCTGCGCGGGCGTGCCGTAGCGGATCAGGATTGGGCCGATCATTTCGATCGAGATGCCACCGGTCTCCGGCGCGTGGGCCAGCACCAGCTCTTCCTGCAGCACGGCGCGCTGCGCGGCGCTCCAGTCAGCCCCTTGCCAGGCTTGGGGCCAGTGGGGCGCGAGCCAGCCGCGCGCGGCCAGCCGGCGCTGCCAGTCGATCATCTCGTCCTTGCTGACTTCCAGCCCGAGGCGCACTTTCTCGCGCACGGGCGGCGGCAGGGCTTCCGCCACGAAGGCGCGGACCTCGTGACGCAGTGCTTCGAACTCAGCCATGAGGGGTCTCCTTGTCGGCGCAGGCATCGAACCATTCGGCTGGCGGTCGGCGCGTGCTGGCGGCGCGCAGGCTGCCCTTGATGGCGGCCACCGCTTCGGCGGGGAAGCCGGCAATCGTGGTGGCCAAGGTCTGGGCGCGAGCGACGACGTCCGCGTCGGCAATGACTTCCGTCGCGATGCCCAGCCGCAGCAGGTCGCTGGCCGGCACGCGCTCGCCCAGCAGGCACAGCCGGGCCGCCACGGCCTCGCTGTGCCGCAGGGCCAGCCACGCGATATTGCGCGGCGCATTCATGCCGATGCGCACCTCCGCGATCTGCAGGAATGCGCGCTCCCCGCAGACGAGCAGATCGCCAGCCAGCGCCAGCGCGGCGCCGCCGTTCACCGCGTGCCGTTCGAGCGCCACGATCCACGCCTTGCGGCTGCGCATCAGGCCGCCATGCACGCGGTCCCAGCGTGCTGCGAAGCCGTTCATGCCGGCCGGATGGGCCTGCAACGCTTTCAAGTCGAGGCCGGAGCAGAACGCGCCATTGGCGCCGCGCAGCACCACCGCCCGCAAGCCGGGCTCGCGTTCGAGCGTTTCGATGGCCTCGCCGAGCGCTTCGGCGGTGGCCATGTCGATGGCGTTGCGGGTTTCCGGCCGGTTCAGCGTGATCTCGGCCCAGCCCTCGTGCCGGTCGATCAGGATGGGGGTGTCGGCTGTCATGCGCTGGCCTCCGTGGTGTCGAGCGATTCAATGGCGATGGCGCGTGCCTGCGCCATCGTGCGGATCGCGACGTCGTCATAGCCGAGTTCGCGCAGCACCGCTGCGGTGTGCTCGCCCAGCCGCGGCACGGCGGGCGTGGCGGCGGGAGGCAGGCTGGCCATCGTGAAGGGCAGGCCCGGGAGGGCGATCTCGCCCCCAAGGCCGTCGCCGACGCGCATCAGCAGGCCGCTCGCCAGCACATCGGCGCTGCGTTCCACCTGCTGGTAGTCGCGCACCACGCCCACCACCACCTGATGGCGTTCCAGCAGCGCGCGCGCTTGTTCACCGGTGTAGCCGCGCAGGGCGGCGTGCAGCACGTCCAGCAGGGCAGGGCGGTTTTTCACCCGCAGCGGGTTGCTCGCGAAACGCGGATCCTGGGCCAGCGCGGGTTGTCCGATGGCATCGCACAGCCGCGCCCAGTGTTCGTCGAGATAGGCCGACAGCACGATATGGCCATCGGCCACGGCGATAACATCCGCCGCCGGCGCCGCCTTCGGCTGGCTGTTGCCGCTGCGCACCGGCAGGGCGCCCGAGCACTGGTATTCGGACCAGAGTTGCGCCTGGAGCTGGATGCCCACGGTCAGCAGCGAGGTCTCGATGGTTTCGCCCTGGCCGGTGCGCAGGCGCCGGAACAGCGCGGCGAGGATGGCGTTCGAGGTGGCGAGCGCCGTGGCGGCGTCGATCAGGGCGAAGCCGGCCTTCAGGGGCTGGCCGCCCGCTTCGCCTGTCACCGACATCATGCCGCTTTCGGCTTGGGCCGCGATGTCGAGCCCGGGCCGCAGGCGCGACGGACCGCGCGTGCCAAAGCCGGTGACGGAGGCATGGATCAGCGCCGGTTTCGCGGTGCGCAGCGTGGCGGCGTCGAGGCCGATCGATTCCATCGTCCCCGGCCGCGCGTTGTGAAGCACCACGTCGCAAGACAAGGCGAGCCGGCGGGCGGCTTCCGCGCCGGCCGGCTGGCGCAGGTCCAGCGCCATGCCGCGCTTGCCACGGTTGTAGGCCAGGAACATCGGGCTTTGCGAGCTGGTACCGTCGAAGCGCCGCGCGCTGTCTCCGCGCAGCGGTTCCACCTTGATCACATCGGCGCCCAGGTCGGCCAGCATCATCGCGGCGCCGGGGGCGGCAATGAACTGGCCGAACTCGGCCACGCGGATGCCTGCCAGGGGCAGGTCTTCTGGAATTGCCATCGATCTCTCGTTTCATGACGATGCGGGGCATCGATGGAAGGGGATGATGGGCCACGCATTGCAATGCCAATAGCCTCCGCAACACGCGGTGTGTGAACCCACGGTTAGCACCTCGGGTTATCACTGATGCCCGCAAATCCCGCTATGCTCGCGGAGCAGGGCGTTATCACACGGTCTTTCGGGAGGAGGCGAGTCATGCGTCTGAGCCAATTGCAGGATTTCATTGCCGTGGCGGAAAGCGGCAGCATTCGCGCCGGCGCCAAGGTGCGCGACGTGTCGGCGCCGGCCATCACCAAGAGCATCCGGCAGCTCGAGGAAGAGCTGCACGTGCCACTTCTGACGCGCACCACGCGCGGCGTGGTGCTGTCCCGCTTTGGCGATGCGTTCCTGCGCCGGGCGCGCCTGATCGCCACCGAGGCGCGCAAGGCCACGGACGAGATGACCCAGATGCTGGGCACGCGCAACGGCACGGTGCGCATCGGCGCCACGGGCGGGCCGGCCAACCTGCTGCTGCCGGCGGTGCTGAAGCGCTTCCGCACCCAGCATCCGGACGTGCAGGTCTGCATCGACAGCGGCGTTTATCCCGAGCATCTGGCCGACCTGCGCGCCGGCGTGATGGACATGGCGGTGAGCCCGATTCCCGATGAAGGCATCGAACGCGAATTTGTCTGCGAGACGCTGTACCACAACGATTCGGTGGTGGTGGCGCATCAGGAGCATCCGCTGCGCCATGCGCGGACGTTGCGCGAGCTGGTCAATTCCGACTGGGTGCTGACCGGTCGGCGCATGCAGGGCCCGGGCGCGGCGATCCTGGACGCCTTCCGCGCGCTCGACCTGCCGCTGCCCCGCGTGGCGGTGCGCTGCGACACCATCGGCATGATCCAGACGCTGCTGCAGGACCGCTCGCTGCTGTGCCTGCTGCCGCGCCAACTGGTGCCGGGGCGCCTGGCCACGGCTGGTCTGGTGGCGTTGCCGATCGAAGACCCGCTGCCGAGCCATGCGGTCAGCCTGATCTACCGCGCCGATTCGCCGATGACGCCGGTGGCGGAGCAGTTCGCCACCCTGCTGCGCCGCGAGGTGCATTACATGAGCAAGATGCCGGACAGCCCGCTGCGGCGACAGGTGCCGCACCCGGCACCTGCGGCCCGCGCCACCCCGGCCCCGATCGCCCCGATCGCCCCGATCGCCCCGATCGCCCCGATGGCGGCTGGCTAGCGCAGCCACCGCGCGCCGGGAACTCCCTGCGCCACGCAGGTGATAACCGGCGGTTCACAGCGAAAATTTCCGATCCATCGCCAGGGCGCCCCGGCGCTGGCGCCGCAGGCTGCGCGCCGTGCCGGCCGGGGACTTTCCCCACTGACGATAGTGCGCCGTCTGCGCGTGAATATCCCTTCGCCAAACTGGAAGGGATGCCATGAACGAGATCGAGGATCGTCCGGCCGCACTGATCACCGGCAAGGGGATCGACCGCATTGCCGAGGGTGTCTGGCTGCTGCATGGACAGGGCCAGACCTTCGTCGCTGACGTCGGCGACGGCCTGCTGGTGGTGGACAGCGGCCCCGGCGGGTCCGTGACGGCCGGCATGATCGAGGCGCTGCGCACGCAGACCGAACTGCCGGTGATCGCGCTCTGCTACAGCCACGGCCACCTCGGCTACAACGCCGGCGTGCAGCAGTGGATCGACCATGCCGCGCAGCGCGGCGAACCGGCCCCGCGTGTGCTGGCCCATGTGAACGTGCTGGCGCGCCAGAGCCGCTACCGCGAAACGCAGCGGCTGCAGGAGCGCATGGCCGAGATCCAGTTCCGGCATCGCGCCGGGGCACTCGCTGGCAAGCTGCGGCATACCACGCCGTCCGAGACGTTCCGGGACGGCATGACCGTGGGCCATGGCGAACAGCGCGCGGAGATTCTTTGGGCACCCTCCGAGACCGACGACGCCGTGGCGGTCTGGCTGCCCGGCCGGCGGCTGCTCTATGGCGGCCCGGCCATCATCGATTCCATTCCCAATATCGGCACCCCGTTCCGCACCATGCGCGACACCGTGCGCTGGGCCGAGACGCTGGAGCGGCTGGCCGGCCTGCGCCCGCAGACCGTGGTGCGCGAGTTCGGCGCCACGCTGGAAGGGGAGGACATCTGCCAGCACGTGCTGCTGCACACGGCGCGGGCCTTGCGCTGGATGCGCCAGGAAGTCGTCCGCCTGATGAACGCCGGCTGCAACGAGCGGGAGATGCTGGCCGCGCTGCGGCCGCCGCCGGACCTGTTCGAGCAGCCGTGGATGCGGCCGACCTACGGCGACCCGAGCTATATCGCCCGCGATATCTATCGCTCCGAAAATGGCTGGTGGGACCGCAACGCCACCACGCTGCATCCAGCCCCGCCGCAGCAGGTGGCCAGCGAGATCGCGGCGGCCATCGACAACCATGGCGCGGTGGTACGGCATGCCCAGGCGCTGGCCGCGCATGGCGACCTGCAACTGGCGCTGCATGTGATCGACCTGCTGGCGCAGGTGCCCGGCGATGCGCCGCACGTGGTCGAGGCGCGCCAGCTCAAGGCGGAATGGCTGCGCGCACGGGCCAAACAGGTGCAGAGCTACGTGTCGCGCAGCCTGTACGTGGCTGCGGCCACGGTGCTGGAGGCGGGCGCGACGGCTGTGGATGACAACTTCGGCATGCATTGAGGGATGGCGATGACACGACTCCTCTTCCTTCCCGATGACGACGAGACAGACGCCGGGCGCCGCAGGCTGCTGAAGTCGATGGCGATGCTTGGGCTCGCCGCCGCCGTAAATCCGATCCGAGCGACCCGTGCCGCCAACCCGTGGCCGTCCCGCCCGGTGCGGCTGGTGGTGCCGGGGTCCGCCGGCAGCGGTCCGGACCTGTTCGCCCGGCCTATCGCCGACCAGCTCGGCAAGGTCCTCGGCCAGTCCTTCGTGATCGACAACAAGCCCGGCGCCACCGGCATCATCGGCAATGACATCGTGGCCAAGGCCGCGCCGGACGGCCATACGCTGCTGTTCACCTACGCGGCGACGGTGGTCATCAACCAGACCCTGCAGCCGAAGATGCCGTATGACGGGCTGCGCGACCTGATCCCCGTGGTGCAGGTCGGCGGCGGCGGCAACTTCCTGGCGGTAACGCCGGACTTCCCGGCGCGCGACCTGAAGTCCTTCGTCGAGCACGTGCGCTCGCGGCCGGACGCCTACGACTACGCGTCGTGGGGCATCGGCTCCGGCGGCCATCTGACCATGGAGGCCCTGAAGATGCAGACGGGCATCCGCCTCCGGCATGTGCCGTACAAGACCGTGCCGCAGATCCTGAACGACATGCAGGGTGGCATCGTGCGGGTGGCCTTTGTCGATACCTCCTCGTCGGTGCCGCTGATCCGTGCCGGCAAGCTGCGCGCGCTGGCCATCAGCGGCACCCGGCGCGGGCCGGCCACGCCCGAGGTGCGGACCATGACCGAGCAGGGCTATCCATTCGAGACGAATAGCTGGTACGGCATGTTCGCGCCGGCGGGCACCAGCGCCGCTATCGTGCAGCGGCTGAACGCGGAGGTGAACCGGATCCTGACCAGCCCGGACATGCGCGAGCGCTTCCTGCTGCTGAATATGGCGATGCCGCCGGTCAAGACGCCGGAGCAGTTCGCGCAGACCGTGCGCGACGATGTCTCGGTCTGGGGCAACGTGATCCGCACCAACCACATCACCGTCGACTGACCAACAAAAAGGGCGGGTGGGCGATGAGAGCAAGACCGCGCGGACCGATAATCTGCGCTTAAGGAAATCGCGGTAGGCTGTGGTCCCCACAACTGTGCCGACGCTCACCCGTGCGCCCGATGGACGGTCATCTTCATATCCACAACCTGACCGGCCATGGCCGGGGTCCCTATACCTTCGACGTGCCGCCGGGCAAATGCACGGTGCTGTCTGGCGCGTCCGGTAGCGGCAAGAGCCTTTTGCTGCGCATGATTGCCGACCTCGACCCCAATGACGGCGACGTGCGGCTCGGCAATCTGTCGCGCGAGGCCCTGAGCGGGCCGGCCTGGCGGCGCGAGGTCATCTATGTGGCCGCCGAGTCGGGCTGGTGGGCCGACGATGTGCGCGCCCATTTCGGCGAAGACGACGCGATCGACCCCCGGCTCGACCAACTGGCCCGGCATCTTTGCCTGCGCGCGGACATCCTCGCGGCCCCCGTCAGCCATCTCTCCACCGGCGAGCGGCAACGCCTGGCGTTGCTGCGGGCTGTCATGCGCCGGCCGCGCTTCCTGCTGCTCGATGAGCCCACGTCCGCGCTGGACCGCGATACCACGCTCGCCGTGGAAGCGGTGCTGAAGCGGGTGATGTCCGAAGGCATCGGCCTCCTGGTGGTCTCCCATAACGAGGAACAGGCGGCCCGGCTGCGCAATGCGCAGTTCCGGCTGTGCCAGAACGGGCTGGAGGCCGTGTCCCCATGAGTCCGATCCTGTTGACCACGGGCGATCTGCTGCTCGCCAGCCTGCTGATCGTGGCGGGCGCCGCGCTGTCGCTGGCGATGTCCCTGCACATCCATCGCACCCTGCTGTGGGCGGCGGTGCGCATGGTGGTGCAGCTGATGCTGGTGGGGTTGATCCTGCGGGCGGTATTTGAGCTGTCGTCGCCGTGGGTGACGCTGCTGGTGGTGCTGGCCATGATCCTGGCCGCCGCGCGCGAGGCCGGCAGCCGGCAGGAGCGCCGCTTCGATGCGCGCTGGCAGTTCATCATCGGGCTGGCCACGGTGAGCGTGCCCACGCTGGTCATCACGGTGCTGGCGCTGGTCACGGCGCTGCGGCCTTCGCCGTGGTACGACGCCCGCCACGCCATCCCGCTGGCCGGCATCATCCTCGGGAATGCGATGAATGCCGCCAGCCTGACGCTGCAGGCCACCTTCACGGCCGCCTGGCACCAGCGCCAGGCCATCGACGCGCGGCTGGCACTGGGCGACGACCGCCACACGGCCCTGCGCCCCATCCTTCGCCAGGCCGTGCGCAGCGGGTTGCTGCCGACCGTGAACACCATGGCGGCGGCCGGCATCATCACGCTGCCCGGCATCATGACCGGCCAGATCCTCGCGGGGATGGACCCGATCGACGCCGCACGCTACCAGATCCTGCTGATGTTCCTGCTGGCCGGCGGCAGCCTGCTGGCGGTGGTGCTGGCCGCCTGGCTGGCCGCGTGGCGGCTGACCGACGCCCGGCATCGGCTGCGGCTGGACCGCCTGCAGGTGCGGTGAAGCCTGCCGCGCCGGCTTACCAGCGCGTGCTCACCGTGGCAATCACCGTGGCAATCACCGTGCGGCCGTTGCCGTAGTAGCACTGGATCGTCGAGGCGCTAGCGCGAGGCGCCGGCCACCCGCGCGGCAGGTTCGGCCAGGGTCTGCTCGAGTACCCGCAGGACTTCCTTCGCGGTATTTTCGGAATGCTCGCGCAGGATCTGCGGCAGTCGTGGGCGGCCCGCTTCGCGCAGGGCGGCCATGATGGCCTCGTGTTCCTCGTGCGATTCCTGCCAGCGCAGCATTTCGGTGTTGGCCGCGCCCCGGGCGCGATGCACCTTGCTCATCAGCGTGGCGTAGATGCCGGACAGCACGGCGTTGTCCGCGCTATCGACGATCAGCTGGTGGATTTCCTGGTTGATGCGGAAGTAATCCGTGCGCCGGCCGGCCGCATGCGCGTCGATCATGGACTGGTGCTTGCGCTCGATCTTCGCCAGCGCCGCATCGCTCATGCGCCGCGCCACCAGTCCCCCGGCGTGGGCTTCCAGCCCGTGCAGGGTTTCAAAGGTCTCGCGCAGTTCCTCGAGGTCCAGCGGCGCCACGCGATAGCCGATGTATTGGCGATGCAGCACCAGCCCTTCGGACACCAGCACCTTCAGCGCCTCACGCAGGGGCGTCTTCGACACGTCGAACGCTTCGCAGAACGCTTTCTCGTCCATGCGGACCCCGGGCGGCAGCTCGCCCTCCTGAATCATCGTGCGCAGCCGCGCCGCGATTTCGGCGGACATGCCAAGTGTGCGGAGTCGGGCAGTTTTGGGCAGCGCTTGTGTCACGGACATCACCAGAATGGGGAAATTGCACTGAAGCGAAGCGTATCACACCCGGAATTGGTGCTTACCCTGTGCATATAAATCAATGACTTACGCGCGTTGTAATTACAGATTACGTATCCTATACTCCGTCACAGTTGCGCGACACCCGGATTAGAAACGCCTCGACAACGCAGCACCAAGGAGCAAGGAGACCCCCGTCATGCCATCCACGAGCCAGGCCGCCGCCACCATGCCGGCCCCGCGCAGCACCGTCCGCTGGAAGATCTTCCTGATGATGCTGTTCCTGATCGCGATCAACTACATCGACCGCGCGTCGTTGTCCGTGGCCATGCCGCTGATCGCGAAGGAGTTTGACCTCAGCCCCACCATGCAGGGCCTGATCCTCAGTTCGTTCTTCTGGACTTACGCCCTGATGCAGGTGCCGGGCGGCATGCTGGCGGACAAGTACAAGCCGCGCATCGTGATTGCCTGCGCCACCGTGTTCTGGGGCGCGTTCCAGGCCATGGCCGCCGTGTGCACCAGCGCCACGACGTTGCTGCTGACCCGCCTGGGCCTCGGTGCCGCCGAGGCGCCGATCTATCCGGCCGGCGGCAAGCTCAACGCCATCTGGATGACGCAGAACGAACGCGGCCGTGGTGCCACGCTGCTTGATGGCGGCGCGCCGCTCGGTGCCGCGCTGGGCGCCATCATCATCACCTGGCTGATTGCCGCGCTCGACTCCTGGCGCCTGGCCTTCGTCGTCGCCGGCGTGGGCACCGTCATCGCCGGCGCCGTGGCCTGGTGGTACATCCGCAATTCCCCGCGCCAGCACCCGGGCGTCAACGAACTCGAGGCCCGCTATATCGAGGAAGCCCAGGCCAGCGAGCATCGCGCCGAGCCGGCCAACCTGTCGGGCCGTTCGCTCGATTTCTTCAAGTACCGCTCGGTCTGGTGCATGGCCATCGGCTGGATGTGCTTCAACACCGTGTTCTACGGCCTGCTCACCTGGATGCCCAACTACCTGAACAAGGTGCACGGGTTCGACATCAAGGCGATGGGCGGTGCCAGCTTCATCATTTTCTTCAGCGGCTTCGTCGGCGAACTGATCGGCGGCTGGATCGCGGACAAGTGGAAGGAGGCCGGCGGCCGCCCCAACGTGGTGATGCGTACGCTGTTCGGCATCGCCGCCGTGGTCGCCACCGTGTCGATTTTCTCCGTGGCCTATGTCACCAACGCCACCGTGGTCGTGGCCCTGCTGTCCTCCACGCTGTTCTTCCTGCGCTGGTGCGGCCTGTTCTGGTGCATCCCGTCGATCCTGGGTACCCGTGACAAGATCGGCTTCCTGGGCGGCGTGATGAATCTCGGTGGCAATATCGGCGGCATCTGCGTGCCGATCATCGTCGGCATGATCGTGCAGTTCACCGGCTCGTACTTCCTGGCGCTGATGTTCTTTGCCGCCGCCGGCGTGGGCCTGCTGCTGTCGTCCACGGCTATCGACTACGAAAAGAAGATCCCGGTCTGACGGGCATCGGCTGGAGGAGACCATCATGCAACGATTCCACCCTGTCGTGGCGGCGCTGCTGGCCGCTGGCGCCTTGCTGGCCCAGCCGGCCATGGCCGGCACCGCCACTGCCACCGTCGAAGGCATTCCCACGGCACAGCCCGAGTCGGTCGGCGTGGATTCCACGCGGCTCGTCGCCTTGTCCGAATGGATCCGGCGCGACAAGCTCGACGTGCGCAGCCTGCTCGTCATCAAGGACGGCAAGATTGTGTTCGAGCGCTACGGCGACGGCCTCTCGCGGGACTACAACCACGAGCTTTACTCCGTCACCAAGTTCATCAGCGCGCTGCTGGTGGGCACGCTGGTCGGCGACGGCAAGCTCAGCGCGAGCGACGCGCCGGCCCCCAGGCTGGCCGCCGCGCGCCCCGACCTGGCCCCGTCACTGGCGGACAAGCAGCAGATCCAGCTCCGGCACCTGATGTCGATGTCGAGCGGGCTGTCGTACAAGCTGGTGGAGGGCACCGACACGCTGTACTACGGCGTGCCGGACCGCCTCAAGGTGGCCGCCTCGGCCAGTGTGCGCGCCAGGCCCGGCACGGAGTTCGACTACATCGACGTCAACCCGGTGCTGGTCGGCGCCACGATCAGCCAGGTCACGGGCATGCCGGAGCAGCAGTACGCCGCGCAGCGCCTGTTCAAGCCGCTGGGGATGTCGCACTACCGCTGGGACGGTGCCGACGGCAAAGGCGCGGTGTCCGGTGGCTGGGGGCTGCGCCTGCGCTCGCTCGACATGGCACGGCTCGGCATGCTGATGCTGAACCAGGGCCGCTGGAACGGCCAGCAGATCGTGCCCGCCTCGTGGGTGGCCCAGATGACCACGCCGTCCGGCCCCGCCGGGGACTATGGCTACTACTGCTGGGTCAACAACATCGTCAAGAGCGAGCGCGAGTTCAGCGCGATGGGCTACAAGGGCCAGTTCATCACGGTGCTGCCCAAGCAGAACGCGGTGATCGTCATGAACAGCATCATGTCGACGCAGGGCGGCCTGCGCGATGCGAAGTACCTGGACCTCTATCGCCAGATGGTTAACGACTACGTGCTTCCCGCGCTGCAGGCCGGCAACACCGTCAAGCCGGACGCCGCGCGACAAGCCGCGTTGAAGCGGGAACTGGAGCTGGCGCGTACCAGCCAGGGCGTGCCCGGCACGCAGCTCGCCTTCAACGACAAGCCCGAACAATAAAACCAATACAACCCGCAGAGGCGCCGCTCCCAGACGGTGCCCGCAAACTCCTGAGAACCAACCATGAGCAAACAGATTCGCCTTGGCATGCTGACGCCGTCTTCCAACACCGCGCTGGAGCCTATTACCAGCGCGATGGTCAGCGGCTTGCCCAACGTCAGCGCGCATTTCTCGCGCTTCACGGTCACCGAGATTTCGTTGCGTGACCAGGCGCTGGGTCAGTTCGACCTGGAGAAGATCCTCGCGGCGGCCCGCCTGCTGGCCGATGCCCGTGTCGACGTGATTGCGTGGAACGGCACGTCGTCCGGCTGGCTCGGCTTCGACCGTGACCAGGCGCTGTGCAAGCAGATCACCGAAGCTACCGGCATTCCCGCCACCACTTCGGTCCTGGCCCTGAACGAGATCCTCGAGAAGACCGGCGCGCGTCGCTTCGGCCTGGCCACGCCCTATCTCGATGACGTGCAGCAGCGCATCATCGCCAACTACCAGCGCAGCGGCATCGACTGCTCGGCGGAGCGCCACCTGGACCTCCACGTGAACTACAGCTTCGCCGAGGTCGAGGAAGACACCATCCGCACGATGGTGCGCGCGCTGGCGAAGGAGAACGTGCAGGCCATCTCCACGTTCTGCACCAACCTGCACGCCGCCCATCTGGCGGAGGAACTGGAAGCCGAGACGGGCATCCCGCTCTACGACACGATCTCCACGGTCGTGTGGAAGTCGCTGCGCCTGGCCGGCGTGGACACCCGCACCCTGAAGGGCTGGGGCCGGCTGTTCCGCGAAGTCGAGTAAACAAGGCCGCGTAACGGAGGGATGACCATGCCTGCAGACAACATTCTTGACCTCGTGATCCGCAATGCGGACGTGGTCACCGCTTCGGACCGCTTCCGCTGTGACATCGGCGTGCGCCACGGCCGCATCGTGGCGCTCGGGCACGACCTGCCCGCCGCCGCAACGGAAGTCGACGCCACGGGCCTGCTGGCCTTGCCCGGCGGCGTCGACGGCCATTGCCACCTGGACCAGCCCATGCCGGAAGGCATGCGCATGGCCGACGATTTCTTCACCGGCACGCGCGCGGCGGTGTGCGGCGGCACCACCACGGTGATCCCGTTCGCCGCGCAGGAGAAGGGCCATTCGCTGCGTGCGGCGGTGGCCGACTACCATCGCCGCGCCGAGGGCCGCGCGGTGATCGACTACGCCTTCCACCTGATCGTGGCGGACCCGACGCCCGCCGTGCTGCAGGACGAACTGCCGGCGCTGATCCGCCAGGGCTACAGCTCGTTCAAGGTCTACATGACCTACGACGACCTGAAGCTGTCGGACCGCGAAATGCTGGAAGTGCTGGACGTGGCCCGCCAGAACAAGGCGCTGGTGATGGTGCATGCCGAGAATGCCGATTGCATCTCGTGGCTGACCGACAAGCTGGTCGGCGAAGGCCGCATCGCGCCGCGCTTCCACGGGCTGGCGCGCCCCGCCGTGGTGGAGCGGGAAGCCACGCATCGCGCGATCTCGTTCGCGGAACTGGTCGATGTGCCGATCCTGATCGTGCACGTGTCCGGCAAGGAAGCCATCGAGCAGATCCGCTGGGCGCAGGGCCGTGGCATGAAGATCCTCGCCGAGACCTGCCCGCAATACCTGTACCTGACCGCCGAAGACATGGGCCTGCCCGGCGACGACGGCTACGAAGGCGCCAAGTGCGTGTGCAGCCCGCCGCCGCGCGACCCGGAGAACCAGGCCGCCGTGTGGCGCGCGCTGGCCAACGGCGTGTTCAGCGTGTTCTCGTCCGACCACGCCCCGTTCAACTACGACGATCCCGAGGGCAAGAAGCTCGGCGGGACGGCGCAACCGTTCGACCACATCCCCAACGGCGTGCCCGGCATCGAGACCCGCCTGCCGCTGCTGTTCGATGGCGTGACGCGCGGCAAGCTGTCGCTGCACCAGTTCGTCGAATTGACGTCGTACCGGCCGGCCAAGCTGTACGGGCTCTATCCGCGCAAGGGCACCATCGCGATTGGCGCCGATGCCGATATCGTGCTGTGGGATCCGGCGCGCCAGGTGCGCATCGCCAATAGCAACCTGCACCACGCCGTGGACTACACGCCGTACGAGGGCATCGAGGTGACCGGCTGGCCGATGACCACCTTCTCGCGCGGCGAAATGATCGTGCGCAATGGCGAATACCTGGAACCGACGGCCGGCCGTGGCCGGTTCCTCGAAGCGGGCCAACCCGAGATCTGATGGCGCAAACCATGAACCTGTTGATCGTCAATCCCAATATCAGCGCGTCGGTGACCGACCTGATCCACGCGGAGGCGCAGCGTACCGCCGCGCCGGACACCCGCATCACGATGGCCACGGCGGCGTTTGGCGTGGCCTATATCGAAACCCGCTTCGAGGCGCTGGTGGGCGGCTATGCCACCGCGTGCGCGGCGGCCGAGCATGCCGGCCAGTTCGACGGGCTGGTGGTCGCCGCCTTCGGCGATCCCGGTCTGGCCGGCCTGAAGGAGCTGTTCGATGTGCCGGTCGTCGGCATGACCGAAGCCGCGCTGGCCAGCGCCTGCCTGCTGGGGCAGCGCTTCTCGATCATCGCGATTTCGCATCGCATTGAAGCGTGGTATCGGGAGTGCGTGGCCGCCAATGGCCTGACGTCGCGCCTGGCCAGCATCCGCTCCTTGCAGTCGCCGCTGCGCGATATCGGCAGCGTGCAGGAGGACCACGCGGAACGGCTGGAGGCGATGAGCCTGCAAGCGGTGCGCGAGGACGGCGCCGATGTGATCATCGTGGCCGGTGCGCCGCTGGCCGGGCTGGCGCGCTCGCTCAAGGGGAAGATTCCGGTGCCCGTGGTGGATGGCGTGAGCAGCGCCGTGCGGCACTGCGAGTCGCTGGTGGCCCTGCAGGCCGGCAGCGCGCGGGAGGGCAGCTTCGCGCGGCCCCCGCAGAAGCCCAACACGGGCTTGCCACCGGCGCTGGCGCGGCTGCTGGCAGAGGGCCGTTAGAGCACGCTGGAAGGGCCGATGGCTGCGAGCGTGGGGCAACCCGCCAGCGCCATGGCCACTTCCAGTTCGGCTTGTAGCAACGTCAGCATATGGGCCACGCCGGGCATGCCGCCCACGGCCAGCGCATGCAGTACGGGCTGTCCGACCAGGACGGCCGAAGCCCCGAGTGCGATGGCCTTGACGATATCCGTCCCACGCCGCACGCCGCCGTCGAGCAGCACCGGCACGCGGCCGGCCACCGCCGTGGCGACGGCGGGCAGGCAGTCGATGGTCGCGGGAACGGTGTCCAGCGTCCGGCCCCCATGGTTGGAGACGATGATGCCCGAGACGCCGGCGTCCAACGCCGGGCCGACATCGGCCGGATTGAGCAGCCCCTTGACCAGCACCGGCAACGCCGTCTGCCGGCACAGCGCCTCGACATCGGCCCAGGTGGGCGCGTGGTCCAGCATGCCCTGGAAGACCGGGCTGCCGTGCGTGGCCCGGGCGGGCGGATTCGGCGGAAAGGCGTCCAGGTTCACCGGCCGGACATCGTCCGGCAGGCGGAATCCCGCACGCTGCTCGATATTGCGGATGCCGCTGACAGCGGCGTCGATGGTCAGGACGATCGCCTTGTAGCCGGCCTGTTCGGCCCGGCGCACCAGCGCCTGCGTGTCCTGCGGCCGGGTCTGGAAATAGAGCTGGAACCAGAGCGGCACCGTCGCGGCACGCGCGACTTCCTCCAGCGTCACGCTGGCCTGCGTGCTGACCGTCATCCACGTGCGCGTCAGCGAGGCCGCCTGCACCGTGGCCAGTTCGCCGTCCGGGTGCACCAGCTTGTGATACGCGGTGGGGGCCATCAGGATCGGATAGGCCAGCGTCTCCCCGAACAGGGTCTGCTGCGCGGACGCTCCCGACAGTTCGACAAGCGCCCGTGGCATCAGCCGCAGGCGCTGGAATGCGGCGCCGTTCTCGCGCTGCGTGATGCCATCCGCCGCCGCCCCGGCGATGTAGGCCCGGATCGACGGCTCCACCCGTGCGTGGAAGTGGCGCTCATAGTCGCCCAGCGACACGGTGTCCGGGGGAATCTGCATCGCGCTCACAGCTCGGACCAGCGCCTGAGCAGGTTGTGATAGTGGTTGACGAGGGACAGCACGGCAGGCTTGTCATCGCCCAGTTCCTTGCGGATCTCGATGATCGCCAGGTCCAGTTCGTAGAGCATGCTGCGCTGGCCCTCGTCCTTGACCAGCGACTGAGCCCAGAAGAACGACGCCCAGCGCGCGCCGCGCGTGACGGGCGTCACGGCATGCAGCGAGGACGCCGGATAGACCACCAGATGCCCCGCCGGCAGCTTCACCGAGTGGGAGCCGTAGAGATCCTGGATCACCAGTTCGCCGCCATCGTATTCGTCCGGATCGGACAGGAACAGCGTGCTGGACACATCGGCGCGAATCCGCATGCCGCCCGTGCCGGGCACGGTGCGGATGGCGTTGTCGACGTGGTTGCCGAAGGTCATGTCGCTTTCGTAGCGATTGAACATCGGCGGCAGCACTCGCAGCGGCAGCGCGGCGGAGTGATAGCGCTCGCTGCGGCCCAGGGCATTGAGAACGAGTTCGCCGAGTTCCTGCGCCTCGGCGCTCTCGACGGGAATCTGCAGGTTGCGCTTGGCCCTGGCGGCGAGGTCACCGGCCGACACGCGCCCGTCGATCCATTGCGATTGCTCGAGGCGGCCTCGGCAATACTGGATCTCGGCAGGGGTCAGCACATCGGGAATCTGGACAAGCATGGCGTTTGAGACGATGAAACGGTGAGGGCCGGCTGTCCGGCCGGCCCGGTACTTCAGCTTAGAACGTCATGCCGACGTTCAGCAGGAACGTGCGGCGCGAGGTCGGCACGGCACGCACGGCACCGAACGACGACTGGTAGTTCAGGTGGTTCGTGAGATTGTAGCCGTTCAGGGAGATGCGGTACTTGCCCTGCTTGTAGCCGATCATGGCATCCAGCGAGAAGTTGTCCGGCATCTTCGTGGTATTCGCCGAATCCGCCCAGTAGCCGGTGGCGTACTGCAGGCCGCCGCCGATGGTCAGTTGGCCCGGCACCGGCAGGATCGAGTGGGGGATGTCGTACGCGGTCCACAGCGTAACGTTGTGACGCGCCACGCCCGGCGCCACGTTGCCCACCGTGGAAGCGGTGGAGGCCGACGTGACCTCGCCGTTCAGGTAGGCGTAGGCCACGTTGGCCGTCCAGCCGCCGACGATGCGCCCGCTCAGGCCCAGTTCCAGGCCACGGATGCGGCGGCCTTCGCCTGTATCAGAGAAGCCGTTGGTGATGTCGCCGGTGGTCGGGTCCACCGTGTAGGCGTTGGTCTTCTTCGTCTGGAAGAGGGCACCGGTCACGCCCAGGCGCTTGTCCAGGAAGTCGAGCTTGGCGCCCACTTCGATGGTGTCCGCGCGTTCCGGCTCGCTGTTGACGCCGTTCTGCGGCACTTCCGAGGCCACGCCGCCTACCGCCACGGCGATGTCCGTGCCGACCGGGCGATACGTGCGCGAGAACGACGTGTAGAACATGTAGTCCTTGGTCGGCTCCCAGATCGCGCTGATGGCCGGGCTCAGCTTCTTCGAGTCGGCGGCGCCGCCCAGCGACGAGGCGCTCGTGGCGTACTCGCTGCGGAAGTAATCCCAGCGCAGGCTGCCGAGCACCGAGATCTGTTCGGTCAGCCAGACGCGATCGTTCATGAACACGCCAACGTCGATGGCGTTGGCATCGCGCGTGCTGTTGTAGGCCACCGTGGCGTTCGGGCTGTTGTAGAAGACCGGGTTCACCACCGTCTGGTTGTTCATGCGGCCGGTCCACGTGCCCTGGTCGCGGTGATCGCGCTGGTACATGGTGTCCAGGCCGACCATCGCCTTGTGGCGGAAGCTGCCGGTATGGAACTCGCCCTTGGCGCTCAGCACGTTCTGGACGCCCCAGCCGCGCTGCAGGTAGCTCGAGCCGCCGCCGGCACCGTAGGACAGGGCCACGTTGCGGCCTGCCATCAGGGACTGGAGGTTGGCGTAGGACAGGGCGGCCGGGGCGGTCGACGAGAAGTCGCGCTCGTAGAAGCTGAAGCGCGTGTCGTTGCTGATGGTGATGCCGTTGTCGAGGCGCGTGAAGAAGTTCGACGAGACGATGTGCGCGTCGGTGGTGTCGCGGTCGGTGTTCCGGATGTACGAGGTGGAGGACGAGATGCCCGGCACGCCGTACTGCGTCAGCGGGCGATAGATGCCGTCGGCACCGGCCGCGACGGGCACGCCGTAGTCCGGCGCGCCGCTGCGGTGCAGGTAGGAGTAGTTAAGGTGCCATTCGGTGCTGGTGCCCAGACCCGTGCCGAAGTCGATGGCCACGCCGCGACGGTCGTCGTCCACGTGATCGCGATCGGCCACGCGGCCGTTCTGGAACACGCCGTTCACGCGCAGCGCCGTCGTATCGTTCAGGCGGAAGTTGCTGTCCAGCGTGGTGCGATAGGTCGCGTCCGTGGCGAAGCCCTGGTCGATGCTGGTGCTGGTGTTCAGGTTGGCTTTCTTGGTGGTCTGGTTGATCAGGCCACCGATGTTGCCCACGCCGAAGCTCTCGCCGGACGGGCCCTTGATGACTTCCACGCTCTCGGTATTGAACGCGTCGCGCTTGTAGGCGCCGAAGTCGCGCAGGCCATCGACGTAGATATCGCCCTTGGCCGACAGGCCGCGAATGCGGAACTGGTCGCCGTTCTGGCCGCCGTTGCCTTCCCCGGTGGAGATGGTGATGCCCGGCACGTTCTTCAGGATCTGCTCCAGCGACGTGGCGTGCTGCTGCTCGATGATCTCCTGCGGCACCACGTTGATGGTCTTCGGCGTTTCCTTGACCGTGTCCTGCAGGCGGGAGATGCCCAGCGTCGCCTCGTTGGTGTTGCGCGAGGACTGGCCGACCACGGTGACCGGGGGCAGGACGTTGCTGGGCTTGGCCGTGCCGGCGGGCGCGTCTTCCTTGCCTGCCGTCTGGGCGTGGACGGCCAGCGGCAGGGTGGTGGCGGTCATGACCAGGCCTGCGGAGGCGCCCGAGACCAGCAGGCGGATCGCGCCCGATATTGCTTTTTGTTGCACTGTGACTCCAGCTTGATTGACAACGGACTTGACGTTCTGCCGTGCCCAAACTGGACCAGAGACCTTCCCCGTCAGAAGGTGGAATGCACATCGCCGCCGATAAGGCGGGCACTAGTCATCACGTCAAAATGAGAATGATTAGCATTTAATGTTGTCCGAGTTTGTTCGATTGTGGCGAAATGTTGCAGCGCTGTGAAAAGCGACGGCGGCGGGCCGGCGCCTAGTTCGGCAGTTCGATCACCGCACGCAGGCCGCCTTCCCGGCGATTTTGCAATGTGACGTCTCCGCCATGTGCGCGAATGCAGGAGCGGGCGATGGCCAGCCCGAGGCCCAGTCCGCCCCCCATTCCACCCGTGTCCATGCTGCGTGCGGAGTCCAGCCGGGCAAACGGCTCGAAGACCCGGCCCAGATGTTCCGGCGCGATGCCGGGGCCGCTGTCGTCGACCTCGATCCGCAAGGTCTGGCCCAGCGTGTCCGCCAGGACCGTGACGCACACGGCGCCGTAGCGCGCGGCGTTGTCGATCAGGTTGTTCAGCGCGCGCTTCAGATGCACGGGGCGGCAGCGGTAGAACGCCGCCGTATCCACGTGCGCGCTCCAGGCGACGTCGCGGCCCTGGATGCGGTGGCTGTCCACCACGTCGCCAACCAGTTCCCCGATCGGCACGTCCTGCGTGGCCTCCTGCAGGGCATCGTCGCGGGCAAACTGCAACGTTTCCTCCACCATTACGCTCATTTCCTCGAGCGTCTGGATCATGGCCTCGCGCAGTTCGGCATCGTCGATCAGCTCTACCCGGATGCGCAGCGAGGTCAGCGGCGTCCGCAGGTCATGGCCGATGGCGGCAATCATCTGCGTGCGCCCGTTGACGAAGCGCACCAGGTTCTCCTGCATGTCGTTGAATGCCTGGGTGATCTCGCGCACGCCGCTCAGCCCGTCCGGCCGGGGCAGCACCACCTGTTCGCCCCGGCTGACGCGCCGGGAGGCTTCCGTGAGCAGCCGGAGCGGCCGCATGATGCGCCGCCCGAACAGCAGCGCAATGAGCGCCGTGGGCAACATGCCCACCAGCAGCGAGAAGGTCAGCACCCGGCTCCAGTGGGCGGGCAGCATGGTGGGCCAGTGCCGGCTCTCCAGCCATTGCCCATCGGCGAGTTTGAGATCGACATCGAGCGCCCACGCGTGCGTGCCGCGGAATTCCCGCTCCAGCCAGTTGCTGTTGCCGGCCACGCGCTGGGCGGATTCCACCTGCCGCAGCTGGACCTTGACCGACCCATCGGCCGGCAGCTTGAGCAGGGTGCGCAGCCGCTGCGCCAGCGCGCGTTCCTGGTCGCTCGGCTCGGCGATATCGGCGGGATCGGCATGATCGGGGCGCGGCGCGGTGGCCAGCCGGAACGTGGAATCCGGCAGGCTGATGTCCTCGAGCAGCATGTCCGGGTCGGCCGAACGGCCCACCGCGCGGTAGGCGGACTGGATCCGCGTCTCGATCGAGCGGACGTACAAGGGGTGGATGGTCTCGTTGTCGGCACGCCACCAGGACAGCACCAGCACGGCGATGACATGGGCGGCCAGCATCGCCAGCAACCACAACGCCACGAGTTGCCCGGACAGGCTGCGCGGCAACCACTTCATGATTTTTCGACCGTGACCCGGGTGGCGAGCAGGTAGCCGTCGCCGCGCACGGTTTTCAGCATGGCCGGGCGCCGGGGGTCGCATTCCAGCTTCTTGCGCAGCCGGCTGATCTGGCTGTCGATGCTGCGATCGAACGCCACAGTGTCGGTGCGCTGGGTCAGGTCCAGGATCTGGCTGCGGCTCAGCACGCGGTTGGGGTGCTCCAGCAGGGCGCGCAGCAGGTGATATTCGGCGGTGCTGAGCGGCACTTCCTCGTCGGAGGGATTGCGCAACTCGCGGGCGCGGGTGTCGAGAATCCACCCGCTGAAGAGGAAGCGGACTTCGGAAGGCGCCGGCGCGCGCCAGGCATCGGCGGGCGGTACGGGGGCCTGGTTACGGCGCAGCACGCTGCGGATCCGGGCCACCAGTTCGCGGGGGTCGAAGGGCTTGACCACGTAGTCGTCCGCGCCAATTTCCAGTCCGGCGATGCGATCCGCCTGATCGGTCACGGCGGTCAGCAGGATCACCGGGGTGCGCAGATGTTCGGACACATAACGGCACAGCGACAGGCCGTTCTCGCCGGGCAGCATCACATCGAGCACGATGAGACTGAAACTGCGCGCCTCCAGCCGTTCGCGCATGGCCCGGCCATCCTCCACTGCCTCGACTTCAAAGTCGAAGCGGCGCATATAGGTGGCTAATGGGTCACGTATGTTCTTGTGGTCATCGACCAGGAGGATGCTGGGGCGTACATCCATGGCAGGGCAGTACGAAATAAGAATCATTCTATTTTACCGCAAAGCCGCTTGCGTTCCCGGAATCGCCCACGCCAAAGCTGTTGTTTGTGCGCGAAGCGGCGGCGGCGCGCTTGCCGGGGGCTTGCCCATCTTTTAAGATTGGAACAATTCTCATTTGTGTTTGGCTGCGCCAGGCATTTCACTCCCGAGGGCGCATGGCTGCCGCCGCTGAACCCGCAATCCAGGAACACGTCGACGCGCTCTACCAGGGCCACCACCGGTGGCTGCAGGGATGGCTCGGTCGCAAGCTTGGCAATGCCTGCGATGCGGCCGACCTCGCGCAGGACGTTTTCGTGCGCCTGCTGTGCCGGCAGCCCTGCGAGGTGCAGGAGCCGCGCACCTACCTGAGCGCCATCGCCAACGGTCTGGTGATCGACCTGTGGCGGCGCCGGGAACTCGAGACCGCCTGGCTCGAGACCCTCGCCCAACTGCCGGAGGCCCACGCGCCATCCCCGGAAAGCCGGCTCCAGTTCCTCGAAGCCCTGATCGCCATCGACCGCATGCTCGATTCGCTGAAGCCCAAGGTGCGCACCGCGTTCCTGTGGGCGCAGCTCGAAGGGCTGACTTGCCGGCAGATCGGGGAGCGCATGGGCGTCTCGCTGGCCACCGCCGAGCGCTACGTCGCGGCGGCGCTGCGGCAGTGCTACGCCATGCGCTTCGATGTCTGAGGCCGACGCGCCATCCATTCCCCTGCCTATCGTCGATCGCGCGATCGACTGGGCGGTCAAGCTCAACTTTGGCGAGCCCGACCCCGCCGCGCAGCGGGCGTTCGAGCAATGGCTGCAGGCGGACCCGCTCCACGGCGCGGCATGGCGGCGCATCCAGTCGATGCGGGCGGAGTTTTCCGGCGTGCCGTCCCGGCTGGCCCTCGATACCCTCCAGTCCGCCGATGCCCTCCGGGCCGCGCGCGCCCGCAAGCGCCGCCAGGTACTCCGCGTGATGGCGCTGGCAGGCGTGAGCGTCGTTGCCGCGTCCGGCGTGCGCGAGCTGGCGCCCTGGCAGCGCTGGGTGGCGGACGCGAGTACCGCCACGGGTGAGCAACGAACGCTGCGGCTGGCGGACGGCACCACGCTGGTCTTGAACACGGATACCGCCGTCGGCATCGCGCTGGAGGCGGACCGCCGCGTGATCACGCTGCGCCGGGGCGAAATCCTCGTCACGACGGGGCACGACGACCGCCCATTCTGGGTCCGCACGCCATCCGGCAGCATGCGTGCGCTGGGCACGCGGTTCATGGTCCGGCTGGACGGCGACCGCTCCCGCGTCAGCGTGCAGGAGGGCGCCGTGGCGCTGCATCCGGGTGGCGGCGGGGCCGGCGACATCGCCCGGCCGGGCACCACGTGGTGGCTGGCCGAGGACAGCGTCGCGCTGGCCCCGGCCCAGCCGTTCGCGGCCGATGGGTGGGCGGAAGGAGTGATCGCCGGCAACGACATGCGCCTTGCCGATGTGCTCGCCGAACTCGCGCGCTACCGGACCGGGCGCCTCGTCTGCGATCCACGGGTGGCCAACCTGCGGGTGTCCGGCGCCTATCACGTCGACGATACCGATAGGGCGCTGGCCTTCCTGTCCCAGACCTTGCCGGTCAGGGTGTCCTATCGCACCCGCTTCTGGGTCGTGGTGGGGCCGCAAGATGGCAGTGGCGGCTAGCCGTGGCCGTCTCGCTAAAAAAATCAAGAAATGTTGAGGGGATCTGGATTCTCGTCCGGCCTGTTCTTCAGGAACTCCATTCATACCGGAACAGGGAATCATGCTCGTCAACCGTCTTGCCACTATCGCCCGTACCCCCCGCCTTGGCAGCGCGCCGCAGCTCACGCCGCTGACACTGGCCGTGCACGGCGCCGTCCTGTGTCTTGGCCTGATCGCCGGGGCCGCGCAGGCTCAATCGCCGGCCGCCGCTCCAACAACCGCTCCGACCACCGCACCGACCGCCGCCCCGGACGCGCCGACGCTGCCGGCCGTCACGGTCTCCGCCAGCACCGAGGGCGACCTGCCGCCGGCCTACGCGGGCGGTCAGGTGGCGCGCGGCGGGCGCATGGGCATGCTGGGCAACAAGGACGTGCTGGACACGCCGTTCGCCACCACCAACTACACGTCCCAGCGCATCGAGGATCAACAGGCCGTGACGCTGGCTGACGTGCTGAACAGCGACCCCTCGGTCCGCTTCACCGGGCAGACTGGTGGCGTCACGGACTCGTTCTTCATTCGCGGATTCCCGATCAACGAGGGCAATCTGTCCGAGATTGCGTTCGATGGCGTCTATGGCGTGTCGCCGAACTACCACCTGTTCACCGAATACATCGAACGCGTGGAAGTGCTGAAGGGCCCCGGCGCGCTGCTGTATGGCATGTCGCCGAACAGCGGCGTGGGCGGCGTGGTGAACATCGTGCCCAAGCGCCCGCTGGCCACCGACCTGACGCGCTTCACGCTCGATTACGCCTCCGACGCCCAGGTGGGCGGCGCGGTGGACCTGAGCCGCCGCTTTGGCGAAGAGAAGCAGTGGGGCATCCGCTTCAACGGCCTGCACCGCCAGGGCCCGACCGCGCTGGACAACCAGAAGTCCCGTGCCGAGGTGGCCGCGCTCTCGCTCGACTACAAGAGCGACCGCCTGCGCGCCTCGCTCGACGTGATCGAGCAGTACCAGTGGATCGACGCGCCGACGCGTCCGTTCCTGGTCGCCGCCGGCATTCAGGTGCCCGACGCCCCGGACGGCCGCCGCAACGTGACGCAGCCCTGGGGATGGTGGAAGTCCAACGACATCTCCACGTTGCTGCACGCCGAGTACGACGTGACCGACAACGTGACGATCTTTGCCGACGCCGGCGGCACCCGTTCCGACGTGGCGCGCCTGTCCGACCAGACGCCGACCATCCTGAACAGCAGCGGCGCGACCTCGGCCGTGCCGCAGAACTGGAAGTTCCAGGTCAACCGGTCGACCTTCGATACCGGCGTGCGCACCAAGTTCGAGACCGGCCCGGTCCGCCACGCGCTGGCGCTGCAGGCCAACCTCTATATGGACCGGATTGCCAACGCCAACGTGGCCGGCACGCCGGTGCTGTCCAATATCTACGCGCCGGTCGACCGCCCCGAGCAGCACATCGCCACGCCGCAACGGGTGCCGAAGGTATCGGACTCCACGCTCTCCGGCGTGGCGCTGGCTGACACGCTGAGCGCGCTCGATGACCGCGTCTCCCTGACCCTCGGCCTGCGCTACCAGCAGGTGAAGTCGGGCAACTACAACGCCAGCGGCGTGAAGACCGCTGACTACGACGAGAGCGCGGTCACCCCGCTGGCCGGCATCGTGTTCCGTCCGTGGCAGCAGGTGTCCTTCTACGCGAACTACGTGGAAGGGCTGAGCAAGGGCGACATCGCCCCGGCCACGGCTGCCAACGCCGGGCAGGTGTTCTCGCCCTACAAGACCAAGCAGAAGGAGGTGGGTGTCAAGGTCGACACCGGCAAGATGATGGCCACGCTGGCCGCGTTCCGCATGAACAAGCCCAGCGGCCAGCTCACCGGCACGATCTACAACGTCGACAGCGAGCAGCGCAACCAGGGCCTGGAGCTGACCCTGTCCGGCGAGGTGGTCAAGCACGTGCGCCTGCTGGGCGGCGTGACCTGGCTCGATGCCGAGCTGACCCGCACCAACAGCGCCGCCACGCTCGGCAACCGTCCGGTGGGCGTGCCTACCGTGATGGCCAATGTCGGCGCGGAATGGGACCTGCCCTGGGTGCCCGGCCTGACGCTGACCAGCGCGGTCAACTACACCGGCGGCGAGTACGTCAACCAGGCCAATACGCAGCGCGTGCCGTCCTGGACCACGGTGGACTTCGGGGCGCGCTACCGCACCTCGGTGTATGGCAAGCACACGACCTTCCGGGCCGGCCTGTTCAACGCCTTCAATCGCAACTACTGGTCCGGTGTTGCATCTTATGGAACCATTTCCCTCGGTGCGCCGCGTACCTTCCTGGCTTCGGTTTCCGTGGACTTCTGACGCATCGCCGGGGTGGTCGCTGACCGCCCTCGGCCTGGCCGTCTCCTCCGCGATGTCACTGTCGGCGTATGCCGAGGTGGCGCAGGTGGTCGGGCTGGCTGGCCAGGCCGGAACCTTCTCCATCGCGCCGGGCCCGCTGCACGCCACGCTGCTGCGGTTCGCGCGCGAGACCGGCATCGATCTTTCCTACGACACGGCCCTGCTCGGCGATTTGACGAGCCCGGGCCTGCACGGCACCTACACGATTCCCGATGGCGTGCGTGCGCTGCTCGAAGGCAGCGGCCTGCAGGCCGTGGCGCTGCCCGGCGGCGGATTTGCCGTGCGACGCGTGCCGACGCTGCCGACCGTGACCGTGACGGACGCGGCGCTGCACCCGGGGCAGCCGGCGCCCGGGTTTGCCGGCGACCAGATTGCGCGGACGGCGCGCCTCGGCATGCTGGGCGATACGGATGTGATGGACGCGCCGGTGCAGGTCCTCAGCTACACCGACACTGCCATCCGCGACCAGCAGGCGCAAACCGTGGGCGACATGGTGGCGAACGACGCCTCCGTGCGCTTCGCCAGCCAGCCCGGTGGCATCCTTGACGCCTTCACGATCCGCGGCTTCCCCGTGAACAGCGGCAACTTCGGCGAGGTGGCGCTGGACGGCATGTATGGCGTGGCGTCCAACTACCGCGTCTCCACCGGCTATATCGAACGCATCGAACTGATCAAGGGGCCCACCGGCCTGCTGACGGGCATGGCGCCGGGTGGCAGCGTCGGGGGCAGTCTCAACATCGTTCCCAAACGGGCCACGGACGCCGACCTGACCCGCGTGACGCTGGACTACGCCACGGCCGCGCAGCTGGGCGGCAATCTCGATCTGGGCCGGCGCTTCGGCCCGGGCGGCGCCTTCGGCGTGCGGGTGAACGGCAACTACCGGGCGGGCGAGACGGGGCTGGACAACCAGTCGCGCAATGCCGGCGCCGGCGCACTGGCGCTGGACTATCGCGGCCAGCGCCTGCGCGCGACGCTCGATGTCATCGACCAGTACGAGAAGATCCGCGCGCCGTCGCGGCTGCTGCATATCGTGCCGGGCATCGAGGTGCCCGAGGCGCCCAATGGCCGGCGCAACATCACGCAATCGTGGGAAAACTCGCGTATCCACGACCAGTCGCTGCTGGCCCGGGTGGAATATGACGTGGCCGACCACGTCACGTGGTTCGCCGGCGCGGGGGGCGGGCGGACCCGCGTGGCCCGGCTGTTCGCCATCACGCCGACCATCGTCAACGCAGCCGGGGACGTGCTGGCGTCGGACTCGAACTATCGCTTCAACGTGGCCCGATCCAGCGCGGAGACCGGGCTGCGCGCCCGCTTCGATACCGGCCCGGTGCGCCACCGGGTCAGCGTGGTGGTGAATGCCTACCGGGATCAGCTCGACCGCAATCTGGTGAGCAGCGCCACGATCTCGCAGACGAACATGTACAACCCGGTGCCGCTGCCGGCCCAGGCCATCGACGCCCCGGCGAACGTGCCGAAGGTCTCGGAGAACTGGCTCTCGGGTGTGGCGCTGGCCGATACGCTGTCCATGTGGGATGAGCGCGCGCAGCTGACGCTCGGCCTGCGCCACCAGCGCGTGCGGTCGGAAAACTTTCTGCCGACCGGCGGCACGGCGTCCAGCTATGACCAGACCGCGCTGACGCCGATGGTGGGGCTGGTGGTGAAGCCGGCGGATCATGTGTCGGTGTACGCGAACCGGATCGAAGGGCTGAGCCGGGGCGACACTGCGCCCAACAGCGCCAGCAACGCCGGCGAGGTCTTCGCGCCCTACAAGTCGCGCCAGTACGAGGTGGGGGTCAAGGTCGAGGGGCGGCAGGTCATCGGCACGATCAGCGCGTTCCAGATCACCAAACCGGGCGGCCAGATAACGGGGGCGGTGTTCACGGCCGATGGGGCGCAGCGCAACCGGGGGCTGGAGTTCGCCCTGTACGGCACCCCGGTGACGGGGCTGCGCCTGCTGGCCAGCGCCATGGTGCTGGACGCCACGGTCACGGGCAGCACCGCGCCCGGCACGCAAGGCAAGGCGCCGATCGGCGTGGCGCCGCTACAGGCCAATTTCGGGGCGGAATGGGATACCGGCATGCTGCCGGGGCTGACGCTGACCGGCGCGGTGGCCTACACGGGCCACCAGTATGTGGATGCGGAAAACACCCAGCGCATTCCGCACTGGACCCGCCTCGACCTCGGCCTGCGCTATCGGACCACGGCGCAGCGCAAGCCGGTGGTGCTGCGGCTCAATGTCCGCAATGTGCTGAACACGCGCGGCTGGGCGGCGGTGGATGCCTACGGTGGCCTGGCTATCGCAGACCCACGGACCGTGCAGGTGTCGGTCTCGATGGACTTCTGAGGACGCTAGCGACGACGGCGACGTAGGCGGCAAACCGGGCCGGGGCGTTGCCGCCCGGGCCCGGTTGCGCGTGTCGGAGGTACTGTCAGTGTCCTCGGTGATTCAGTGCGGCTTGGAAGCCTGCCAGGACGCCGGCGTGCGCCTTTTCATCCACTTGGAGGCCCGCTTCGCGGATGGGGTTCGTCTCGTCTTTTCTTCAAAACGAGAAACAGTTACATTTCAATTCACCCGTTCCCACCCCGGCTCCGGCGCCATGCCGCGAGCCCGACATCTGCCCTCCATGCCGCCGAAGTTTCTGTTCCTGCTTGCTGTGTTTCCCGCCTATCAGATCTGGGACATCTGGCAACTGCATGGCGCGGTCGGCGTCAACTACCACCTCTTGGCCGAGACGGCAGCTACCGTCGTGTTCCTGTGGATCCTCACCGTCGTCTGGCGCGAGCGTCGCCGGACCGCGCGGGAGTTGGCCGAGCTGAAGACCTCGCGGCTGGCCGGGGAGCGCGCGGCGCAGGAGCGCGATGCCACGGCGCGCCAGTCGACCCGGGACTTCCTGAAGCAGATGCAGGCCCAGTTCGAGGCATGGCGGCTGACGCCAGCCGAGAAGGAGGTGGCGCTGCTGCTGGTGAAGGGGCTGTCGCTGGAAGCGATTGCGGGGCTGCGGGAGAGCGGCGCCAAGACGGTGCGCCAGCATGCCGCGAACATCTATGCGAAGGCCAAGCTGGAAGGGCGCCATCAGCTGGCGGCTTACTTCCTGGAAGACTTGATGGCGCCAGTCACGGTGGACTGAGCCAGCCGCCAGCCAACTACCTTAGCGGGCGCTGATATCGATGGCGCCATCAGCCTGGCACGCCGCGCAAAGGCCGACCCAGGCGGTCTGGACCAGCGCGTTGGGCGTCAGCCCGTGGCGCAGCAGGCGCCGGTTTTGCAGCGAGATCAGCGGGTCGTCGTGGATTTCCTCGATCCGCCGGCATTCGGTGCAATAGAAGTGGGCGTGCGCGGAATGGTCGGGCAGTTCGTAGAAGTTGATGCCGCTGCCCGAGCTGGGCACGAAGATCCGGGCCAGCAGGTTCAGGTGGGCCAGTTCATGGATGGCGCGCCGGAAGGTCGAGATGCCGGTGGCATCCGGCAGCCGCGTCATCGCGGCGCAGAGCTGCTCCGGGCTCATATGCCGGACGGGATGCTTGCGCAGCAACAGCAGGACCAGCCGGCGGGAGATCGTCGCAGGCAGGCCGGCGCGCCGCAGTGTCTCGTGGATCCACGCCGCATCTTCCCGCGAGCAGGTGACAGGGAGGGCGCGACCGTCCTCGGTCGGGGTGGACGGCGTCACCTCGTGCTGGAGTTCGGTTCTTCGCGCGGCAGAAACTTTCATCCTCGGGCTACGTGGCATGTCAGGGCGGCCGCGTGGGAACGCGACCAGATCGAGAATGCTAATAAGAACCGCCGCACGCTCGGGGCGGCCGCGGGGCCTTCAGGCACAAATGTCCCGTGGCTGGAGGCCGAAATCCGACGGTACGGGACAAATAGCCCGGACGATTTGTGACTTAAGCGGCATTTATCGTACCGCGCCCGATGGCGTGGTACTCGATGCCGGCGGCCGCCATGGCTTCCGGGTCGTACAGATTCCGGCCGTCGACGATGACCGGCGCCTTCAGGCTGGCGCGGATGGCGCGGAAGTCCGGGCTGCGGAAGACCTTCCACTCGGTGGCGATCACCAGCGCGTCGGCGCCCCGCAGGGCGTCCATCTGGGCATCGCAGAAATGCACCCGGGCGAAGCCGCCGGGGATGTCCGCAAGATCCGTCTCGATCACACGGCGCGCTTCGGGCATCGCCACCGGGTCGTGCACGCGCAGCGCGGCGCCGCGCGACACCAGCTCGCGCGCCAGCACCCGCGAGGGCGCTTCCCGCATGTCATCGGTATTCGGCTTGAAGGCGAGGCCCCAGATTGCGAAGGTCTTGCCGGTCAGGTCTTCGCCGAAGCGCTTGATCACCTTGTTGGCCAAGACCTGCTTCTGGGCGTCGTTGACGGCCTCCACGGCCTCCAGCACCCGCATCGGTTTGCCGTACGAGGTGGCCGTGCGCATCAGCGCCTGCACGTCCTTCGGGAAGCACGAGCCGCCGTAGCCGGCGCCGGCGTACAGGAAGCTGTAGCCGATGCGCGGGTCGGAGCCGATGCCGAGTCGGACCAATTCGATGTCCGCACCGACCTCGTCAGCCAGGTTGGCCAGCTCGTTCATGAAGGAAATACGCGTCGCCAGCATCGAATTGGCCGCGTATTTGGTGAACTCGGCCGAGCGCACATCCATATAGAAGGTGCGCTCGTGGTTGCGGTTGAACGGCGAGTACAGCTCGCGCATGATGGCCTTGGCATGGCGACCGGCCACGTCGGGCGAGCAGCCCAGCACGATGCGGTCCGGGCGCATGAAGTCTTCCACGGCGGCGCCTTCCTTCAGGAACTCGGGGTTTGAGACCACCGAGAACTGGAGGTCTTCCAGCCCGCGGGCGGCCAGTTCCTCGCGGATGACGGCGGCGACGCGGTCGCCGGTGCCCACTGGGACCGTGGACTTGTCCACCACCACCTTGAGCCCGGTCATGTGGCGGCCGATATTGCGCGCGGCGGCCAGCACGTATTGCAGGTCCGCCGAGCCATCCTCGTCCGGCGGCGTGCCCACGGCGATGAACTGCACGTCGGCGTGCTCCACGCTGGCGGCCACATCGGTCGAGAAGGTCAGGCGGCCGGCGGCGCGGTTGCGCTCGATCAGTTCCTTGAGACCCGGCTCATAGATCGGCACGCCGCCCGCGTTGAGCATGGCGATCTTGCGTTCGTCCACATCGAGACAGAACACCGAATTGCCGAGTTCCGCCAGACAGGCGCCGGTGACCAGGCCGACATAGCCGCTACCGATAATTG
>NZ_JBFTLH010000012.1:0-176945 GCF_056396345.1 Cupriavidus sp. 05T42
GATTATGAAGAACAACCTGCGTTTCGTCAACAGGTCAGCGAAGTTTTTTTCGMTGCGGTCAGCGCTGGAAAACTCCTCAGCCCGACCACCCATCAACCCCGCAACCCTTGTMGCTGCTGCGTTTGCAGCGCGGTTTGTGTTGCGAGGGGACGAATAGTAGGCGACTGATGGCAGGCTGGCAAGCGATTTCGCAAAATAATTCTCAAGTTCATCTCWGGTGCCGTTTAGAGCACAAAACGAGGAAACCATGACCATCCGTATCGTGAGATTAGGATCGCCGCGCGCCGAGGATGAGGGGCTGCGCATGGGCACGGTGCGACGGCCGCCGCGCGGGGTGCCAAAGGCTGAGTTCGCCTGCCGTGACTATTACGATGTCTGGTACCCGGCGCTTGCACCATCCACGGACCTCGTCGCGCAGGCCCAGGCCGCCACGGACGGCAAGGCGTGGCGTGCCTTCGAGAAGAAGTACCGTGCCGAGATGGCCGAGCCCGATGCCAGCCGCACGCTAGATCTCCTTGCAGCCTTGTCCCATCAGACGAACTTCTCGCTCGGTTGCTATTGCGAGGACGAATCTCACTGTCACCGCAGCATCCTGCGCGACCTGCTGGCCAAGCGCGGCGCCGACCTGGCGTAATCCGCACGATATGATGCGAAGCTTCGCCGCCTCCTTATTAGTAAGCAGGCAAGGCGAAGCTTCTCACTGGCCTCTCATACGTCGATGGCACTGAACCTCGTCTGGCTTGGATTCTTCCTGATTTCCTTCCTGGCCGCCTGCGTGCGGCTGGCTCACGGCGACACGGCGGTCTTCCCGGCCATGCTCGCCAGCCTGTTTGACAACGCGCGCACCGCTTTCGAGATTTCTCTTGGGCTGGCCGGCGTCATGTGCCTCTGGATTGGCATCATGCGGATTGGCGAGCGGGCCGGCGTGGTCGATCTCTTCGCCCGGGCCATGAACCCATTGCTGCGTCACTTCTTCCCCGGCGTGCCGCAGGGCCACCCGGCACAGGGCGCGATGATGATGAATGTGTCCGCCAATCTGCTCGGCCTGGACAACGCCGCCACCCCGCTCGGGCTCAACGCCATGCGCGAGCTGCAGACGCTGAATCCCAAGCCGGACACCGCCAGCAACGCCCAGATCATGTTCATCGTCCTGAACACGGCCGGGCTGACGTTGATTCCCACGTCGGTCATCGCCATCCGCCAGGCGATGGCCGTCAAGCAGGGGCTCACCGGCTTCAATGCGGCCGATATTTTCCTGCCGACGCTGCTCGCCACCGGCGTCTCCTGCCTGGCCGGGCTGCTGGCCGTGGCCTGGGTGCAGCGACTGAACCTGCTCAAACCCGCCGTGCTGGCCGCGTTCGCGATCACGGCGGCGGCTGTCGGGGGGCTGTTCGTCTGGCTGCGGCAGGCGCCGCCGGATCAGGTGAGCCAGTTGGCCGCGCTCGCCGGCAGCGCCTTCATCCTGTCGCTGATCACCCTGTTCCTGGTTTGCGGCGCGGTGCGGCGGGTCAATGTCTACGACGCCTTTATCGATGGCGCCAAGGAAGGCTTCGGCGTCGCGGTGCAGATCATTCCTTATCTAGTGGCGATCCTCGTGGCGATCGGACTGTTCCGCGCCTCGGGGTGCATGGACGTGCTCATGCAGGGCCTGTCAGCCGGATTCGCGTGGCTGGGACTCAATACCGACTTCGTTCCCGCGCTGCCAGTCGGCCTGATGAAGATCCTGTCCGGCGCCGGCGCGCGCGGGCTGATGGTCGATGTGATGAGCACTTACGGCGTCGACTCCTTCCAGGGCCGACTCGCGGCGATCATCCAGGGTTCGACCGAGACCACTTTCTATGTGATGGCCGTCTATTTCGGTAGCGTCAATGTGCGCAATACCCGTCACGCATTGGGCTGTGCGCTGTTCGCCGATGTGGTCGGCATGACCGCCGCCGTGTGGATCGCCTACCTCTTTCGATAGCGCTGTTGTCCCAATGCAACGTGATTGTGCGCTTTTGAAGTCATTCTCGAACGCGGGACTTGGTGCGTMGCAACAACCTGTGTATAGTGAAGTCTGTCTCCTCCACCACCTCGGTGGATTCCAACCCGCGCATCACTTGCGCGGGTTTTTTTTGCCCAAAATCTGTGGAATCCTCAGATCGATAGGCGGTTTTTGATCGGTCTACATCACGAATGTGACATCTGCACCGGTCAGCGTCACTTTTCCCCGTCGTGGTGCAAGCGCGCACAGTTGCCGCGCAAATCGCAGAAAACCCACACCTTTGTTGCGATGCACCAATCAGCATCGTAGAGTGGCATCAGCAATAACCCTGACACCCCGCCGCTCTCCTAATTTGCCTGCGATGCCTACCGCTGCGCGCCTTCTCCGATACTGGCCCGATACCGCCTACCTGCGGCGTGGCATCGTCTACGCCTTGTCTTTCCTGGCGCTGGCCGGTACCGGCTGGCTGACTGGCGAACACGGTTATCTCTGGTCGGCAACGGCATCGATCTGGACCTGCCTGGCTGATCGCCAAGGCACGGCGGCCGCCCGCATGCGTGCGCTGGGCACCGTGGGCATCGGCGGTGCGCTGGCCAGCGCACTGGGCGCGAGCCTTTCGGGGTCGCCGCTGCTGGCACTGCTCGTGGTGCTAGCCGCAGGGCTGGTGGCCGGTTTGGTCGAGCTACGCGGCCCCGCAGCCGCTTTGTGCTTCAAGCTGCTCTACGTGGTGCTCATCGCCGCCTGCCTGCAGCCGGCCGAAGGTTTACCGATCGCCACCTACGCGTGGACGAGCAGCGTCGACTACCTGCTAGGCGGCGTCTTTGCCTGCCTGGTTTGCCTGCTGTTGATTCCCTCCCAGCGCGACACCCGGCCGCGGACGGAGGTAGTCGCCGTCTACGACGCCCTGCTGCGCTTTGCCGATTTCCTGGCGACTACCGCGCCCGCCCACGACAGCACGCCACATAAGCAGGAAATCCGCCTTCGTATCGAAGCGGCGCGCGCCGCCGTGACCGCCCGGCGTGGCCTGCGAGACCCGCTGGGATTGCTCCACTACGCCTACGCCGTGGCGGTGGCCGACGCCATCTTCGCCCTGCTGATCGTCGCTGGCGAACTGCGCGAGCGCGCCGGCGACACCCACGGCCTGCCGCTGGCCTATGCCGCGCGCTGCCTCGCCGATACGCAGGAGCAGGTTCGCCAGGCCCTCGCCCGTCATGCCCCGGACCTGCCGGCACTGAGCGCGATGCTGACCCGCGACCTGCGTGGCCTCGTGGCGCAGCGCCCCAATGCCTCCGCGCCGCCCCCTTACCAATCCGCCCTGGCCGCGCTGGCCCAGCACCCCGGTTTCGATCGATGGCGCGAGCGCTTCGTCTGGCCGAATACCGGCGTCACGGCCATGCTCGACCGCCTGGCGCATACGCTGGCCGACCTCGCCGCGCGCGATGCCCGGGTGTCGCGCCACGCGCTCCGGCTGGCGCTGGCGGGCGGGCTGAGCCTGTTGCCGTCGCAGATCTGGCAGGTCCATCACAGCTACTGGGTGGCCGTCACCGTGATCATGGTGCTGAGCCCGCGCCTGCAAACCACCCGGCAGATCTCGTTTCTGCGCTTTGCCGGTTCGCTGGGCGGTGCGCTGCTGGCCTGCGGCATCAGCCTGATGCACCCCACGCCGACGCTGGCGCTCGGCATCAGCGCGGTATTCCTCGCCGCCGCCTATGCGACGCGGCTGGCCGGCAATGCCGGCGCGTTCGCGTTCTGCCTGACGCCAGCGGTCATCCTGTTCTCCTGGCTCGGCGAGCCCGCCGCCAGCAGCAGCCACGTGGCGGCATTGCGCGGCGCCGATACGGCCATCGGCTGCCTGATCGCGCTGGCCAGCTATGTGGTGCTGGCGCCACGTGCGGAGTTGTCGCGCGCGTTCCGCCACAGCCTGGATGCGCTCGCGGTCAACGCGGTCTACCTCCGCGCCTCGATCAGCGCGGCGCGCGCGCTGTCGGCGGCGCCAGCCCGGCTCGAGGCGCTGCGCGTGGCTGCCGGCCGCGCCTCCACCCGTGCCGAGGACACGCTCGCCCAATGTGCGGCCGAACTGGATCCGGCGCTGGCGGTCACTCATCGCACCCTGCATGCCACAGCGCGGCGAATGGCCGCACTGGCAGGGCTGCTGCGTGCCGGCACCGAATCGGGGGAGATCTACACGAAGCCCGTGCCGGCCGTGCAGGCACTGCTTGGCGATCTGGAGGCCCGACTGGCCGAGGTGGCCGTCCGACCGGGTCACACCGGCGTGACGGCAGCGGTGGCGCCGGCCCGGCTGGCACCGCTAACGCCCGCCGATCCGCCCTTTGACCGATTTCTGGCGGAACAGGCTGGCTACGCGGACAACCATATCGATGCCGCGCATCACACGGTCGCCAGGCTGCGCACCCTGGTGGCGGAACAGGCGCTGGCGACGCGCTCGCGCTTGCGCGGGGTCAAGGCGGGATGAGATAGCCCGGCATTTCGGCGTTCGGGCAGGCGCTCGCAACTATCCTAGAATGATTGGATATCCGCCGTTTCCCCGTTCCCGACAAGTACGAGGTGCGCCATGGCTCAAATCTCCTTCCCGACCAGCGTTCCGTCTTACTGCGCCGCCAGTCTGACGCTATCGTGCCCCGCTACGGTCAATGGCAATTCATCGCAGTATTCCGTGACCGCCGAGGCGCTCGAGAACCATTGTGGCGCCCAGTCGCCGCGCGAAGACGACCTGCGCGCCGCGTTCACGAGTCACCGCCAGCGCATTGAGCATCTGGCGGAAACCCTGTTCGAGCTGACCAAGGCGCGCGAGATCGTCCTGCGCAGCGGGCATTTCCGCTTCGCGGACTGATCGATCAGCCTTCGGCCGCCTGCCCGCGTACCAGCAGCACCGGCATCGTCGCCTGACGGATCACCGCCTCGGCCACGCTGCCGAGCACGATACGCCGCACGCCGCGCCGGCCGTGGGTGCCGATGACCAGCAGGTCCCCGCCCCACTGGCGCGCGGCTTCATTGATCGATCCGGCGATGTCGCCGGCCACGGCAGGCTCCGTCACCAGTTTCGTCTCGAACGTCGCACCGGCGTCGCCCAGCACCTTGCCGGCCGCCTCCAGCGCGCGTTTGCCGCTGTCCGCGAAGGCGCGCTCGATCTGCGTGGGGTCGTAGTAGCCCGCGTCGAACAGCATCACGCCGTTGTCCACCACATAGAGCGCCAGGATCGTCGAGCCGCCGCCGGCCACCCGCAGGGCCTCGCGCAGGGCCAGGTCGGACGTGCTGCTGCCATCCACCGCCACCACGATCCGGTTGTAAGCCGTGCTAGTCATTGCCTTGTCCTCCGATAGAAGAGAGAAGCGCCGCAGCCGTGCCGCGACCGCTACATCCGATACTACACGTGGCGCCAAACCCACGTGATGAGCCGATTCTGAAAATGGGATAGGCGGATCACCCATTACGCGCACCCATCCATACGCCATTAAATTGACCGACCGGTCGGTTTATATATATAGTGAGCAGACCCGCCGCCGCCGTCCAGCCTCGACAAGAACAACCACCGCGCGGCCACCCATCAGAAGGAGACGTTATGTACACGCAGAGTCTCGACCTGCCCGGCCAGCCCAGCGCCGCCACGCCGCATGGCGGCCCGCAGGACGCCGGCCTCGCCGCGCGCCAGGCCGCGTTCGACGCGCGCATGGCGGAAGACGGCAAGATAGAGCCGATGGACTGGATGCCCGACGCCTACCGCAAGACCCTGGTGCGCCAGATTTCGCAGCACGCGCATTCGGAGATCGTCGGCATGCTGCCGGAGGGCAACTGGATCAGCCGCGCGCCGTCGCTCAAGCGCAAGGCCATCCTGCTGGCCAAGGTGCAGGACGAAGGCGGCCACGGCCTCTATCTATATAGCGCGGCCGAAACGCTCAATGCCTCGCGCGATGATCTGGTCGATGCCCTGCACACCGGCCGCGCCAAGTATTCGTCGATCTTCAACTACCCGACGCTGACCTGGGCGGACGTCGGCGTGATCGGCTGGCTGGTCGATGGCGCGGCGATCATGAACCAGATTCCGCTGTGCCGCTGCTCGTACGGCCCGTACGCGCGCGCGATGATCCGCATCTGCAAGGAGGAGTCGTTCCACCAGCGCCAGGGTTTCGACGCCCTGCTGGCCATGATGCGCGGCACCGATGCCCAGCGCGAGATGGTCCAGGACGCGGTGAACCGCTGGTGGTTCCCGGTGCTGATGATGTTCGGCCCGCCGGACGCCGCCTCCACCAACAGCGGCCAGACCATGGCCTGGGGCATCAAGCGGATCTCGAACGACGACCTGCGCCAGAAATTTGTMGATGCCACCGTCGAGCAGGCCAAGGTGCTGGGCGTGACGCTGCCCGACCCCGGCCTGAAATGGAATGCCGAGCGCGGCCACCACGACTACAGCCCACTCGACTGGGACGAATTCTGGCGCGTGATCAATGGCGACGGCCCCTGCAACAAGGAGCGGCTGGCCACGCGCGTGAAGGCGCACGAAGACGGCGCCTGGGTGCGCGAGGCCGCGCTGGCCCACGCCCGCCGCCGCGCCGAACGACCGCAGCGCGAAGCCGCCTGACCGCCGCCCAAGGAGACAGACATGGCGCAATCGACACCTGAGACGCACCCGAGCAAGAAGGAATGGCCGCTGTGGGAAGTGTTCGTCCGCAGCAAGCAGGGACTGGAGCACAAGCATTGCGGCAGCCTCCACGCCGCAGACGCCGAGCAGGCGCTGCACATGGCTCGCGATGTCTACACGCGCCGGCAGGAAGGCGTGTCGATCTGGGTGGTGCCCTCGTCCGCCATCACGGCCAGCGCGCCGGCGGAGAAGGCCGAGCTGTTCGATCCGGCCGCCGACAAGATTTACCGGCACCCGACGTTCTACCAGCTCCCCGACGAAGTCAACCATATGTAAGGCCGGCCCATGATGCAGACCCTCGTCGGCGACGATCGCGCCCTCAACAGCTCCCACGACCTCGCCCGCACCGCGCCGCTGCAGTACGTGCTGCGGCTGGCCGACAACGCGCTGATCCTGGGCCAGCGCAACGCCGAATGGTGCGGCCATGGCCCGGCGCTGGAAGAAGACATCGCGCTGGCCAACATCAGCCTGGACCTGATCGGCCAGGCGCGGCTGCTGTACGCCCATGCCGGCGAACTCGAAGGCCGGCTCACCGGCCGCGCGCGCCAGGAGGACGAGTACGCGTACTGGCGCGAGGAACGCGAGTTCCGCAACTGGACGCTGCTGGAGCTGCCGCACACCGGCCCGCTGGCCGGCACGGCCCGGACCGAGCGCGACTACGCGGTCACCATCATGAGAAATTTCCTATACGGGGCTCTGATGACCGCACTCTGGCCCGCGCTGGAGACCAGCCAGGACGCGGGGCTGGCCGCCATCGCCGCCAAATCGGCCAAGGAGGCGCGCTACCACCTGCAGCATGCGGCGGGATGGGTGGTGCGGCTGGGCGACGGTACCGATGCGTCCCACGTCCGCATGCAGCGCGCGCTGGACCACCTGCTGCCCTATATGAACGAGTGCTTCGCGCCCGATCCAGTCGAGCAGGCCGCCGCCGACCAGGGCGTGGCCGTGCCGACGGCAAGCCTGCGCGACGCCTGGGAGGCCATCGTCCACGCCACCCTGGAGGACGCCACGCTGCGCCTGCCGGCGCCCTCGGCGTTCGTCTCCACGGGCAAGCTCGGCGTGCATTCGGAACACATGAGCTACCTGCTGGCCGAAATGCAGGGGCTGGCACGCGCCCACCCCAGCGCGCAGTGGTAGGCGGGGGTCCGGTCATGCGGATGGCGTCGACTGTCACCTCCCCCTTCGCACCGGCCTTCCCGGTCGCCACCGCKACCGGCCCGCGCTCGGCCGACGAACGCCTCGCCGCCGCGTGGGCCGCGCTGGAGGCCGTGCCGGACCCCGAAATCCCGGTCGTGTCGATCCGCGATCTCGGCATTTTGCGAGACGTACGGCTGGCCGACGATGGCGCGACGCTCGAGGCGGTTATCACGCCGACCTACTCCGGCTGCCCGGCCATGTCCCAGATCGAGGAAGACGTGGGCCGCGCGCTCGAAGCCGCCGGACTGGCGCCGTGGCGTGTGCGCACGGTGCTGGCGCCGGCTTGGACCACTGACTGGATCACCGAGGCCGGCCGCGCCAGCCTGCGCGCGTACGGCATCGCCCCGCCGGGGCGTTGCGGATCGCAAGACAGCGAGATCGGCGCGAGCGCGACGGTCAGGCCGCTGCGCTTTGTCCCACGCGCCCTACCCCACGCAACCCCGGCCATCGCCTGCCCCCATTGCGGCAGCACGCATACCGAGGAGCTATCGCGCTTTGCCTCCACGGCGTGCAAGGCGCTCCACCGTTGCCTGGACTGCCGCGAGCCGTTCGACTACTTCAAGCCGTATTAAGTCCAGAAAGCCAGAGGCAGACACGCGATGACCCCACAGTTCCACCCGCTGCGCGTGGCGCAGGTACGCCCGGAAACGTCCGACACGGTGTCGATCGCCTTCGAGGTGCCCGAGCCGCTGCGCGACGCCTACCGCTTCACGCAGGGCCAGTTCCTCACGCTGAAGGCTCCCGTCGACGGCAAGGACGTGCGTCGCTCCTATTCGATCTGTTGCGGGGTGCAGGACTACGACGAGCGCGGCGAACTGCGCGTAGCCGTGAAGCTGGTGGACGACGGCGTGTTCTCCACCTGGCTGCACGACACCGTGGCGCCCGGGCAGGTCTTCGAGGTGATGACGCCCGATGGCCGCTTCCACGTGCCGCTGGACACCGCCGCCGCGCGCCACTACGTGGCCTTTGCCGCCGGCAGCGGCATCACGCCGGTGCTGTCGCTGATCCGTACCACGCTGGCGCGCGAGCCGCGCAGCCGCTTCACGCTGGTCTACGGCAACCGCAGCGTGGACAGCATCATCTTCTCCGAGGCGCTGGAGGATCTGAAGAACCAGTATCTGTCCCGTTTCACGCTCTACCACGTGCTGTCCCGCCAGCCACAGGAGGTGGATCTTCTGCACGGCCGGCTCGACCGCGCCCGGGTGGCCGCCTTCCTGGAAACGCTGATTCCCGTCGACGATATCGACGCCGCCTTTGTCTGCGGCCCGGCCTCGATGATCGACGAAGTGGAGGCGGCGCTGAAGGAAGCGGGCCTGGATCCGCACCAGATCCACGCCGAACGCTTTGGCGTGCCGCTAGCGTCCGCGCCTCGTAAAACGTCGACGGAACACCACGCGAGCCACGCCGGCACCGCCGAACTGGTGGTCGTGCTGGACGGCAAGCAGCACAAGATGCGCCTGCCGCTGGAGGACGCCAATGTGCTGGACACCGCGCTGGCAGCCGGTCTGGACCTGCCCTACGCCTGCAAGGGCGGGGTCTGCTGCACCTGCCGCGCCAAGGTGCTCGAAGGCAAGGTCGAGATGGAGAAGAACTACACGCTGGAGCCGTGGGAGATGGAAAAAGGGTTCGTGCTCACCTGCCAGGCGCGCGCGCTCACGCCCCGGGTGGTGGTCAGCTACGACGAACGCTAGTTGTTGCTGGTGGCACGACTGTCGCCGTGATTACAATGGCGGGACACGCTCCATGCGTCGCATCGTCCGCCACAGGGCCGTTCGCCAACGGCGGGACCGATGGCGGCCGGGGTTCCGCCGGGACACGTCGCACCCTATACAATCACGGTCATGCAATATATCCATGTCGTCAACGGCGATGTTGCGGGCAACACGCTGCGCCAGGCCCTGGCCCAGGCGGCCCGTCCCGATCCGGTGGTCGTCCTGCGCRACGACCTGGCCGTCGGCCCCATCGCGGATGTGGACAGCACCGGCCTGATCCGCTCCGGCTTCTGGCAGCGGGTGGCGCCCCATACCGATATCGACTTTGCGGCCGAGATGCGCCAGGCGCTGGACCAGCTCCAGGCGCTACGCCGCGACGACCTGGAGGTCGCCATCTGGCACGGCCAGAGCGCCTCCGACCAGCTCATGCTGCGCCGGGTGGTCTTCCACCTGTACCAGGCGCCCCAGCGGATCAATGAAGTGTCGATGGACCTGCGCGAACTGGAGGTACCCGCCCAGGGCAACCTCGCCGCCATCGGCATGTACCCGGCCGCGCGGCTGGCGCGGCGGTTCTCGACCATCGCGCCGGTCTCGGTGCTGCGGCTGGGCCGGCTGGGCTACGAGTGGCAGCAGAACGTGAAGGAGAACGCCGACGTGCGGCTCTGGAAGGGCAATACGCTCGTGCCGGCCGCCTACCATAACGTCGACGACGTGATCCTGGAGCGCGCGCCCGAGGACTGGAAGCCGGCCGCCGAGGTGGTCGCCAGCGTCATGGGCGCCATCGAAGGCCTGCTGGCGAGCGACTGGTTCGTGTTCTGGCGCTGCCGGGAGCTCATCAGCACCGGGCAGCTCATGCTGCGCGGCAACGCCGATTCGCTCCAGACCTGCGAACTGCGCCGCAACCCCCTCAGCGCGAGCGCGGAATAAGCGGCCCATGGCAAGAACCAAGGCGCCCGATTTCGAGGCACAACGCGAGCAGATCCTGGACCTGGCCGCCGCCGCCTTCGCGGCCAGCAGCTACCCGAGCACGTCGATGGCCGACCTCGCGGCGGCCTGCGGCACGTCCAAGGCGCGGCTCTATCACTATTACGAGAGCAAGGAAGCGATCCTGTTCGACCTGCTGGACCGCTACACGCGCCAGCTGATGCTGATCGTCACCCAGGTGGAAGCCGAGAGCGAGCGTCAGGGCCGTACCGACGCCGAGAGTTTCGGCGATCTGCTACGCGCCTTCCTCGCCGAATACGAAACGTCTCAAACTCGGCACATCGCGCTGATCAACGACGTCAAGTTCCTGGCCGACGAACAGCGCGACCTGATCCTGAAGCGCGAGCGCGACGTGGTGGCGGCCTTCTCCCGCAAGCTGCGGCTGGCCTACCCGGCGCGCGTCACGCGCGAGAACCAGACCGCGCTGGCGATGACCGTGTTCGGCATGATCAACTGGACCTTCACCTGGCTCAAGCCGGGCGGCAAGCTGTCTTACGGCCAGTTCGCCGAGATGGTCGTGGACCTGCTCGACAACGGCCTGGCCAATGGGCTGGCCGACGGGCTGGCACGCAGCGCGCCGGCCCAGCCCTGAATCAGGACCACTCCGCGTCTTCCTGCTTCTGCCGCTGTTCGCGGTCCTGGCGGAACATTTCCTCAAGTTCGTCGCGCGCCTGCCGCGCCAGCGATACCAGCTTGGTCTGGTCGCGGTAGTGCGGGTAGAAACGGTCGATCGCCTGGATATTGTGACGCCGGAAGCGCAAGGCCACGCTGCGCGCGTCGGCCGGATCGATGCCCAGCCCCTCCAGCACGCGGCGGCCCATCATCAGCGAACCCTCGAACATCTCCCGCTCGAAGATCTCCACGCCGCGGTCCTTGAGCTGGTACACGTGCGAGACGTGGCGCGCCCGTGCGTAGATCTTCAGGTGCGGGAAGCGCGCTCGCACGCGGTCGATCAGCGCCAGGCTGTCTTCCATGCCCTCGATGGCCACCACGAGGATCTGGGCCGTGCCGGCGCCGGCCGCCTCGAGCAGGTCCACGCGGGTGGCGTCGCCATAGAACACCTTGAAGCCGAAGCCCTTGAGGAACTCGATCTGGTCCGGGTCGTGGTCGAGAATCGTCGCCGTAATGCCCTGCGAGTACAGCAGGCGGCCGACGATCTGGCCGAAGCGCCCGAAGCCGGCAATCAGCACCGGGTTGTGCTGCGGCGGGATCGCGTCGTCCTTACGGCGCGACAGCGCATGCAGGCGCGGCGCGATCAGGCGGTCGAAGACCAGCAGCAGCAACGGCGTGGCCACCATCGACAAGGCCACGACCAGCACCAGCAGCGCCTCCATATGCGGCGGCAGCAGGCCCGCGTGGGCGGCCACGCCGAACACCACGAAGGCGAACTCGCCGCCTTGCGAGATCAGCAGCCCGAACAGCAGCCACTGGCCGCGCGAGATGCCGAAACGGCGCGCCAGCAGCGCCAGAATCAGCGTCTTGACCGCGACGAAGCCCAGCACGAGGCCCAGCACCTGCCCCGGGGACTCGCTGAGCACGCCGAAGTCGATCGACATGCCCACTGCCATGAAGAACAGCCCCAGCAGCAGGCCCTTGAACGGCTCGATATCGGCCTCGAGCGCATGGCGGTACTCCGAATCCGCCAACAGCACGCCGGCCACGAAGGTGCCGAGTGCCATGGAAACGCCCACCGCGTCCATCATCAGCGCGATGCCAACCACCAGCAGCAGCGCGAACGCAGTGAACATCTCGCGCATGTCMGTGCGGGCGATGAAGCGCAGCACCGGGCGCACCAGGTAGCGGCCCACCACCACCAGCAGCGCCATCACGGCCACCGCCTTGCCGGCGGTCTGCCAGGCTGGCGGGCCATGCGGTACCGCGCCGACGGCATCGGCGGCCAGCAGCGGCAGCAAGGCGATCATCGGGATCGCGGCGATATCCTGGAATAGCAGAATGCCGAAGCTGGCCGCGCCAGCCGGGGTGCCCATCAGGTTCCGCTCGGCCAGCGTGGCGAACGCGATGGCCGTGGAAGACAGCGCCAGGCCAAGCCCCGCCACCAGCGCCACCTGCCACGGCGCGCCCAGCAGCGCGGCCAGGATGCCCAGCACCACGGCACAGACCGCGAGCTGCGTCGTCCCGTAGCCGAAAATCGATTTCTTGAGGTTCTTGAGCTTGCGCGGCTCCAGTTCCAGGCCGATGACGAACATCATCATCACGACGCCGAACTCCGAGAAATGGAGGATCGACTCGACATTGGTGACCAGCCGCAGCGCGAACGGGCCGATGGCCGCGCCGGCGATCAGGTAGCCGAGCACCGCGCCGAGGCCAAGCCGCCGCGCCAGTGGCACCGCCACCACGGCCGCCACCAGGAACACCAGCAGCGCAATCAGGAAGTCATGCTGGTTCATGGCGCGTCCTCCGGCTCCTCGGACGGCACTTCATCGGCCGAGGCCACCTCGGGCGGTACCGGCTCGGGCGGCGCCAGATGCCGGGCCACATGCTCGACATGCAGCGCGATGGCCTCCGGATCGGCGTTGTTGGCATCGTGCAGCACCACCGGCGGCAGCCAGGTCATGCCGCATAGCACGGCGGTCTGCTCGAGCGGCAGCAGGAAATCGGCAATCGGATGGCCGTGGGAGCCGTCCGGCCCGTAGGCATCGGCGTGGCCGCCCGTGCTGACCACCACCAGCATCGACTTGCCGCGCAGCGCCGTGCCGCCTGGCCCGTAGGCCCAGCCGGGCTCGAGCACTTCGTCGATCCAGAGCTTCAGCAGCGCGGGCACGCTGTACCAGCGGACCGGGAATTGCAGGACGACCGTCTCGCTGGTGGAAAGCAGCCGCTGCTCGGCCACGACGTCGATGTCGTAATCCACATAAAGCCGGTAAAGCTCGCGCACGGCCACGTGCGGCAGGGCGGCCAGCGCCTCGGCGAGCGGACGGTTGACGCGGGAACGGCGGGGCGCGGGATGCGCATAGATCACAACGATGGGGGGCTCATGCATGGAGGGTGGCAAGGCGAAGATTCCGGTTAGCGTCTGATCACCACAGAGCGCTGGAAGTGTGCGGCGTTGCAGCAAATCCACACCGTCACCCATATGACGTTGTAGCCTCTCCGGCAACCGCTTGATTTTACGGGATTTTCTTGGCCGTCACAGTCTGATGCAATTTCCTGCGCCGACCATTGCGCCCGAAAGCTTACGCGACCCTGACAAATCCACTACAATACTTTTCGCATTGCAGCAACCTAGTGTTTGCCCCGAGATACGCCAAAAGTGGCTGGGCATTCACTGTGTGGGTGCTATTTTCATACTGATCGCAGCAAGAGGAAACCAAAGTGAACCCGCTCGAACTGAGCAAGGCCGTCGGTGCCGTAACCGATGAAGATCTTCGCCGTGCCGCCGAGGCCAGTGCCGCCAGCCGCTCCGGACATCGCCCCACCGTTCTGGTGCGGGAGTTGGCCGCGCATCACCGCTCGCGCCTGCTCAAGCATTTTCTCGCCCTGGGCGAGGAAGATCGCCTGCTCCGTTTTGGCCAGTCCGTTGGCGACCATGTGATCGAAGGCTACGTCGACAGCATCGACTTCGACCACGACACCGTGTTCGGCGTCTATGACGAAGACCTCGTGCTGATCGGCGTGGGCCACTTTGCCAACCTGCGCGACAACGCCCAGGGCCGCGTGGCCGAGTTCGGCGTGTCGGTGTCGCAGAGCGCGCGGGGCCGGGGCATCGGCAGCGCGCTGTTCGAGCGTGCCGCAATGCATGGCCGCAATACCAATGTCCGCACGCTGTACATGCACTGCCTGTCGCGCAATGCAGCGATGATGCACATCGCCAAGAAGGCCGGCATGAAGGTGCAATACGCCTATGGCGAGGCCGATGCCTACCTGGAACTGCCGCCCGCCGACACCGTGAGCCGCCTGACCGAGGCGCTCGACGAACAGGTGGCCGACCTCGACTACATGGTCCGCCGCAACCTGCGCGACGCACGGCGCTTCGGCCTGCGCTTCTGGCGCTCGCTGCTGCCGCAGAAGCACGTGATCTGACGGCTCGGCCCGTTATCGCACGAATCGCAAGACGAATCGACGCACCCTGGTGGTGCGTCGATTGCGTTTACGAGCCGATTTCGTCGATCAGTCGCCGGCCACCGGCAGCGCCGTGGTGTCCTTGATCGACTCCAGCGCGAAGCTCGAACGAACATCGATCACCGACGGATGGGCCAGCAACTGCTCCTGCATGAAGCGGGCGAAGTGCTCCATATCCTGCACATAGACCTTGAGCAGCAGGTCCATCTCGCCGGTCATGGCGTGGCACGCGGCCACTTCGGGCCAGTTCTGGATGGCCGCGCGGAACAGGTCCAGCGGCGCCTTGCCCTTGGGCGTGCCGCCCTGCTTCTCCAGCCGCACATTGATATAGGCGAGCAGCCCCAGCCCGATCTTGTTGGGCTCGAGCAGCGCCGCGTACTGGCGGATCACCCCGATTTCCTCGAGGCGGCGGATCCGGCGCAGGCATGGGCTCGGCGACAGGTTCACGCGCTCGGCCACTTCCAGGTTGGTCAGCCTCCCGTTGGTCTGCAGGACCTCCAGAATCTTGCGGTCGATCTTGTCCAGCTCCACCTTGCTCACGTTTTGTTGCTCCGCAGTATATTTGTCGGCAATTTTTTTGCGCAAATTTAGCAAGTCAGGCACAACTACGCAATTTATTTGATGAGGAATCCGCCTGAACCGCCCTCGACGTGCGCCGGCGGTGCGCCCCGGAGAGGCAAGGATGGTGCCAACTTCGGCACTTTCCGAGGTACTGAGGCAAAAAAAAGCGCGACCCGAAGGTCGCGCTTTCCAGCAGGGTGGCGAAGGCTTAGCCGCCGCTGCTCGACGGCACCGCCGGGGCCGAGGCGCCCGGACTGCGGCCAGGGCCGCCGTGGTGCTTCATGTGTTCGTCGCGCATCTTCTTCATGCTCGACTCCACTTCGGCGGTAGTCACCTTGCCGTCGCGGTTGGCGTCGATCGTGTCGAAGCGGTTGGCCATGCGCGGGAACGCGGCCTTGAACTCGTCACGGGTCAGCGCGCCGTCGTTGTTCTTGTCCGCCGCCTTGAACTTGGCTTCGAACTCGGCGCGCATCTTGGCGCGATGCTCCTCCATCGACGCCTTGCGGTAGGCCGCCAGTTCCGACTTGTCGAGCTTGCCGTCCTTGTTGGTATCGATCTTGGCGAACATCGCGTCGGCCTCGGCCTTCGAGATGGCGCCGTCGCCGTCCGTATCGACCGACTTCAGCCACATGCCGCCATGGTGGCCGGGGCCGCCGTGGTGACGGCCCATGTCGCCGCGCGGGGCGCCTGCCGGGCCCTGGGCGGCCGGCGGGGTGGTCGGTGCCGGGGCCGGCGTGGTGGCCTGGGCGAAAGCGGCGCCCGCGACCACGACCATGGCCGAGGCGGCCGCCAGCTTCTTCAGGATGTGCGTCGTGTGAGTCCGTTGCATGTCTGTGCTCCTTTTCGTCATGTTGGGCATGTACGGATTAGAACGCAGACGATCTCGCAAAGTTGGCACTTTTAATACGATGTTACGGGCCTCACAGAAAGGATGACTCGCGTAAACAGGCGAAAGACAGGCCAATATTGCGCAATGGTTTGAAACGGTGGCGGGTCAGCCGCCGCCAGGCGCGTCCGGCATGCCGCCGGGAGCCATCTGGGCCGGCGCCACCTGGGGCTGCGGCTGCATGGTCTGCGGCGGCGGCGGTTGATAGGGCTGCTGAGGTGGCTGGGCCGGTTGCGCCATCGCGCCAGCCGTCACGGACGGCGGCGGTGCGAGGTTGGCCGGCGGTTGCAGCGGCGTGGAGAGCGGCGCGGCAGCCCCGGAAGGCGGGGCCGCCGGCGCGGTGCCACGGCTGCCGGCGCTGACGCCGGTCTGGAGCGGCAGCGCGATTTCCTGCCGCACGCCGTTGCGTTCGATCACGATGTTGCGGCCATGGATCTCGGTCAGCTTGATCTGCGGCGACAGCGACGTCCCGGCGCGCACGGACTTGGCCGGCCCGCCATCGAGCGAAAGGATGGCGGCGGCCGGGCCCACGCCATCGAGGTCCGCCACCACGCCGATCAACTGCACGTCACGCACGCCCGACTGGGCGCTGCCGCCGAACAGCGTAGCCACGGCGCCCGTCTCTACTGCCTCCGTCTGCGCCACACGCGCGCTCTTGGGCACCGGGATCGTGCGCATCGCGCTGAACGCGAGCACCCAGTGCGTCACCAGCGCGCACAGCGCCACAAATAGCAACAGCCCCGCGACGCGGGGCAGCCAGGGAGCGGAGAGGTCGAAGCGAAGCGGAGACCGGGAAAGGGTGGCCACGAGACAGTACGCCGGCACGCCGGCGATCAAAGAAGATCGCCTAGCGTACCAGACGCGTGTGTCGGCTGTCAGTCAGCGGGTCAGAGCAGGTCGTCCAGCAGGTCCGGACCGAACACTTCGCGATGGATATGGCCCACAGGAATCCCCGCCGAGATCAGCGCCAGGCGCTGGGCCTGCATGAACCCGATCGGACCGCACATATAGACCTGGCCGTCCTGGAACGCGGAGGTTTCCTCGGTGGTCAGCAGCGCGTGGATCGGCAGCGTGCCGACGTGGTCGTAGTCATGCCCCGCCACGTCGCCGTCCTGGGGCGTCTCGTAGCTGATATGGGTACGCAGGTTGGGCATGCGTTCGCGCGCCCAGGCCAGGTCCTTGCGATGGGCATGGTGACGGCCATGGCGCGCGGCGTGGGCGAACAACACCGGACGGTTCGGGTTCTCCAGCGCCAGCGTGCGCAGCACCGAGATCATCGGCGTGATGCCGATACCGGCMGACATCAGCACCATCGGCGTGTTGCCAGCCAGCGCGGGCGCGAAGTCGCCCCACGGCGTGCTCACGTTCAGCGTCGTGCCAACACGGGCGGTGTCATGCAGCCAGTTGGAGACGGCGCCGGCCGGGGTCTCGGCATTGCCGGCCTCGCGCTTGACCGAGATGCGCCACGTCGCCACACCACGTTCGGCGGAGAGCGAATACTGGCGCAGCTGACGGCCGCCATCGGGGAAATTGGCTTCCACGCTGATGTACTGGCCCGGCGCGAAGTCGCGCAGCGGCGTGCCATCCTCGGCGGCGAGGGTCAGCGCGACCACGGCATCGCCTTCGTTTTCGCGGCGCACCACGCGTACGGCCTGCAGCTCGCCCGCCTTCACGTTGTGGCGGTCATAGAGGCGTGCTTCGGCGGCGATCAGTTCGCCGGCCAGCAGCCAGTAGGCTTCGTCCCAGGCGGCCATCAGGGGCGGCGTGGCGGCGTCGCCGAGCACGGCGGCAATCGCTTCGAGCAGGTGCTTGCCGACGATCGGGTAGTGCGCGGAGGTCAAACCCACGGCCACGTGCTTGTGGACGATGCGCTCCACCACGGGCGCGAGCACGTCGGCGCGATCCACATTGGCGGCGTAGGCGAACACGGCGGAGGCCAGCGACTGCTGCTGCGCGCCATTGGCCTGGTTGCCCATGTTGAACAGCCGGGTCAGTTCCGGCCGCGCGGCGAACATTTCGCGATAGAAGTGCGTCGTGATGGCAAGGCCGTGCTCACGCAGCACGGGAACGCTGGCATCGATGTAGGGGCGGGAAGCTGCCGACAGCATTTGGAAAACTCCGATTAATTATCATGCATACTAGATGCATGTTTTATCGCACAATAAAACCGGCGCATGGCTCGGGGGTCCGGGATCTGATGTCCCGGAACCGTCAGGCTGCTCGCCGGTTCAGGAAATTACGATGCAGGGTGATGATCGACTCGGCGGTACGGCTGCCAATGACATCGCCCAGGGACACGCCGTCCAGCGCGCGGTAGAAGGCCTCCTCGGCCTCGTCCAGCGCCAGCTTCAGCCGGCAGTTGCCCTTGAGCGCGCACGGCGGATCAGCGCAGTCGACCACCGACTTGTGCCCTTCCAGCTCGCGCAGGATCGTGCCCACCGACAGCCGTTCCGCACCCGGCCCAAGCTGCAGGCCGCCGTGGCGGCCACGCGTGGCCGTGATCCAGCCGAGCTTCGACAGCCGCGCGGCCACTTTCACGAGGTGGTTGTGCGAGATGTCGAATTGCTGGCCGACCTCGGCAATCGTGATCGGCCGGGTGCCATCCGCCCGCGATACATACATCAGCAGGCGCAGCGCATAGTCGGAAAAACGGGTCAGTTGCATCGTGGTTGAAATACTAGATAAGATGCATTGAAGATGCAAGATATAAATGCATGCCTGCCGGCTACGCCACACCCCACACGAAACAGTCACGCCATGGGGGTTATACTTTCTGGCCATACCCGGCCGTGCCTGCCCGTCAGGCGCGGAATGTCCATCCCGATAAGGCCAGACACCACGATGCGCAGATTCGCCAACTTCTCCTCCACCCGCACGCCCGCCACTGCCCGCCCGCATGGCCAGCGCCGTGCCCGCGGCTTCACCCTGATCGAAATCATGGTGGTGATCGTCATCCTGGGGGTGCTGGCAGCGCTGGTGGTGCCCAAGATCATGAGCCGCCCGGACGAAGCCCGTATCGTGGCCGCGCGCCAGGATATCTCGTCGATCATGCAGGCGCTCAAGCTGTATCGCCTCGATAACGGCCGCTATCCGACCACCGAGCAAGGCGTGCAGGCGTTGGTCAGCAAGCCGACCACCGAGCCGGTGCCGAACAACTGGAAGGGCGGCGGCTACCTCGAAAAGCTGCCGAAAGACCCCTGGGGCCATGCCTACCAGTACCTGAACCCCGGTGTGCGCGGCGAAATCGACGTGTTCAGCTTTGGCGCCGACGGCCAGGCCGGCGGCAGCGCCAACGACGCTGATATCGGCAACTGGGAATAAGTCCTCCCGCCTCCTGCCCCTTCATCGACATGGCCCCGGCGACGCCCGCCTTGCTCCCGCGCCGCCCTTGCCCGCAGCGCCGCCGGCCCGCCGGCTTCACGCTGCTCGAACTGCTGGTGGTCATGGTGATCGCCGGCATCGTCATCTCCCTGGTGGCCGTCAATGCCTCGCCCAATGAGCGGGGCCGTGTGCTCGATGACGGCCAGCGCATCGCCCGCCTGTTCGAACTCGCCCAGGAAGACGCCCAACTGGGCGCCCGCCCGCTGGCCTGGGAGGGCGATGCCGGCGGCTGGCGCTTCCTGGAATCCACCCCGCAAGGCTGGGTGCCGATGCGCGCCGATGTTTTCGCGCCCGGCCACTGGCGGCTGGGGCTGGACAGCGTGATGATCGTCGAAGGCGGCCGGCGCGTGGGCACCGGCCCGCAGCGGCTGGTATTCGGCCGCGAACTGGTGGACGAGCCGCAGCGGCTGGTCCTCACGCGCGGCGACATCCGCGTGGACATCACCGGCGATGGCAGCGGTCGCTACCAGGCCACGGTGCCGCAATGAGCCGCCGCCCTGCCTCCCGATCGACCCTCCGCCAGCAATACCGATCCGGCTTCACGCTGATCGAGGTGCTGGTGGCGCTGACCATCCTCGCAGTGGCGCTCACGGCCGCCATGCGGGCGATGGGCTCGATGACCGAGTCGAGCGCCGCGCTGCAATCGCGCATGTTGGCCGAATTCAGCGCCGAGAACCATTTCGCCACGCTGCGGCTCTCCAAGACCTGGCCTGAACCCGGCACGCGCGGCTACGACTGCCCGCAGGGCGGCACCCCGCTCTGGTGCGAGGAATCGGTCTCGGGCACCCCCAATCCGTCGTTCCGGCGCGTGGAAATTGCCGTGTACCCGTCGGCCACCGACAAATCGGTCAGGCTGGCCTGGCTCGTCACTTTGGTTCCCAATGAAACGCGCGGCGTCCTCTGAGCGGCCCTCCCCCCGCAGCCGGCGTGGCGGCTTCACGCTGCTGGAGATGCTCGTCGCCATCACCCTGCTGGCCGTGATGGCCGTGATTGGCTGGCGTGCGCTGGATTCCCTGACGCGCAGCCGCGAACGCCTGACCGATCACGACGCACGCCTCGACGCCCTGAAGGTGCTCTACGGCCAGTTCCAGTCCGATTGCGAGCACCTGGCCAATCCCACCCAGCTCCAGGCCAGCCCCGTGGAACTCGGCGCCAACCAGCTGATGCTGGTGCGCGACCGCCGCGACGAAGGCCAGCCCACCGCCTGGCAGGTGGTGGTCTACCGTGTGGATAACAACACGCTGGTCCGTATGGCCAGCCGCCCCGCGCTCTCACGCAACGCGGTGCAGGGTGCGATGGTGAACCTGCGCCAGGGCGCGCCCGGCGGCGCCCAGGTGCGTCCACTGCTGCCCGATACGGCCGAACTGGCCGCGCGCGTCTGGGTGGAGCCGGCCGGCTGGCAGGCCGAGAACGGCCGGGTGCGGGCCGCGCTGATGCAGCAGAGCGCCATCGACAGCGCGGCGGCGCAGGCCGCAACCGCAGCCGGCACCGCTGGCGCCAGCGACGCGGACGCCGGTCTCGCCAATATCAACGGCAACGCCACGCTGCGCGCGCTGGAGTTGACCGTGCTGGCAAAGATGGGCGATGGCGACGCGCCACGCCGGTTCCAGAAAGTCTGCATGACCGGCCTATGAACGCGCGCCCTGCCCTCCCTCGCCACCGTACCCACCAGCGCGGCGCCGCCGTGGTCACGGCCCTGCTGATGGTGACGCTTGCCGTGGTCATCGTCTCCGGCATGCTGTGGCGCCAACAGGTGCAGATCCGGTCGATCGAGAACCAGCGCCTGACCGCGCAGGCCGCGTGGATCGAGCGCGCGGCCGTGGACTGGGCGCGGCTGATCCTGCGCGACGACCAGCGCCGCTCCAACGTCGACTATCTCGGCGAGCCGTGGTCGGTGCCGGTGGCGGAGACGCGGCTGTCCGACTTCCTMGGCGCCGGGCTGCGCACGGACCAGGCCGGGGAGACCTCGTTCCTGTCTGGCCGCATCGTCGATGCCCAGGCGCGCTTCAACCTCAACAACCTCTATATCTGGAACGCCTCGGGCAGCGGGCGCGTGGTGGAGATCGACCTGCCCTCGCTGCTGGTTTACCGCCGCCTGCTTCAAACGCTCGGCATGAATCCGTCGCTGGCAGAGCCGACCGCGCAGTATCTGGTACGCGCGGCACGCGGGGCGTCGCCCGACGGCCAGCCCGTGCCGCGCCCGCCCGACACCGCCGCCGACCTGCTCGCCATTCCCGGCTACAACCCGGAGATGGTGGCCGCGCTGGACCCGTTCATCGCCTTCCTGCCCGAACGGACCAAGATCAATGCCAACACGGCCGAGCCCGAGGTACTGGCCGCCGCCATCGACAAGCTGCCGTTGGACCGCGCCCGCGAGCTGGTGCGCCAGCGCGACCGCGCCTACTTCCGCAATACGGGCGACATCAGCACGCAGCTGCGCGCCGTCGCGCCGCAGGCCGGCAGCACCGCCGGCGAAGCGCTTGAGGTAAGCACCCACTATTTCCTGGTGTATGGTCTGGTGCGGCACGAGCGCGCGCGGCGGCTGCAGGTGTCGTTGGTCCAGCGCGCGTCCACGCTCGGGAGCGGCAACACCACCCGTGTACTCTGGGTGCGCGACACCGACCGCCTGCCGGAGGCGCCCTGAGTCATGCGGGCACCCCCGGGTGCGGCATGCTCCATAAATGTCGGACAAACGTCGAGACCAGATTCAGACAGGACTGTATTGACGTGCTTTAGTCACACAGGCAAGGTACGCTGTTGCGCCGAACCCGGGCGGCCTGCCGCGCCGCCCCACCCCGACCGAGCGATTCCATTTAGGTAACCCTTGAGCACCACCCTCTACGTCCGCCTGCCGCAACGGCCGCACGACCAGCCGCAACCGTGGCAGTTTGGCGCCATGGCTTTTGCATTGGTCCGCACGCCGGTGGCGGACAAGAGCCGCCGCCCGGGCCTGCCCCACGCCCCCGAACTGTTGCGCGAAGGCCACGCATTGGCCGCCGACATGCCGGCGGCGGACCGCCTGGTGCTGATCGTGGCCGCCTCAGACGTGCTGCTGAMCACGGCGATGGTGCCCCCGCTGCCGCCCGCGCGGCTGCGGCTGGCCCTGCCGAATCTGGTCGAGGACATGCTGGCGACGGACGCCGCCCCCTGCCATATCGCGCTCGGGCCGGCGCTGGACCCGACGGCGACCGCCCGTGGCGCGCGCCGCCGCCTGCTGATGGTGACGGACCGCGCCTGGATGCGCGCCGCGCTCGACAACTTTGCCGAACACAAGCACCGCCGCCGCCACGTGGTGGCCGCGCAGCTTTGCCTGCCGTTGCCGGAACCGGTCGAAGCGGTGCCGGCCGACGCCGAGGCGCCCGAGCCCGTGCTGGCTGGTGCCGGCGCTGCCCAACCGGCGCCTGCCGTGGCTGCATCGAAGCCCACCGCCCCAGTCCAGCCGGCCACGCTGATCGTGGAGGCGGCTGCCACGGCACTTTCGCAATCCGCCTCGTTGCTCGACGTCACGGCCACCGCCACGTCGGAAGCGACGCGCATGTGGCAGGTCACGGCCCGCACCGGCCAGTACGAGGGTTTCGGCCTGATGCTGGGCGATGCCGCGCTGGCGGCCTGGCAGGCGCTGGCTCCGGCCGGCCAATGGCATGGCGACGCCACGGCGCGCGCGCACGCCCCGGTGCCGGCACTCCACGCGCAGCCGCCGGTCGCCCGTGCCTCGCGGATTTCCGATGCCTGGCGCCTCTGGCTGGTTGGCGCCGAAGACTGCCTGCAGAATCCCCAGCTCGACCTCGCCCAGTTCGAATTCGCGCAGGGCCGCATGGATCGCTGGAACCTGCGCGCGTGGCGCCTGCCCGTGGCGCTGGCCATCGGCCTGCTGCTGGTGCAGATCATCGGCGTGAATATCCAGTGGCTGCTGCTGCGCAACGAGGCGAAGCGGGTCGAGGCCGCGCAGGCGGACCTGCTCCACACCGCCTTCCCCAATGTGCCGCAGATCGCCGAGCCGCCCTTGCTGATGCGCCGCCAGGTGGAACAGCTGCGCACGGCGAGCGGGCGTAGCGTGCCGGGCGATTTCCTGCCGCTGGCCGATGGCTTCGCGCGCGGCGCCCAGCAGTTGCCGCCCGATGCGCTGCTGGCGCTGGAATACCGCGCGGGCACGCTCTATGTGACGCTGAAACCCGGCACCAACACCGGCGCGCTGCGCAACGCGGTGCGCCAGACCGGCCTGCAGATGGAAGAAGACAAGAATCCGCCGGACGCCGCGCGCGGCGGCAGCTCGCCCCCGCAGGGCGCCACGCGCTGGACCGTGAAGGCCGCATCATGAAAATGTCGCGTCCCTCCGCCCGGCCCAGCGCCCTCTCCGCCCGCTTCGCGCGCCTGAAACCGMGTGTGCCGGAACGCTGGCGCGAACGCTTCGACGCCTTCTGGAACGCCCGCAACCCGCGCGAGCAGGCCATCCTCGGCGGCGGCGCCGTGTTGCTGGTGCTCGTCTTCGGCTACCTGCTGCTGTGGGAACCGGCCGCCGATGGCCGCGCCCGCCTGAATCGCAATCTGCCGCAGATGCGCGCGGACCTTGCCGAGATGGAAACGCTGGCGCACGAGGCACGCGGCCTGGCCGCCAGCCCGGCCCCCACGCTGCGCGGCGATGCCCTGACCCAGGCGCTGCAGGACAGCATGGGCCAGCATGGCCTGAAGCCGACCAGGCTGGCGCCGACCGGCGACAATGCCGTGCAGCTTCAACTCGATAAAGTACCGTTCGGCGCAGTGGCCGGCTGGCTCCAGGACGTACGCGCGCAGCAGCGGCTCAAGGTGGTCGATGCCCGTATCGCTTACGTGGGCGCGACGGCGCTGGTCAACGTGACCGCCACACTGCAAGGCCCCGGCTCGGGCGGCCGAAACTGATGGTCCGGCTGGAATCGCTGCGTCTGACGCGCCGGCGCGCGCCCGTGGCGCGTGGCTGGAAGCGCGTGCGCTGGGCGCTGCTGGGCGTCGCCACGGTAGCCGTGACGGTAGCGGCCTGCGCGCCCGCCGCATGGCTGGCCGAGAGCGTGGCCAGCCGCACGCAACGCCGGGTACTGCTGGCCGACGCGGCCGGCACGATCTGGCACGGCAGCGCCACGCTGGCGCTCTCCGCCGGCGCGGGGAGCCAGACCGCGACGGTCCTGCCGGGCCGGCTCGAATGGAACGTGGCGGGCTGGCCGCTGTTGGTCGGGACGCTGCGCGTGGCGCTGGCGCACACCGAGGCCATGGCGGCCCCGGTGACGCTGGCTGTGACACCGACCGGCTGGACCGCGCAGGCCGGCGCCATCCGCCTGCCGGCCGCGCTGCTGGAAGGCATCGGCGCCCCGTTCAACACGTTGCGGCCGGACGGCCAGATGCGGATCGACTGGTCCGCGCTGCGCGGCCAGTTCGGCGACAAGAAGACCGGCAGCCAGACTTTCGGGCACCTGACGTTGCAGTTCGACCAGGTGTCCTCCGCCGTGAGCCGGCTACGTCCACTCGGCAGCTATCGCGCCGAAGTGGACCTGGCCGGCGTGGACGGCAAGCTGCAACTGAAGACCACGGCCGGACCGCTGTACCTGGAGGGCAGCGGCACCCTGGGCCGGCAGGCACGCTTCGAGGGYACGGCCCGTACCGACCCCGACGCCGCCACGCAACTGGCAGGGCTGTTGAGCCTGCTGGGTAGACATGAGAACAACGTGACACGGCTGCGCTTCTGAGCCACCACTAGCCCTTGACCGAGCGCAGCACGCCTAGAACCATGATGACAACGCACGCACACCACCGCTTTCTCCGTACCGCCTGCGCCCGCGCCACCGCGCTGCTGTGCGGCCTGTCCCTGCTGGCCCCTGCCCCGCTGTGGGCCCAGGGCCAGGGCCAGCCGCCGCAGCCCAACGACATCACGCCGCGCACGCAGAACCGTGACCAGGTGGTGCTGAACTTCGTCAACGCCGACCTCKACTCGGTGGTCAAGGCGGTAGGCCAGGCCACGGGCAAGAACTTCGTCATCGATCCGCGCRTGAAGGGCACGGTGAATCTGGTGACGGAGCAGCCGGTGTCGCGCGCGCAGGCACTGGAGACGCTGGGCTCGGTGCTGCGCATGCAGGGCTATGCGATGGTAGAGAGCAACGGCTTCACCAAGGTGGTGCCCGAGGCCGACGCCAAGCTGCAGGGCTCGCCCACCGTGATCGGCGCCGGCTCGAGCCGGGGTGATCAGGTCGTCACGCAGGTGTTCCGGCTCAACTACGAGTCCGCCAACAACCTCGTGCCGGTGCTGCGCCCGATGATCGCACCGAACAACACGATCACCGCCTACCCGGCCAACAACACGCTGGTCATTACCGACTACGCCGACAACCTGCGCCGGCTGGCCCGCATCATCGCCGCCGTGGATGCGCCGGCGTCGGGCGAAGTCGAACTGATTCCGCTGAAGAACGCCATCGCCAGCGACGCCGCCGTGGTCCTGCAACGGCTGCTCGACCCGTCGGCCTCCGGCGGCGCCGGCGGCGGCGCGGCCCCCGGGGGCGATGCCAGCCTGCGCACCTCGGTCGTGGCCGAGCCACGCACCAACTCGCTGATGATCCGCGCCTCCAGCCGCGCGCGCGTGCAGCAGGCGCGCCAGCTGATCGAGAAGCTCGACCAGCCCTACGCCCGCCCCGGCAATATCTGGGTGGTGCCGCTCAAGAACGCCGATGCGGTGAAGCTGGCGGCCACGCTGCGCGCCATCGTCGCCGCCGACACCAGCTTCGCCAGCTCCACGCAGCAGGGCGGGGCGGCCGGCGCGGGCGCCAACACCGCCACGTCCGGCGCGTTCCAGAACCAGGCGTCAACGCAGAGCGGCCAGTACGGCGGCGGCTCGTCCAGCAGCGGCGGCTATGGCCGCTCGGGCTCGTCGGGCGGTTCGGGCTTCGGCGGCAGCGGCTCGAATGCCTTCTCGTCGTCGTTCGCGGTCAACCAGCAGCCGACCACCGGCGGCACGATCCAGGCCGACCCGACCACCAACGCGCTGATCATCACCGCCAGCGAGCCGGTCTACCGCAACCTGCGCGCCGTGATCGACGACCTCGACGCGCGCCGCGCGCAGGTCTACATCGAGTCGATGATCGTGGAAGTGACCGCCACGCAGGCCAGCGAACTGGGCATCCAGTGGCAGGGCCTGATCAACTCGGGTGGCAACGCCATCGGCTTCGCCGGCACGAACTTCGGCTCGGGCGGCAAGAACATCATCAACCTGACCGGCGCCATCGCGGCCATCAACAACGACAGCACGGCGGGCATCGCGGCCGCCACGCAGCTGGTGCCGGACATCGGCGGCCTGAACCTGGGCGTGGTCAACAAGGCCATCGGCCTCGGCGCGCTGCTGCGCGCCCTCGGCAGCAACGACAGCGTGAACCTGCTCTCCACGCCGAACCTGATCACGCTGGAGAACGAGGAAGCCAAGATCCTGATCGGCCAGAACATTCCGATCACGACCGGCTCCTACGCCCAGACCGGCAGTTCGGCCTCGGTCACGCCGTTCCAGACCTTCGACCGCAAGGACGTCGGCATCACGCTGCGCGTGCGGCCGCAGATCACGGACGGCGGGCTGGTGAAGATGCAGATCTACCAGGAGTCCTCGTCGGTGGTGGCCAACACGATCAACGCCACGCAGGGCCCGACCACCAACGTGCGCTCGATCGAGACCAACGTGCTGGTGGATGACGGCCAGATCATCGTGCTGGGCGGCCTGATCGAGGACAGCTACGGCGACGGCGTGCAGAAGGTGCCGCTGCTGGGCGACATTCCCTACCTCGGCGCCCTGTTCCGCTACGAGAACAAGAACCGCAAGAAGACCAACCTGCTGGTGTTCCTGCGCCCGTACATCATGCGCACGGCACAGGCCACCGACCGCCTGACGCAGGACCGCTACGAGTACATCCGCGGCCAGCAGCAGGGCTTCGTCTCGCCTAACATGTTCGTACGCGACAAGGACACCCCAGTGCTGCCGCCGGCGGACGCGCCGGGCGCGCCGTTCGTCGATCCGCGTTACAACGGGCCGGTGCAGAGCCCGCTGCCGCTGGACCCGACCCTGCCTGCCGCGCCGTCGCCGGCCCCGCAGGCAGCGCCGCGCCCGATCTCGAAGGGCTCGCAAGCCACCGATACGCCACACGCCGGTTAAAGGCTAGCCATGGCCACCGAAACTATCGACAACACCACCCTGCCGGCACCGTCGGCACCGGCACCTGCACCACTCGAGCCGCCCTCGCCGATGGCGGCGCGGCTGGTCTCGTACTCGTTTTCGCGCGAAGCGCCGCTGCTGATCGCCCACCAGCGCCCCGATGGCGTGGAGGTCTGGGTCAGCCGCGCCACGGCGCCACAGGCGCTGGCCGAGGTGGCCCGCGTGCACGGCGCGCTGCAACTGCGCGTGCTGGAGCCGGACGCGCTGATCGCGGCGATCTCCGATGCCTACAACCGCCAGGACGGCAGCGCCGCCCAGGTGGTGGGCGAGGTGGAGGGCGAAGTCGACCTGTCGCGGCTGATGCAGGACATTCCCGCCGTGGAAGACCTGCTCGAGTCCGAGGACGACGCGCCGATCATCCGCATGATCAACGCCCTGCTGACCCAGGCCGCGCGCGAGCAGGCCTCGGATATCCATATCGAGCCGTTCGAGTCGTCATCTGTGGTGCGCTTCCGGGTGGATGGCACGCTGCGCGACGTGGTGCGGCCCAAGAAGGCGCTGCACGGCGCGCTGATCTCGCGGATCAAGATCATGGCGCAGCTCGACATCGCCGAGAAACGCCTGCCGCAGGACGGCCGCATCACGCTGCGCGTGGGCGGCCGGCCGGTGGATGTGCGCGTCTCCACGCTGCCCACCGGCCACGGCGAGCGCGCGGTGCTGCGTCTGCTCGACAAGGAAGCCGGCCGGCTGGACCTCGCCAAGCTTGGCATGGCGCCCAATACGCTGGGCGGCTTCGATCACCTCGTGCGCCAGCCGCACGGCATCGTGCTGGTGACCGGGCCGACCGGTTCCGGCAAGACCACCACGCTGTACGCGGCACTGTCGCGGCTCGACGCGCGCACCACCAACATCATGACGGTGGAAGACCCGATCGAGTACGACCTGGACGGCATCGGCCAGACCCAGGTCAATCCCCGCATCGACATGACATTCGGCAAGGCCCTGCGCGCGATCCTGCGGCAGGACCCGGACGTGGTGATGATCGGCGAAATCCGTGACCTGGAGACGGCGCAGATCGCCGTGCAGGCCTCGCTGACCGGMCACCTGGTGCTGGCCACGCTGCACACCAACGACTCGGCCTCGGCCGTGACGCGTCTGGTCGATATGGGGATCGAGCCGTTCCTGCTGTCGTCGTCGCTGCTCGGCGTGCTGGCGCAGCGGTTGGTACGCCGGCTGTGCCCGCACTGCAAGCGCGAGGAAGTGATCGAAGTGACACCCGCCGAGGCCGAGATCCTGCACGCGCAGGGCAAGCCGCTCCAGCGCGTGTGGCACGCCGTGGGCTGCGACAAGTGCGGCCATTCGGGCTATCAGGGCCGGATGGGCGTCTATGAACTGCTGACCGTGGATGCCGACATCCAGACCATGATCCACCGCCAGCAGCCCGAATCCGAGATCAAGCAGGTGGGGCTGGCCAAGGGCATGCACACCATGCGGGCCGATGCCCAGCGCTGGATCGACAGCGGCGCCACGTCGCTCGAAGAAGTGCTGCGCGTGACGCGCGAATAGCCGGGAGCCGCACCGCATGCCCGCCTATCGCTACGAAGCCGCCGACGCCACCGGCCGCGCCGACCGCGGCGTCATCGAGGCCGACAGCCCCAAGCAGGCGCGCACGCAACTGCGCGCGCGCGGGCTGACGCCGATCACCGTCGATCCGCTGGCCGGCGCCGGGCTGGCGCCGCGCACCGGCAGCAGCGTCCTGGTGCGCCGGCTCTCCACGCAGGAGCAGGCGCTGTTCACGCGCCAGCTCGCCAGCCTGATCGTCTCCGGCCTGCCGCTCGACGAGGCGCTGGGCGCGCTGGCCGATCAGGCCGAGCGCCAGTACCTGCACGAACTGCTAGCCGGCATCCGCGCCGAGGTGATGGGCGGCAGCTCGCTCTCCGTGGCGCTGGCCCAGCATCCGAAAGACTTCCCCGATATCTACCGCGCGCTGGTCTCGGCCGGCGAGCACTCCGGCCACCTCGGCGTGGTGCTGGAACGGCTGGCGACCTATATCGAGACGCGCAACCAGCTCACCTCGAAGATCCGGCTGGCCTTCACCTACCCGGCCATCGTCACGGTGGTGGCGTTCGCCATCGTGATCTTCCTGCTGTCGTATGTGGTGCCGCAGGTGGTGAGCGTGTTCGCCAACACCAAGCAGAAGTTGCCGACGCTGACCATCGTCATGCTGGCGCTGTCGGATTTCGTACGGAACTGGTGGTGGGCGGCGCTGGCCGTGATCGCGGTGGCCACGCTGGTCATCCGCAGCGTGCTGCGCCAGCCGGACGTCCGCCTGGCCTGGCACCGCTGGCTGCTGACCGCCCCGCTGTTGGGCAAGCTGATCCGGGGCTACAACACGGCGCGCTTCGCCAGCACGCTGGCCATCCTGGTCTCTGCCGGCGTGCCGATCCTGCGCAGCCTGCAGGCCGCCGGCGAAACGCTGACCAACCTCGCGCTGAAAACCAACGTCGACGACGCCACCACCCGCGTGCGCGAAGGCGCCTCGCTGGCCCGCGCGCTGGCCGCGCAGAATCAGTTCCCGCCGGTGCTGGTCCACCTGATCCGCTCCGGCGAAGCCACCGGCAACCTGCCGATCATGCTGGAACGCGCCGCCATCGGCGAAAGCCAGGAACTGGAACGCCGCACGCTGTTCCTGACCAGCCTGCTGGAACCGCTGCTGATTCTGACGATGGGCGTGGTGGTGCTGCTGATCGTGCTGGCGGTGCTGATGCCGATTATCGAGATCAATCAGCTGGTGCGCTGAGTTTCGAACTCGTACGATGGTCGCGGCAAGGCCCCAGGCGTAGCCTCCTTCGTGCTCTCACGGTTGAGAGACTTCGGTGGAGAACGACCATGCTCGAATGCACCTTTGAACTGAATGGCAAGGCAATGAGTGCGCTGCGCTGCGGCGCTCTGGCTTTTCCAGCGTTTTCAGGCCTGGCGACGCACGTAAATCGCCCGGAATTCATGTGCACCTTGGACTCGGGGCCAATTCCACGCGGCACCTATTTCATTATTGACAGGCAATCGGGACGCCTGCTTGGTCCGATCAGGGATGCTTGGAGCGGGAAAGGCGACTGGTTTGCCCTGTACGCAATAGACCGCAAGATCGACGACTACACCTACTGCAACGCCGTGAAGCGGGGAAACTTCCGGCTTCATCCCAAGGGCGACCTCGGAATCAGCAAAGGCTGCATCACGATAGACAATCCAATGGATTTCCACCGGCTGCGGGGGCTGCTGAAGGGACAGAAGCTAAGTCCCATTCCGGGAACCAAACATTTGGCATATGGAAAGGTGGTCGTCAAATGACAAGGTTCGCGCGCTATCTTCTACTGATACTTTGGGTGCTCATCGCGACTTTGGGCCTGACTTACCTCTGGATCCACGAGCTTGGGCGCTATGTCCATTTGCCCGATACCTTTTGGGTATGGGTATTCGCCCATACGCCTGGGTTCTGGGACGGTGAATCGGCTTACGATCTCGCCATTTTGATTTACCTCGGCATCTCGTTCGTGGTGGTCGCTATCGGGACGTGGGCGGCTTGCCGCCTTGCACGGTTCCGGTCCCTGCGTCGATCCAACACATCACTGCGCCGACATTAGACGGCCGGTAAGCGCTCATCGTGCTGGCGGTGCTGATGCCGATTATCGAGATCAATCAGCTGGTGCGCTGAGTTTCGAACTCGTACGATGGTCGCGGCAAGGCCCCAGGCGTAGCCTCCTTCGTGCTCTCACGGTTGAGAGACTTCGATGGAGAACGACCATGCTCGAATGCACCTTTGAACTGAATGGCAAGGAAATGAGTGCGCTGCGCTGCGGCGCTCTGGCTTTTCCAGCGTTTTCTGGCCTGGATCACCATAAGAATCGACCCGAATTTTCCTGCTATGCAAGTACAGGTCCGATTCCCCGCGGAACCTACTACGTCGTTGATCGGCAATCCGGAGGCATGCTCGGGTCGATCAGAGATTCGCTTCGGAACAAGAACGAATGGTTCGCTCTCTATGCTGTTGACGGCAAGATAGATGACGAAGCCTTCTGCACCGCCATACGGCGCGGCGAATTCCGCCTCCATCCGAAGGGCGGCCAAGGCATCAGCAAAGGGTGCATTACCGTCGAGAGCCACATGGGCTACCACCACCTCCGCTCGCTCCTCAAAGCCCAGCGACAACACCCCGTGCCGGGGACGACGCTCAAGGCGTATGGCAGGGTGATCGTCAGATGAAGACCTTGGCTCGGTGGCTATTGTTGGCCGTGTGGACGGTTTTTGCCACGCTCGCGCTAACCTTCGTTTGGCTGCGTTGGCTTGCGGCCATCTTCCCATTCCCGGAGTCGTTCTGGTTCTGGATATTCACCCATGTCCCGGGATTCTGGGACGGCGAAGCTGGCGACGATCTGGAACTCCTGGTCCACCTCGCCTTGTCATTCGTGGCGGTGGTGATCGGAACCTGGCTGGCGCGCAGGTGGATGCTGGACCGGCGTGGGCGAGCGGCCCGGCTTCGTTAAGCCGGCCGCCCTCCCCTCACTACCTTACTCCGCTGCCTTCTTCACCGCCTTCTTGGCCGGCGCGCGCTTGCGCGGGGCGGCTTTCTTTGCGGGAGCTTTCTTGTCGGCGGGCTTCGGGGCTTCCTCGGCGGGGGCCGGGGCGGGCTCGGTGGGTTCCTCGACAACCTGGGCGGACAGCACCGTCGTGCCCKGGGCGGCGAAGACTGACTGGTCGATTGGCCACGGGGTGTCGCTCAGGGCGACTTCGGGACGCTTGGCGCGCTTGCCGCGTGACGAAGCCGGGGGTTCCACGGCTTCCGGGATCAGGGTCGAGGCGGAGCCGGCCGGTTCGTCCTCGGAGGCCGCCGAGAAGACCGGGGCCGGCTCGGGGATGGCGTCGATTTCGACCACTGGCGCGGGCGTTTCCACCGGMGGCACGGCCTGGGCCACCGTGGTGGCCGGCAGCGGCGGCGGCGACGGGCGGCGCTCCTGCTGGTTCGACTGGTTTTGCTGCGGGCGCTGCTGCTGGCCGGACTGGCCGGACTGACCCGACTGTTGCCCAGACTGCTGGCCCGATTGCTGGCCCGATTGCTGGCCACCCTGTTGCCCACCCTGCTGGCCCGACTGCTGCCCCGGCTGGCCGCCCTCCCCCTTGGCGCGCTTTTTCAGCCGCACCCAGATGGTCTTGTTGTTCCCGCCGTTGCGCGTTTCCACCTCGAACAGGTTGGTCGATGCCACGAGTTCGGACAGCTTGCCGTACCCATAGTTACGCGAGTCGAATTCCGGCGCCTGCTTGGCGATGTGGTTGCCCATGCCGCCCAGCGTCGACCAGCCGTCTTCGTCCGACACCGCCTGCGCGGCGCTTTGCAGCAGGCGCACCAGCCGCGAGTCCTGCCGCAGCTCCTGGGTGTTGCGGCGGCGTGCCGGGGCCACGGCGCCTTCGGCTTCCACGTCGGTATCGGTGTCCGTGCGCAGCACATCGGAATAGATGAACTTGTCGCAGGCTGTCACGAACGGCTTGGGCGTCTTGCGCTCGCCGAAGCCGTAGACGATCAGCCCCTGCTCGCGGATGCGCGACGCCAGTCGCGTGAAGTCGCTGTCACTGGAGACGATGCAGAACCCGTCGAAGCGGCCCGTGTAGAGCAGGTCCATCGCATCGATGATCATCGCGCTGTCCGTGGCGTTCTTGCCCACGGTGTAGCGGAACTGCTGGATCGGCTGGATCGAGTGCGACAGCAGCCGCTCCTTCCATCCGGCCAGGTTGGGCTTGGTCCAGTCGCCGTAGATCCGCTTCACGGCGGCCACGCCGTACTTGGCCACTTCGGCCAGCAGGCCTTCCACGATGGCGGGCGCCGCGTTGTCGGCGTCGATCAGCACAGCCAGGGTCGCGCCCTGGCGAGGGGAATTTGTCATGTGTCGATAGGGGGTTGCGGTGCAGCCGGCGCCGCCCGGAGCGGGCGGTCGGGGCCGCCTGGATGCAACGCAGTGTACACGCTGAAAGCCCGTGCCTACGGGAAATCACGGGGGTAGCTGGCCCGGTTTATGCTGCATAGCAAGGTACCGCGCGCGCAACGCGGGTGCTACCATGCCGCGCAGAGACACGGCCTTCCCACGCCTCCACAAGAGGCCCCGGAAGGTTGCCCACAACTGATGTGTCGGTGATCCCGACAGCATGCCCATAGAGGAGCACTTATGAATGCCCCCCTGACCCCGCCGGTCAGCGACGCCATTCGTCGCGCGCTAGAGAACGTTTCCCTCGAAGACAAGTACACGCTGGAACGCGGCCGCATCTATATCAGCGGCACGCAGGCGTTGGTACGGCTGCCGATGCTGCAGCAGGAACGGGATCGCGCCGCGGGTCTGAACACTGCCGGATTCGTGTCCGGCTATCGCGGGTCGCCGCTCGGCGCGCTCGACCAGTCGCTCTGGAAAGCCAAGAAGCATCTTGCAGCGCACAACGTCGTCTTCCAGGCTGGCCTGAACGAAGATCTCGCCGCCACCTCGGTCTGGGGCTCCCAGCAGGTCAACATGTATCCGGATGCCAAGTTCGATGGCGTATTCGGCATGTGGTACGGCAAGGGCCCGGGCGTGGACCGCACCGGCGATGTCTTCAAGCACGCCAACTCCGCCGGCTCCAGCCAGCACGGCGGCGTGCTGGTGCTGGCCGGTGACGACCATTCGGCCAAGTCCTCCACGCTGGCGCACCAGTCCGAGCACATCTTCAAGGCCTGCGGCCTGCCCGTGCTTTATCCGTCGAACGTACAGGAATACCTCGACTACGGCCTGCACGGCTGGGCGATGAGCCGCTACTCCGGCCTCTGGGTGGCCATGAAGTGCGTGACCGACGTGGTGGAATCGTCGGCCTCGGTCGAACTCGATCCGCACCGCGTGGAGATCGTGCTGCCCGATGACTTCATCCTGCCGCAGGGCGGCCTGAACATCCGCTGGCCCGATCCGCCGCTGGAACAGGAAGCGCGCCTGCTCGACTACAAGTGGTACGCCGGCCTGGCCTATGTGCGGGCCAACAAGATCGACCGGATCGAGATCGACTCGCCGCACGCGCGTTTCGGCATCATGACCGCCGGCAAGGCCTACCTCGACACCCGCCAGGCGCTGTCCGACCTCGGCCTCGATAACGAGACCTGCGCGCGCCTGGGCATCCGCCTCTACAAGGTGGGCTGCGTATGGCCGCTGGAGGCGCACGGCGCGCGCAAGTTCGCCGAGGGGCTGCAGGAGATCCTCGTCGTCGAGGAAAAGCGCCAGATCATGGAATACGCGCTCAAGGAGGAGCTGTACAACTGGCGCGACGACGTGCGCCCCAAGGTGTACGGCAAGTTCGACGAGCGCGACAACGCGGGCGGCGAATGGTCGATCCCGCAGAACAACTGGCTGCTGCCGGCCCACTACGAGCTGTCGCCGGCGATCATCGCCAAGGCTATCGCCACGCGGCTGGAAAAGTTCGACCTGCCGTCCGATGTGCGCGCCCGCATCGCCGCCCGTCTGGCGGTCATCGAGGCCAAGGAGCGCGCGCTGGCCACGCCGCGCGTGACCGCCGAGCGCAAACCGTGGTTCTGCTCCGGTTGTCCGCACAATACGTCAACCAACGTGCCCGAGGGTTCGCGCGCGCTGGCCGGCATCGGCTGCCACTACATGACCGTGTGGATGGACCGCAGCACCAGCACCTTCAGCCAGATGGGCGGCGAAGGCGTGGCCTGGATCGGCCAGGCGCCGTTCGCGGGCGACAAGCACGTGTTCGCCAACCTCGGCGACGGCACCTACTTCCACTCGGGGCTGCTGGCCATCCGCGCGTCGATCGCGGCGGGGGTCAACATCACCTACAAGATCCTCTACAACGACGCCGTGGCGATGACCGGCGGCCAGCCCGTCGACGGCGAGCTCTCGGTGCGCGACATCGCCTACCAGGTCTCCGCCGAAGGCGCGAAGCAGATCGTCATCGTCACGGACGAGCCCGAGAAGTACAACGGCGCGATCAAGCTGCCCGAGGGGCTCACCGTCCACCATCGGGACGAGCTGGATCGCATCCAGCGTGAACTCCGCGAAGTGCCGGGCTGCACCATCCTGATCTACGACCAAACCTGCGCCACCGAGAAGCGTCGGCGCCGCAAGCGCGGCACCTTCCCCGATCCGGCCCGCCGCGCCTTCATCAACGACGCGGTGTGCGAAGGCTGCGGCGACTGCTCGGTCAAGTCGAACTGCCTGTCGGTGGAGCCGCTCGAGACCGAGCTGGGCACCAAACGCCAGATCAACCAGTCGTCGTGCAACAAGGACTTCTCGTGCCTGAACGGCTTCTGCCCGTCCTTCGTGACGGCCGAAGGCGCGCAGGTGCGCAAGCCCCGGGAGCGGGGATTGTCGATGGACAGCCTGCCGGTGCTGCCCCAGCCGACGCTGCCATCGCTCGACCACCCGTTCGGCGTGCTGGTCACGGGCGTGGGCGGCACCGGCGTGGTGACGATTGGCGGCCTGCTCGGCATGGCCGCGCACCTCGAGAACAAGGGCGTGACGGTGCTGGACATGGCCGGGCTGGCGCAGAAAGGCGGCGCGGTGCTGTCCCACGTGCAGATTGCCGCCAAGCCCGATGACCTCCATGCCACGCGCATCGCCATGGGCGAGGCGGATCTGGTCATCGGCTGCGATGCCATCGTCTCGGCCAACGACGAAGTGATCTCGAAGACGCAGGCGGGCCGCACCCGCGCGGTGGTCAACACCGCGCAGACGCCGACCGCCGACTTCATCAAGAATCCGAAGTGGCAGTTCCCGGGCCTGTCGGCGGAGCAGGACATCCGCACCGCCGTGGGCGAGCAGTGCGAGTTCATCAACGCCAGTGCGCTGGCCGTGGCGCTGATCGGCGATGCCATCTACACCAACCCGCTGGTGCTCGGCTTTGCCTGGCAGAAGGGCTGGATTCCGCTGACGCTGGAGGCGCTGGAGCGCGCCATCGAACTGAACGGCGTGTCGGTGGACAAGAACAAGGCCGCGTTCGACTGGGGCCGCCACATGGCGCACGACCCGGCGCAGGTGCTGGGGCTGACCGGCAAGCTCAAGCCGGCCATGGACGGGGCGGACGTGGTGAAGCTGCMGACGTCTTCGGGCGCGCTGCTGGAGAAGCTGATCGCGAGCCGCGTGGACCTGCTGACCCAGTACCAGAACGCCGCCTATGCCGCCGAGTACCGCGACGCCGTGCAACGCGTGCGCGCGGCCGAAACGGCCATGGTGGGCGCCKGCAAGCCGCTGCCGCTGACCGAGGCCGCCGCGCGCAATCTGGCCAAGCTGATGGCGTACAAGGACGAGTATGAGGTGGCGCGGCTCTACACCKACCCGGTGTTCCTCGACAAACTGCGCGCCCAGTTCGAAGGCGAGCCCGGCCGCGACTACCAGCTCAACTTCTGGCTCGCGCCGCCGCTGATGGCCAAGCGCGACGACAAGGGGCATCTGGTCAAGCGCCGCTTCGGCCCGTCCACGATGACGCTGTTCCGCCTGCTGGCCAGGCTGAAGGGGCTGCGCGGTGGTGCGCTCGATATCTTCGGCAAGACCGAGGAACGGCGCACCGAGCGCGCGCTGATCGGCGAATACCGGGCGCTGCTGGACACACTGGCGCAAGGCTTGTCCGCCGCGAACCACGACACCGCGATTGCGCTGGCGAACCTGCCGGACGATATCCGCGGTTTCGGGCACGTGAAGGAGAACAATCTCAACGCGGTGCGCGGCCGGTGGGCCAAGCTGCTGGCGCAGTTCAAGCATCCGGAGGCGGGGCAGCAAGCCGCCTGATCGCGCTGAGGTAAGCAGGGGCAGGTGTCGGCAATCGCTGGCACCTGCCCTTTTTTTCGTCTATCAATGTTCAAGTGAATCTTTGCGACTTGCGTATCGCCACCGCAACAGCGTCACGGCGCTGACACGGTCAGCCGGAACAATCCGCATTGCCGCCGCCCAGCCGGGCATCACGCGGCACTTTTCGCAGTTCCAATCGCCGTTTCCACCTTCAAAGCGAGGTTCGCATGCCGTCCACTACGCTGGTGTTTCGACGTTTCATTCGCGCATGTTCCGGGCTGTTGCTCGCGGCCGTGTTCTCGCCGGCGTTCGCGGGCTACTGGACCGGCGTGTCCCGCAGCCTGCCCGTCTCGCCGCTCGGCAACACGGTCGCGCTGTCCTGCCATAACTGCTACGGCGCCAGCAATGCCGCCACGACCACGCAGGTGTCGATGGCGCTGAACCGGGGGCTCGACCTCGTGGAGTTCGACCTGACCCTGCACGCCGATGGCCAGGTCTATGTCGAGCACAGCGACTCGGAGTCCGCCGTGGGCACCTTCGCCAGCGCGCTGGCCAATACCGCGCTGCAGCAGAGCGACCGCATGCTGTTCCTCGAAATCAAGGAGGGCTACTCGACGGCCGCCGCCAGCGACACGCTGATGCTCGGCGTGCTACGCACGATCCGCGACTGGGGCTACGCCACGGCGGGCCGGCCGGTCATGCTGCGCGCGTTTATGGACGGCAATAACCGCCACCAGCATCTGGTGCGCGCCCAGGCGCTGCTGGCACAGTCGGAATTCGCGAGCATCCGCGACCATGTGCGCTTCCATGCCCTGATCGAGAGCGATATCCGCAACCGCATGCGCACGGCCAAGAGCCTGGGCTTCCAGGGCGTGGAACTCGAATACCGGATGGCGAGCCTGTTCGGCGCGATCGATCAGGCCAAGCTGCTCGGCCTCGGCGTGGGCGTCTACACCACGCCGGCCAGCCTGGGCGAACTGTACCTGTCGGCGCTGCGCGAGGACGTGGATTTCATCACCTCGGACTACGACCGGGGCGCCACGCCGCTGGCTACCTCGGCGCGGGCGCTGATCACCGAAGCCACGTCGCTGGTGCACATGAACACGCTCACCCAGACCGCCTACCCGCTGACCTACAAGCGCACCGGCCCGACGAACTACGCGGTGGCCCAGAGCGGCACCACGCCKACGCTGGAAGTGCTGTCGGTCACGTCCGATGAGGACCGCGTGGGCGGCAGCATGGTGTTTGCCGGCGCGCAGTCGGTCACGACCTGGCAGGCCGACAACGACACCAACGGCGGCTTCCTGGTCAGCGCGGTGGTCAACTTCGACGACCTGACCTCGGGCGCCACCGCCGCGATCCTTGCCAAGAGCGACGCGGGCGGCTTCGCGCTGGAGCAGGCGGGCACGCTGCTGCGCTTCGGCGTCTACGTCAACGGCGGCTACCAGTACGCCACCGTGCCGCTGTCCTCGCTCAATGGCACGGATTCTTACTTCATCGTCGGCGCCTATGACGGCGACGGCGCGGTGCGGCTCTGGGTCAACAACGTCKAGCGCACCCCGTCGGTCTCGGTGACGGGCGGCGTGGGCCTGAACACCAGCCCGATCGTGATCGGCGCCGACCCGCAGGGCGCTACCGACCGCCGCTACTTCTTCAAGGGCAAGGTCCAGCAGGTGATGGTGCAGCGCTGGCGCAACCACTGATCGCGCCCGGGCCCCGCCTCGCGCGGGGCCTGTTTTGCCGGGCTACTTGATGCCGGCGTTCATGAACGACTGCATGAACTGGCGCTGGAACAGCAGGAAGGCGACCAGCAGCGGGCCAATCGACAGCAGCGTGCCGGCGGACAGCACGCCCCAGTCCACACCGGTCTCGGGCGCCGCGAACAGCGCCATGCCCACCGTCACCGGGCGGCTCGCCTCGGTGTTGGTAATCACCAGCGGCCACAGGAAGTTGTTCCAGTGATAGCTGATGGACACCAGCGCATAGGCCAGGTAGGTGGGCCGGGCCAGCGGCACGTAGACCTTGAGCAGGATCGCCAGCCGCCCCAGCCCCTCGATGCGCGCCGCGTCCTCCAGCTCCTGCGGCACCATCATGAAGGTCTGGCGCAGCAGGAAGATGCCGAACGCGCTACMGATGTAGGGCAGCGCCACGCCGAGGTAGTGATCCACCTGCCCGAGCCGCGCCACACTGACGTAGTTTTCGGTAATCAGCACCTCCGGCATCACCATCAGCTGGAGCATGACGATGGCGAACACCAGCCCCCGGCCCGGGAAGCGCAGCCGCGCCAGCGCATAGCCAGCCAGCGTGCACACCAGCAGCTGGAGCACCAGCAGCAGCGTGACGATGCAGAACGTGTTGACGAGGTAACGCGCGAACGGCGCCACGCGCCACGCGGCGGGGAAGTTGCCGAAGCCCCAGCGGGTGTCGAAGGACAGGCGCAGCGCATCGCCATCGGGGTGGAAGGCTGCCCAGAACATCAGCAGCAACGGGGCGATCCACAGCAGGCCGGCCAGCCAGCCGGCCACGGGAAGCAACAACCGGGGAGGAGCGATCGTCATCGGTAATGGACCCGCTTGCGGGAGAACCAGAACTGGAGCGCCGAGCACAGGGCCAGCAGCGCCAGCAGCACCAGCGTCAGCGCCGAGGCGTACGAGATGTCCTGGAACTTGAACGCCACTTCATAGAGGTAGTAGAGCAGCAGCGTGCTGGCGTTGTTCGGGCCGCCGCGCGTGAGCACGAACAGGTGATCGACCAGCTTGAACGCGTTGATCAGCGCGTTGACGACCACGAACAGCGTGGTCGGCGCCAGCAGCGGCAGGGTGACCCGCCGTAGCCGGTACCAGGCGGACGGCGCCTCGATGCGCGCCGCGTCGCGCTGTTCGGGTGAGATCGATTGAAGCGCGGCGAGGTAGAAGATCATGAAGAAGCCCGCCTCCTTCCAGATGGTGATGACCATCAGCGCGGGCAGCACGGTCTCCACATCGCCCAGCCAGTTGCGGCCGGCGATGCCGGCGGCGCCGAGCAGCTGGTTGAACAGGCCGATGTCGGGCGCGTAGAAGAACAGCCAGACGTTGGCGGCGGCCACCATCGGCAGGATGGTCGGCGTGAAGAAGGCCAGCCGCAGCAGGCCGCGGCCCGCGAAGCGCTCGTTGACCCAGAGCGCCATCGCCAGCGCCAGCATTACCGAGACCGGCACCGTGACCAGCGCGTACCAGAAGTTGTTGCGCAGCGCCTGCAGGAACACCGGGTCGTCCAGCAGCGCGGCGAACTGGTCCGCGCCGCTGAACATCGGAGCGACGCCGGGCGCCTGCGTGTGCAGGCTCTCCCAGACGCTKCCCGCGATGGGCCAGTAGGTGAACGCCGCCAGCAGCACCAGCGCCGGCAGCAACATCAGCCACGCATGGACGGCCGGCCTGGAGACGAAGGATCGGGAAGTCATGGCATGGCKGATGTCGTTCACGGTGGGCCCGCCGCGTCAGCGCTGGTACGGCTTCAGGATGCGGTCAGCMTGCGCCTGGGCGCCGGCCAGCGCGGCCTTCGGCTCCTGCTGGCCGGTGATGGCCGACTGGAGCGAGTCCTCGAGCACCTTGCGCACGCGGCCCGCCTGGTGCGTCGACAGTTCCGCCGTCGCCACCTGGAGCTGGTCACGCGCGACCAGCGTCTGCGGCACCTTGGCAGCGTAGCTCTTGAGCGTCGGCGTCTCGTAGCTGGCCGGGCTCACGCCCATGTAGCCGGTGGCCACGCTCCATTCGGCCGAACGTTCCGGCGCCGTCAGGAATCGCACCAGACGGTAGGCGGCCTTCTGCTCGGCCTCGCTGCCGCTCTTGAACAGGTAGAAGTTGCCGCCGCCGGTGGGCGAGCCGCCCGTCGGGTTACCCGKCAGCGGGGCCACGCCCACATCGAACTTGGCATCCTTGAGCACGGCGGTCAGGTTGCCCGTGGAGTGCCACATCATCGCCGTCTTGCCCTCGACAAAGTTTTGGCGCAGCGTGCCCCATTCGATCAGGCCCTTCGGGCTCAGGCCGTCCTTGGCCAGCGAGGTCCAGTACTGGAGCGCCTCCACGGTCTTGGGCGTGTCGAAGGTGGTGTGCGAGCCGGCGGCGTTCATCAGCGTGGCGCCGTTCTGCTTGGCCAGCGCGCCGAACATCCAGTAGGCGTAGCCCGTCGACGGAATCATCACGCCCCAGCGCGACGTGGCGCCACCGTCCTGCTTCACCAGCTTGGCAGCGGCCTCGCGCATCTCGGTCCAGGTGCGCGGCGGCTTGTTCGGATCCAGGCCGGCCTGCTTGAAGGCGTCCTTGTTGTAGAACATGACGATGGTCGAGCGCTGGAACGGGATGCCCCAGGTCTTGCCGTCGGCGCGGCCGTTGTCCATCAGGCCCGGGTAGAAGCTCTGCAGCCACGCCTTGTCCTCGGGCGTGGTGGCGAAGTCATCGAACGGGCGAATCACGTTCTGGTCCTTCAGCTCGAACAGGTCGATCGAGAACAGCACCGAGGTCTGCACCGGCGTGCCGGCCTTGAGGGCGGCCAGCGCCTTGGTGCGGGCGTCGTCGTAGTTGCCGGCGTAGATGGCGTTGACCTTGACGTCCGGGTTGGCCTGCTGGAACTGGTCGACCAGCTTGTCTACCACCTGCGTCAGCGGGCCGCCGACCGAGACCGGGTAGTACATGGTCACCTGCGTCTGTGCCGCCGCGCCGAGCGCGGCCATCGAGAGAACGGCGCCCAGCGCGAGGGCGAGGCCACGGGATTTGAACGACATGAAGGCTCCTGGTGAAAGACGAATCAAAACATCGGGAAAGTCATGGGGATGGAGGGAGGCCCCTCACGCGGCAAACCGGTGGGCGCGTGCGGCCGGCCATTCCAGCGCCAGCCGGCTGCCGGTCTGCAGCGCAAGCCGGCCCGGATGGCGCACCAGCACGGGCTGCTCGTAGACCTGCACCTCGATCAGCGTGTCTGCGCCGTGATATTCGCTGCGCGCGACGACGCCATCGTGAATATCCGTGCCGGCGGTGCCCGTCGCCGCCAGCGCGATGTGTTCGGGACGAATGCCCACCAGCCCGTCCAGCCCCGGCACGCGCAACAGGTTCATCGGCGGCTGGCCGATAAAGCGCGCCACGACCGGCGTGGCTGGCTGCTCGTAGAGCTGTTCGGGCGTGCCGACCTGGGCGATCTCGCCCTGATGCATCAGCACGATGCGGTCGGCCATGCTCATGGCTTCCACCTGGTCGTGGGTGACGTAGATCACCGTCAGCCCGAGCGCGCGCTGAAGCTTGCGCAGTTCGGCGCGCATCTCGGCACGTAGCTGGGCGTCGAGGTTGCTGAGCGGCTCGTCCATCAGGCAGACCGGATGATGCGAGACGATGGCGCGTGCCAGCGCCACGCGCTGCCGCTGCCCGCCCGAGAGTTCACCCGGCTTGCGCGCGAGGAGCTTGTCCAGCCCGAGCATGTCGGCGGCCTGCTTGAGCCGCGCCGCCTGCTCCTCGCGCGGCAGCTTGCGCGCGCGCAGGCCGAAGACGATGTTCTCGCCCACGCTCAAGTGCGGAAACAGCGCGTACGACTGGAACACCATGCTCAGGTGGCGCGCGGCGGGGTCCACGTCGGTCACGTCCGCGCCATCGAACCAGATCCGCCCGCCGCTCGGCCGGTCCAGTCCGGCAATCAGCCGCAGCAGCGTGGTCTTGCCGCAGCCCGAGGCGCCGAGCAGCGCGATGAACTCGCCACGCGCCACGTCGAGGTCGATGCCGCGGAGCACGTGTTGCTCGCCGAAGCGCTGCTGCAGGTTGTCGAGTCGCAGGTAGGCCATGGGTTCTTATCAGCGTATGGGTCGTCGATTGCGTCAGCAGATATGAAGCGAGACACCCGCGCGTTCGCACAGCGCGGGCAGGTCCGCGCCAGCGTCGGTGCGGGCTTCCTCATCGGTGAAGAAATGGTCGATCTGGGCGAGCGTGGCCACGCGGCAGGGCGCGTCGCGCAGGAACTTGCTGCTGTCGGCCAGCACCGCGCGGACGTGGCTGTTGGCGAACAGCACCTGGGTGAACTCCGCCTCGTCCGGGTGGAACTCGAACAGGCTGCCGTCGGCATCCACCGCGCCCGCGCCGCAGATCGACAGATGCGCGCGAAAGCGGCGGATGAAGTCGAGCGTGGCGCTGCCCATCACGTCGCGGTCACCGGGACGCAGCCGGCCGCCGGCCACCCAGGTCTCGATGGCGGGCTTCTCGGCCAGCGCGTGCACGGCGTCCAGATTGTTGGTGACCACGCGCAGCGGCCGGTCGGCCGGCAACGCGCGCGCGAACTCGGCCACCGTGGTGCCGTAGCCGAGGAACAGCGTGGCGTTGTCCGGCACGAGTGCGATGGCCGCATGGGCGATGCGCCGCTTGCGTTCGATCTGCGCCGTGCTGCGCTGCAAAAAACTGAGGTTGCGCTGGCCCGCCGGCAGGCTCAGCCCGCCATGCAGCCGCCGCACCAGGCCCTGTTCGCTCAGGTCGTTGATGTCACGCCGGATCGTCTGCGTGCTGACCTGGAAGCGATCGGCAAGCTGGTCGGTGCTGAGTTCGCTGGCATCGCGCAGCCAGTCGAGGATTTCACGTTGTCGCGGAGTTAGGCTCATTCGATCATGTTAGATGTTCGAATGAAAATTTAAACCGGAAGTGTGTCGGGTAGATGACTGTCGCTTTCGGTACACTGGGGTTCACCCTGTCTTCCCCTGTTCTCTACTTCCGCTCATGCAGATCCGCCCCTACCGCCCCGCCGACGAATCCACCGTGGTTGCCCTGTGGCAAGCCTGCGGCCTGACCCGCCCCTGGAACGATCCCCACCGCGACATCGCGCGCAAGCTGACCGAGCAGCCCGAGCTGTTCCTCGTCGGCGAGGTCGATGCCCACGTGGTGGCCACGGCGATGATCGGCTTCGACGGGCATCGCGGCTGGGTCTACTACCTCGCCGTCGCGCCCGCCTGCCAGGGGCGCGGCTATGGGCGTATGCTGATGGCGCGCGCCGAGGCGCTGCTGATCGAGCGCGGCTGCCCCAAGATCAACCTGCAGGTGCGCGAAGGCAACGACGCCGTGATGGCGTTCTACGCGAAGCTCGGCTATGGCCGGGATGCGGCCGTCAGCCTGGGCAAGCGGCTGATTCCGGACCAGTGATCGGGCGGAAGACCCCGACAAGGAGACCCCATGACCACGTATCAAGGAAGCTGCCACTGCGGCCGCGTCGCCTTCGAGGCGGATGGCGAGATCACGCAGGTGCTGCAGTGCAACTGCACCATCTGCCGCCGGCGCGGGCATCTGCTCTGGTTCGTGCCCAAGGCGCAGTTCCGGCTCAAGACGCCGGACGAGCACGCCACCACCTACCGCTTCAACACGATGAAGATCGCGCATCGCTTCTGCCCGGTCTGCGGCTGCGGCCCTTACGCCGAGGCGACCGACCCGAAGGGCAATCCCACCGCCGCCGTGAACGTGCGCTGTGTGGATAACGTCGATCTGGGCAGCCTCAAGGTCATCGAGTACGACGGCCTCCACGCCTGATCCTGGCTGACCGCCCATGCTCCGCATCGCCGGCATCGACCACCTCGTACTGCGCACCGCCAACGTGCCGCGCCTCGTGCGGTTCTATATCGATGTGCTCGGCTGCACCCTGGAGCTTGAGCAGACCGCCATCGGCCTGACGCAGCTCCGCGCCGGCAACGGGCTGATCGACCTCGTTTCGCTGGACGGCCCGATCGGCCGGGCCGGCGGCGCGGGGCCGGGGGCAGAGGGCCGCAACCTCGACCATTTCTGCCTGCGTATCGATCCGTTCGATGCGGAGGCGATATTTGAGCATCTGCGCATTCATTACGTCGATACCGGGCCGGTCGAACAGCGCTACGGGGCCGAAGGCACCGGTCCGTCGATCTATGTGAAGGACCCGGACGGCAACACCGTCGAACTGAAAGGCCCGCCCAACCTGCCCGGCGATGGCAGTCCCTGAGCAAGTGCACTGACGTAGGCATTCGCCCGTCACGCCGATACAATTCCCGCTTCATCCATCGCATCGCCACCGGCGCGCCCCCGCCCTGCGCCGGGCGCGCCATGACCACCATCGACGCCCCCGCCGTACCCACCGCTGCGCCCCCGCCCCGCCATATCGTCTGGACGCTCGGCCTGACCGAGATCATCAGCTGGGGCACGCTCTATTTCACGTTCACGGTCTTCATCGACCCGATGCACCAGTCGCTGGGCCTCGGCAAGCCGTTCCTGGCCGGCGGGTTCTCGCTCGGGCTGCTGGTCTGGGCGCTGTGCTCGTTCGCCGTGGGCCGGCTGCTGGACCGCGTGCCGGCGCGCAACGTGATGGGATGCGGCTCCGTGCTGGCGGCCATCGGCCTGTTGCTGTGGGCGTGGTCGCCCTCGCCGACGATGTTCCTGCTGATGTGGATTCCGCTCGGGCTGGCCATGGCGTCCACGCTCTATGAACCCGCCTTCGTGGTGCTGCGCCAGGCGTATGGCGATGGCTACCAGAAGCCGATCGTCCACGTGACGCTGCTGGCCGGCTTCGCCAGCACGATCTTTATCCCGCTCGGCCAGTGGCTGGTACTGCACCTGGGCTGGCGCGGCACGCTGGTGATCTTCGCCGCGCTGAACCTGTTCGTCTGCGCGCCCCTGCATGCGCGGCTGCGCTACACGGCGCATGCCACCTACGCGTCCGCGCAGGCTGGCGGGCCACTTGCCGGCGCCGGCGGGCCCGGCATCGCGCGGCTGACGCTGCGCCAGCCCGTGTTCTGGGCCGTGGTGCTGGCCTTCACGGCGACGGCCGTAGTCGCCTCGCTGCTCGGCGCGCACCTGATCCCGATGCTGACCGAGAAGGGCATGCCGGTGGGACAGCAGCTCATCGTGGCGGCGCTGATCGGCCCCGCGCAGGTGGCCGGCCGGCTGGCCATGGCGCGCCTGCCGATCCACCACCCGGTGCGGCTGTCGATGCCGGTCTACTGCCTGATGGGTGCCGGGCTGCTCTGCTTCGCGCTCGGCCACGGCTACTGGCTGATGCTGGCCGCCGTGCTCTATGGCTGCGCCAATGGCGTCAACACCATGCTGCGCGCGATGGCCATGCCCGAGCTGATCTCCCGCCACCACTACGCCACGCTGAACGGGCTGATGATGACGCCGGTCCTGATCATGCAGGCCGCCGCGCCGTGGTTCGGCGCGCTGCTGTGGCGCGCCGCCGGCGGTTACTGGCTGATGCTGTGGGTGATGGTGGCGCTGGCCGTGGGCGCGCTGCTGGCGTTCGGCTTCGCCCTGCACAAGCGCGGGCTGCTGCGCCCGGAGGCCGCCGCATGAGCGATGTCTCCCGCGCCACGCGCGGCACCATGGCGCTGTTCTTCGTCAACGGCGCCACCTTCGCCACCTGGGGCGTCCACATCCCGACCATCAAGGCGCGCTTCGGGCTATCGGACGCCATGCTCTCCTTCGCCATGCTGGCCGTGGCCGGCGGCGCCATCCTGGCGATGGGCCCGGTCGGCCGCTGGGTGGCGCGGCTGGGCAGCGGGCGGGCCTCGATGCTGGGCGGCGTGGCGTTCGCGCTCTGCACGCTCGGCATCCTCGCCATGCCTGCCTTCACGCTGCTGCTGCCGATGCTGCTCCTCTTCGGCATGGCCAACGCCGCGTTCGACGTGTCGATGAACGCGCAGGCCGCCACGGTGGAGGCCAGCCGCCCCCGGCCCGTGATGTCGGCCCTGCACGGCATGTTCAGCCTCGGCGGCATGGCCGGGGCGGCATTCGGCGGACTGATGCTGACGCTGGGCGTGCCGCCGCTGGCCCATGCGGCGATGATCGCGGCCATGACGGCGCTGACCGCCGTGGGCGTCGCGGGCGGGCTGCTGGCCGATCATCCGGCCATGCCGACGACCGACCATCACCATCGCGCGCACGCTTCCCGCGCGCTCTGGCTGCTTGGGCTGATGGCGTTCCTCGGGCTGGTCGGCGAAGGGGCGATGTACGACTGGACGGCGGTCTATATGMGCGATGTGGCGGAAGCCCCGCTCGGCTGGATCAGCTTCGGGTACGCCACGTTCTCGGGCGGCATGGCCTGTGGGCGCTTCGGCGGCGACCTGCTGCGCGCGCGCTTTGGCGATGCCCGCACGCTGACCGGCAGCGCCTGGCTCGGCTTTGCCGGCATCGCGCTGGCCATCGCGGCGCCGTGGCCGGTGCCGACGCTCATCGGCTTCAGCMTGATGGGGCTGGGCGCGGCCAATATGGTGCCGATCTTCTTCGTGGCGGCGTCGCGCCTGCCCGGCGTGACCGCTGCCGAGGGCATCGCGCGCGTGGCGCGCTTCGCCTATGTGGGATTGCTGCTGGGGCCGGTGCTGATCGGCGGGGTGGCGCACCTGGCCAACCTGCGCTTCGGGCTGGCCGTGGTGGCGGTGACGATGGGGGTGATCGCGCTATTCGGGGCGCGCGCCGCGCGGCGGTATCTCACGCCGCGCTAGCCCGAAGGAAGATCAGGCGGCCTGCCGAGCGGGGGCGCTGCCCGCGCCCTGCCCCTCGAACACGAAGGTGTCCATGGCAAGCACGCCATAGGTGACCTCGTCCGCGATGCGGTCCACCTGGGCCTGCCCATCGGCCTTGGATGCCGGGCCGAGCGCCGCGCCCAGCGCCACGAAGAACGGCAGCAGGTGCTCGTCGGTCGGGTGCGCGCGGCGGGCGAATGGCGCGTTGTCCCGGTAGCCGGCAATCCGGCTGGTATCGCCGGTGGCCAGCGCCTCGTCCAGCGCGTCTTTCATCCAATCGCGGAATGCGTCGACATAGGGCTCGGTCTCCGGACCGTGCTGGGCCTTGCGCCCGCCCCCGAACACTTCCTGCAGGTTATGCGTGAAGCTGCCCGAGCCGATCACGATCACGCCTTCATCGCGCAACGGTGCCAGCGCACGGCCGATTTCGATCTGCGTGGCGGGGCTCAGGTACGGGTTCAGCGCAAGCTGCAGGACCGGCAGGTCGGCGTCCGGGAAAAAGTGACGCATCGGCATCCAGGCGCCGTGGTCGAGCGGACGATCGGCGTCCTCGGCCACGTAGCAGACGCCTTCCACGCCGGCGGCTTCGACCAGCGCCTTGACCCGGGCCGCCACGTCCGGGGCGCCGGGGGCGTCGTAGCGGAGCGCGTACAACTCGCGCGGAAAGCCGCCGAAGTCGTGCCACGCCTCCTGGCGCGTGCGCGTGCCGACGACCAGCGTGCTGTAGATCCAGTGTGCCGAGATCACCAGCACCGCCTTGGGCTGGCGCGCGCGCAGGCGTTCGCCCAGCGCATCGAATGCGGCGCCCGTGGGGCCGGGGTCGATCGCCAGCATCGGCGATCCGTGTGACACATAAATGGCGGGAAGCGTGCTCATGGCCTTCAATCCTTTTGTCCAACTGCATGAAGTTTGGCAACAATGGCCGTCGCCGGCGCACCCGGATTGCGGATACCTCGTGCAAATTTTCTGAACATGGGACCGTGCGCGTCACACCCGCCTCGCCACCGCGTTGGATAGCGCACACAGGCCGACAGCGTAGGCCCGCGCCTGACGGCAGGCATATGGCGATTGGGCCTATGATGGCGAAAAGCCTGCGATCCCCGGATCGCCTCCCCAAGCTGCCTCGGACCGGCCCACCGGCGAACATCGTGTTCAAGCCCCACGCTCCCCTTCACGCCCTGCCCCACGCGCTGTGGTGGCAGCCGGGCGTCTATGGCAGCGGGCCCGCCGTGGTGTTGTGGATCGTGGCGCGGCTGCCGGCGGACACCCTGGCCGCCGTCTTCGGCACGCCGCTGGCCCCCGCACTGTTCAACCACGCCGGCGACACCGTCTTCGTCACCGGCTGGATCGCCAGCGCGCTCTGGCTGTGGTTCACGCGCAAGAAACCGGCCCCGCCGGCGCAGAATGACGCCGTCACGGCGGTACCTGATCCCTCCCAACCGCACACGCAAACCCGGCAAATGTAAGGATTCGCTTAAGATGGCGGCTGTTTTCACCGTCATAGAAAAGTGTAATGTCCGTCACAGCTGCCACTGCCAATGACCTGTCCAAAGCCACCCGACGACGCGCGATCCTCGCCGCGACCATCGGCAACGGCCTGGAATGGTTCGATTTCACCGTCTACAGCTTCTTCGCGGTCATCATCGCCAAGCTGTTCTTCCCCACCGGCGACGACCTCACCTCGTTCCTGCTGACCGTAGCCACCTTCGGCGTGGGCTTCTTCATGCGGCCCGTGGGCGCCATCGTGCTCGGCGTCTACGCCGACCGTGTCGGCCGCAAGGCGGCGCTGACGCTGACCATCCTGCTGATGGCGCTCGGCACGGCCATCATCGGCCTGGCGCCCACTTACGACAGCATCGGCCTCTGGGCCCCGGCGCTGATCGTGGTGGCGCGGCTGATCCAGGGCTTCTCGGCCGGCGGCGAGGTCGKGGGCGCCACGGCGTTCCTGATCGAGCACGCACCGGACGAGGAGCGCGGCGCCTATGCCAGCTGGCAGCAGGCCAGCCAGGGCATCTCGTTCATGCTCGGCGCGGCGATGGGTGCGCTGGTGACCAATGGCCTGAGCCCGGAGCAGATCGATGCCTGGGGCTGGCGCATTCCGTTCCTGTTCGGGCTGCTGATCGGGCCCGTGGGCATGTACATCCGCTCGCATTTGGAAGAGCCGCCCGAGTTCGAGGCGCGCCAGGCCGAACGTCGCAAGAACAATGTGAAGTTCTCGCCGCTCTCGCAGGTGCTGCGCGACCATCCGCGCGAAGTACTGGCCGGCCTGGGCGTGACCATCCTCTGGACGGTCTGCACCTACGTGCTGGTGTTCTACATGCCGTCGTACGCCAAGCAGCAGCTCGGCCTGCCGCTGGGCGCGACGTTCCAGTCGACCGCGATCTGCGGCGCCATCATCCTGGTGCTGTGCCCGCTGATGGGCATGCTGTCCGACCGCGTCGGCCGCAAGCGCATGCTGACCGTGGTGGCGGTGGCCATCGGCGCGCTGGCCTACCCGCTGTTCCACTGGCTCAACGTGTCGCCGACCACGGCCACGCTGCTCCAGGTGCAGATCGTGCTGGGCATCCTGCTGGCCGCGTTCACCGGCCCGGCCCCGGCCGTGCTGGCCGAGCAGTTMCCGACCRAGGTGCGTTCCACCGGCCTCTCGCTGGCCTATAACTTCGCCGTGACGATCTTCGGCGGCTTCGCCCCCCTGATCGTGACGTGGCTGATCACGTCGACGCAAAACAAGCTTGCGCCGGCCTACTACGTGATTGCCGCCGCGATGATCAGCATCGTGGCGCTGGCGTTCATGCACGACCGCACGGGCAAGCGGCTCGCCTGAGCGCGCTGCAGGGTCGTAGAAAGTCAGAAGGCCAACCCTCGGGTTGGCCTTTTTTGTGTCCGCTTTTTGTGTCCGCTTTACATGTCCGATTCCGGCTTCCGCAAATCCGCAGGTGCGGGCATGATCCCAGCCAAAGCGCCAGCGCGCGCCGTCCACCCCATCAGGAGCTTCACGCATGACATCGACAGAGACCGCCTCGCAGCCCCGGGTACGCTGCAGCTGGTGCGGGACGATCGAGGATTATTGCCACTACCACGACCACGAATGGGGTTTCCCGGTCGATAACGATCGGCGCCTGTTCGAGAAACTGTGCCTGGAGGGCTTCCAGTCCGGGCTGAGCTGGCTGACGATCCTGCGCAAACGTGAGAATTTTCGCAAGGCGTTCGCCAATTTCGAGATCGACAAGGTCGCCCGGTTTACGGAGCGCGACGTGGAGCGGCTGCTGGGCGACGCCGGCATCATCCGCCATCRGGGCAAGATCGAGGCCGCCATCCACAACGCCCAGCGCGCGCAGGATCTGCTGAAGACCGAACCCTCGCTGGCGGCCTATTTCTGGAAGTTCGAGCCGGACCCGAAGTCGCGGCCGAAGAAAGTCACGCCGGCCGTGCTGCGCGAGATGACGACGTCGCCGGAGTCCGTGGCGCTCTCGAAGGACCTGAAGAAGCGCGGCTGGAAGTTCGTCGGCCCGACCACGATGTATGCGCTGATGCAGGCCATGGGCCTGGTCAACGATCATTTCGAAGGCTGTGCGACCCGCGCCGAGGTGCTGAAGGCCCGCAAGGCCTTCAAGGTGCCGCGCTGATCCTCGCCGGAAGGCTGGCTGGAAGCCGATCCATCCACAGCGCTTTTCTGTTTCGGCAACGGTGCGTATACGTATACAGATATTGTTTACGTATACATAAATAGTAGTAGTAGGTAAACGTCGCCCCTGGCCGTTGATAAGCCGGTTTTTCCCTTTCCCGTCAGGGGCTTGGAAAAAAGACAACCCTAGGGGCGGCGCACCGCGTATACGTGGACAACCGCCTCGCGCCCGGTTTCATCCCCCGCCACGCCGCCGAGATATCCGTATACCGCCCACATGCGGCCCCCAGGCAGGCCACAGGCAATCCATGTGGTTGTCCCCAAGGCGTAGCGAAGATGTCCACAGGGCCCGTGCATGCGGGCAGGGATCGGGGCACACTGGCGGTTCGCTGCCGAAGGAGCCCCCGCGATGGATGCCACTACCCTCTTTCTCTACCTGATTGCGGTCGCCGCCGTGATGGTCACGCCCGGCCCGACCATGCTGCTCGCGCTGAGCAACGGCGCCACGCGGGGCATGCGGGTGGCCGCCTGCGGCATCGCCGGCGCGGCGCTGGCCGACCTGATCCTGATCGGCGCGGTCGGCTGCGGGCTGGGCGCCTTGCTGCTGGCGTCCGAGCAGTGGTTCACCATCATCAAGTGGATGGGCGCCGCCTACCTGCTCTACCTGGCGTGGGGGATGTGGCGCGCGCCAACGCAGGCGCTGGTGGCCACCTCCGGCGCGGCCTCGGCCAGCGGCCGGGCGGCGTTCTTCCGGGCGCTATTCGTGGCGCTCTCCAACCCCAAGACGCTGCTGTTTACCTCGGCCTTCGTGCCGCAGTTCGTCCACGCGGACAAGCCGGTGGCGCTGCAATACACGATCCTGGCGGTCATCGCCGCGCTGATGGACATCCTGATGATGTCGATCTACGCGTACGGCGGACGCCACGCCATGCGCACGCTGTCAGCGCGCGCCGTGCAGTGGATCAACCGGAGCTGCGCCGGCATGCTCGCCTTCCTGGCGGTCGGCCTGAGCCTCTACCGCCGCAGCGACCTGCGCTGACGAGGGGGCCGGGTCCGGGGCCGGCACCGGGTCCACGTGGGTCATCACGTTAAGGACATCGTCGCGCAGCATGGCGCGGCGGCGGGCCTCGGTAGCGATGGCGTGACCGCGCTCCACGGTCAGGTCGGCGCGGATCTCCAGGTGGACATCAACCAGCACCATATCCCCCATCTTGCGCGTCTTGAGGTCGTGCAGGCCGAGCACCCCGGGGGTGTCGAGCATGGCGGCGCGCAGGGCGGCCACCACGTCGTCATCGGCGGCGCGGTCCATCAGGTCGCTCAGGGCCGTCCAGCCGAACTGCAGCCCCATGCGCGCCACCACCAGCCCGACGACGATGGCCGCCACGGGGTCCAGGATGTGATAACCGAGCAGATTCCCGCCGATGCCGAGCGCCACCACCAGCGACGACGCCGCATCGGACCGCGCATGCCAGGCATTGGCCACCAGCATGCTCGAGCGCACGCGCTCCGCCACGCGGAGCATGTAGCGGAACAGCAGTTCCTTGAAGATCAGCGTGGCGATGGCCACCCATAGCGCAATCGCCTTCACCGGCTGCACCCCTTCGGGATGCTGGATCTTGCCGATGGCCGCCCAGAGCATGCCCACCCCCACCGCCAGCAGGATGGCCCCCAGCGCCAGCGACGCCGCGGTCTCGAAGCGCTGATGCCCGTACGGGTGATCGGTATCCGGATCCTTGCTGCCGTGATGCCCGGCGAACAACACGAGGAAATCCGAAACCAGATCGGAAAGGGAGTGAATGGCGTCCGCCACCAGCGCCTGGGAACCCGCCACCACGCCGATAAACCCCTGCGCGATGGTCAGGACCACATTGACGGCCACGCTGACAAGGGTGCTACGCCGGCCGGCCTGGGCGCGGGCGGCGGGGTCGGTGGCGGCGTTGCCGATGCCTGGCGCTGTGTGTTCCGGGGATTTGGGCATGTGCATGGGAGGAAACTATACGCTCTGCGATTCGGCGAACGACCGGATGGCGAATCTCAACGATGCGGACGCACGGACGCATTGGGATTCTAGCGATTCAGAATCCCCCAAAGCAAAACAACGCACCACATCTCTCGACGTAGTGCGTTGTTTCGTAAGACAAATCCTGGTGGACCGAAGGAGGATCGAACTCCCGACCTCTGCATTGCGAATCCCATTTTGACGCACAGAAGCCCATGATTCCAAAGCGAATTACGCGAAGAGTGTCCAACAGCATCAAGCACTTAGGCTCTTTCCGGTATGTCGAGTTATGCCGAAGTATTCGCCACTGTACCAGAAGAACTTGCGCTGCCCTTGGACAGAATTTGGACAAGAATTGCAGGCCGCAAGATCGACAAAACCTCGTTGACAGCACATGGTTACGCGCAAGTATAATCGCCTCACCGGATCGGCCTGAGGTCCGGTGCACGCCTTGAAGAAGTCCGTCATGGGGCGCGCACCCGGAGGCCTTGAAAGCKAGCATGACGGCTGAGCTTGCCTTAAAAAGTGTGGATAGGGCGTGCAAGAGCGAGTGGACGAACAGCGCGGGGTAGCGCCCGTGGAGAAACGCTACGGCAGGAGCGTACGAGATCTTCTGCTGCTGAGACAAGGGGCGCCCGATGGGGACGCTAGCCCAGTGGAAGCCAGCGTTTCGGAAAATGCAGCGAACAGCCGTGAGCCAAGTCCTGATATTGGGGATTGGCAGACACCGGATCACACCTCTCGGACGCGGCTGTGGGCACATGATAGTGCTCGCGGCCACACTAAGAGGTGTTCCGCCGTGGCCTTGGCAGATATTACTTTTCTTGAGTACCTAACTCCGATTTACCCGCCCACATTGTCGGTTCGCCAAGTGAGTGAAATCACTAGCGAGACCGAGCAGACGATTCGCAATGCAATCAGTCAGGGTCGGTACCCCATCCCCTCATTCAAGATCGGTAGCAAACGAGCCTTCCGTCTAGTCGATGTGGCGACCTACATTGACGGCTTATGCGCAGTCGATCCCAGCCATCCGGCGAACAGGCGACCAAAGCGCGGCCGCCCGACAAAGGTTCAGCAGCAAGCCAAGGTGTTGGCGAGTACCCCGATAGCGGGAAAGGATAGCGCACTGCCACTCCGAGGGTAAGTCATGCCCTTCGAAGCAGTGTCCAGCCAGCAAACCGCTGGCGGCCGCTTACTACCCGATCGACATCCTCAGCGGGATTTCTTCGTCGCTGACATTCTAGACGCCGCGCCCAAGGGCGACATCGCGTCGATGGAGCACCCCTTGTTTGCGCTMAAGGCCGGTGACAGGCGAATTCGACGCTACGAACACAACGGCCAGAGCATCGAGGTGCAACCTGGCGCGAAGGGGCTGGCAACCATCCACGACAAGGACGTTTGGATCTATTGCATCAGTCAGATGGTAGAGGCGCTGAACCGAGGCCGCAACGATGCAGGTCGCACAGTCCATTTCACCGCCTACGACTTTCTGAGCACCACCAATCGCGGCACAAGCGGCCGCAGTTACGAGAGGCTTGGCGACACACTAGAACGACTCGCTGGCTCGCGGATCGTCACCAACGTCAAGACGAACGGCATTCGCGAGAAAACCGGCTTCGGGCTGATCGAAGCCTTCCGTATTATCGAGCGCAGCGCAAGCGACGACCGCATGGTAGCTGTGTCGGTGGTATTGCCTGAGTGGCTGTATCGATCAGTGAAGGCCAAGCAAGTGCTAACCCTTAGCCGCGATTACTTCCGGCTGCGTAGACCGTTGGACCGACGCATCTATGAACTGGCGCGCAAACATTGTGGAGCTCAGCCCAAATGGTGCATATCCTTGGCTCTATTACGCACCAAGGCAGGTAGCACCGCTAGTTTGCGGGAATTTCGGCGCCTGATGAAGGAACTGGCTGAAAGCAACGAGCTTCCCGACTACGACATGACGTTCAACCGGGAGCGCGACATCATGACGTTCTATGCCCGTGGACCGAAAGGGGTCAAAGCAAGGATAGGTGAACTCCTAAAGGCTAGGGACGGGGCTGCCAGGAAGGGAGGGCGTGTGTGAAAGCACGTGTCCGACTCGCTGTGGATAAGCACGGGCAATCTGTGGATTGGCACGTGCGGTCACCCACGCCACTCTGTGAATTGACACGTGCCTTCACACACTTAGCGCCTCGTGCCTTTGCCCACATCATCACCTCGCAAAGACAGCGCTGGTGCGGATTCCAGGAATCTGTAACGCGCGCGCGCGGATTAACTTTATTTAAAGTCTTTAACGCGGGAAACGGCTTTGCTGCGCTGCGCCCGGAGCACCCCTACAGGGTTCCCCCGCTGCGCGGCTCCCCCTCCCGACAATTGGGGCCCCATAAGCCATCCTCCGCGCCCTTCGGGCTTGGGCAGCCCCTCCGGCTGCACCCCGCGTCCGTCCTTGCCGAACTGGCAGTGGGAACAGGCGCTGCGGGCTCTGCCCTTGACCTGATCCCTTGCCGAGAGGCTCTGTGTGGCTTCCGCCGGCATCAAGGGTTCGCTTCGCAGGCATCCTCTCCCGTTCGGTGCTCGGGGCTCCGCCCTGCKCTCCGCATGCGGCTTCCGGTGTCGCCCTTGACACCGCCTCCAGCTAAGGAAACTGGAGGATCTGGGGCCTATGTTCGACCAAACACAGCGCACCCAATGCTTGGTAGGGCATCGCTGCGTTACAGGCCGTCCTTAACCACTTACCGTCGATTGACTGCTGATGACTGCGCTGAAAAGAGAACTAAAAGCCCGTGTGGAACCTGAGATCAAGGGCGCCTTCATCCAACGCGCCAGAGCGCGTCGGATGACAGAATCGCAACTGCTAAGGGCCGTGGTCATGGCTGAGATCGGCCACAGATTGACCGTATCCGCAACACCCAGCCATGGGAACACCAGCATCCAGCGAGTTACGGTGCGATTGCCATCCTTTCTCCTCGACGCCGTCAAGGGCCGAGCGAGGATCTTCGGAATGGCTCCAAGCCGTTGGATTGCATCGCTTGTGCAATCCAATGTCACCGGGCTCCCCGTATTCACCGAGGCAGAGATTTCGGCCGTCCTGGCCGCGAATCGCGAGTTGGCAGCCATTGGTCGTAATATCAACCAAATCGCGCGGAACTTGAACGAGGCGTTCCCCGATATCGAGCGGGGTCGGCTCGACAAGCTAGCCGAACTGACCACTGTGATCGCCAGCGATCGCCAAGCCATCCGCAACCTGGTACGCGCCAGCAATCGGGCATGGGATGCCGATATCGAATGACTGAGCAAAATTACGTATCGCGCCAGATAGAGATTTTCGCGGACGCGAAAACGAGCCTACGCATGTCGTCATGCCCCTTCTGGATGGCAAACTCGTCCATGGCAATGACCGTCACCCCGCTCAGATCGACCGGCCCCGCCTCCTACCGCCTGTGACGACCGGGACGCCGGAATGCCTGCCGATGGCCGAGTTCGGCCAGGAGCAGCCGGACGCACCACATAGGCGTGCGGCGCCAACTGGCGCTGCCGACCCTGAAGAGACATCCGCCGTGCTGATTCGGATGCCGTAGAGCTGACGTTCACATGACCGACCTTCCTTGCGCGGCCGGCCGGTCGCCTTGCAGTCTGAACAAAGGCCGCCGGTAGGTCGCGATGCGCGGCTGGCACTGCGACATTGGKATGGCGGCGCGCCCCCACCGCAGGTCGTGAAGCTTTCTTCCCCTAATGCGCATCCAGGGCGTCGTCCTGTCTACGCTCGAACAACCGTCCCAGTGACAGAGTCATGGGTGGTGGAGGGCTCTGACAGCCCTTGAACGGGCCCCTCCATGATTCCCGCGAGGCGCTCACCAAAGAAGCTGCGTACGGTTTCACGATCACGAGCAGCCGGCTGTATCCACGGCAAAGCCTGTGCGATGCGGCCGCAGTTGAGCAACTGTCCATTGCCGAAGGCCGCTGCTTGAGCCGAAGGATCTCCGCCACAGCGGGCTCCCTGCGTGGGTCGCTATAGTCCGCATCTTGGCGCTAACTCGTGCCGAGGGCACCGGGCTTCGCCCGGGGCTGCCTGGGGCCAGCGCCAGTGCATTGGCTGCCTGACGGCACCCGGCGGGTGTCCCGGCAGGCCTTGACGTCGTCTTGCTGCAGTGCGGCTGGGTTCAGCTAACGCGCCGCAGGGTGCTGTTGGCCAGCGGCGCGGCCAACAATTGGCTGGGCCCGCCGTGTTCCTTGGAGCTCGACAGCAGGATCATGCGCGCGGCCCGGCTGGCGCCGAGGTAGACGCGCGACACATAGCGCCGGCGCGTGCCCTGACCCTGGTCTTCGTCGTAGTCCGCACTATCCGCATGAATGAGGAACACGGTGTGGAACTGCAGCCCCGCCACAAATTCCGGCATGCTGAAGACGCATTTGCTCTTGGCGTAGCGCAGCTCCTTGAGGTCTTCGCGGGTGGTGATCGGCACGAATTTTTCCCGAACGCGGCCGGCGACGTGGATCTTGTCGAACAGCGCCTCGTTCAGGCACAGCACCGCCACCTGGCTGCCGCCACCATCGATGTCGCGCGCCATGCGGGTGGCCTGCTCAAAGACGCTGTCGACCAGGCTGATGTCGGTTTCGTAGACGGTCAGGGTCGGCGTTTCGCCGTCGTCCTGCTGCGACTCGGCCACGTAAGTCGCGTACTCGCCCTCCAGGTCCATGGCCGGGAAAGAAGCGTCGAGGTCGCGCAGGAACGCAGTGATCTGAGGCGTCGAGCGATAGACCTGCTTGAGTTCAGTCAGCACGGATTCGCCGACGCCCGGGTTGCGGAATTTCTCCATCCCGCCGCTGAAGGCGACGTCGTTGGTGCCTTGCTTGATGTCGTAGGCCATGAGCAAGGGCCAGCGGCCGCCGACCTGCGCCCGCGTCTTGAACAGGTTGTGGAGCAACATGGCCTCGGCGCGGGTAAAGTAGTGATATTCGTCGACGAACACTAGGTCAAATCCATCGCGCTCGCGCAAGGCCCCCCACTCGTGCGTGCCGAGGTAGCCGTCGAAGTCCGCGATCATCTGGTCCATGCTCAGCATCTTCGCCGCCCGCAGCAGCGCCCGGTAGATGTCGTGGATCTCCAGGACCACGCGGAGGTGGGCTTCGCTTGGCAGAACCATCTGCCAGGGCTCCCTGGAGCCACGCGCATAGCGGTGGGCCTCTTGGGTGTCCTTTCTGATGGCTTCCAGGTCCAGCACACAGGCAAACTCGTTCATGAGCTCGTCAATGAGCGAGGCGTCTTCGCCGCGATTCTTCAGGCGCTCCTGAAAATCCGGACAGCCGGGGAACAGGTCCAGCACGATACGAGGATCCTTCACAACCTGGTCGATGGCCTGCGCGATGAGGATCCGCTGGTATTCGCGTCCATCACGGCCGTCCAGCGACAAGGGCCTCAGGCCCTTTTTCTCGTAGCCCAGCTTCTCTTGCGCCAGCTCGTAGATGGTGCCGATCCACAGCCTGGGTTGCCCGGAGGGCGTCTTCAACGATGTCCAGCGTTCCGTGGGGTCCAGTGCGTGGAGCATGCCCCGCACGACCGTATGGGCCAATGCCGAGCTGTGGGTCAGGAATGCGAAGGTTTTGTCGCCGTCCGCGTCGGCGTACAGATCGCGCAGGCACTTCACCACCATCGATTGCGTCTTGCCGGTGCCGGCGGCGCCACGTAGCCGCACGGGCCGGTCATGCGGCCGATCGACAAATACGCGTTGCTCGCGGTTCAGGCGCTGCTCGTACCACTCCTGCAATGTCCCCGCACTCGCCAGCCGGACGCCCAATGGCTCCGACAGCAGGACGCCGAAGTTGCCGACGGGGGGGGCGGCCGGAGGGTCCGCCAGCAGGGCATCGCAGATGCCTTCTATCGCGCGCTGATACAGCGCATTGTCCTCCGGCACTCCATCCAGGTCTTCTGGGTTGCTAGTGACAGCAAACGCGTAGAGATTGCCGGTGCCATCGGGCGATTGGTCGAAGTAGACCCGTTGCTGGGCGTCTCGGGAGGGCTGTGCGAAAACCGAAAGCCGGGAGCCGCTGTGATACGGCTGCCACTGGATGGGAATCGCAATGCTGCGGTCGAAGTGGCGCAACGCCACGCGGATCACCCGCTCGAAGGCCGTGCGTGGCTTGGCAAGCCCGGCCGCAGGGGCGAACACGGCAGTGTTGATTACCAGGTAGCCATCATCCAGGTCGGCATCCTCGGACAGCAGGTAGACGATGTCTTTCGATTCCACACGGCGCAGGCCATCGGTGTTCTGCGGCACTTCGAATTTCTGCAGCCAGGCATCCTCTACGAATGCCCGGTCCAGGATGCTGATGGCCTTCTGGTCAATGACGAGGGCGGATACGGTTGTCGTCATGGTCATGCCTCCTGCACGTTTTTCTTGAAAAATTCCTCGACCGTGAGTTCGGCCGCTGTTTCGCAGGCGGATTCGAAAGTCTTGGGCATGCCGATGCGCGAGAACAGGAATGCCAGCTTTTGAGTGATCGAGAAGCGGATGCCGTCGTTGAGGCGCCCCAGGCGATGGAAAGCATCCGGGCGGTCATGGATGCGCGCGTCCTGCTCGGTGAGATACAGGTCGGAGGCCATGATGGTCCACATCGAGCGCAGCATCACCACAAAGCCGAGACCGGTCTGTCGGGGCAGCTCCGGAAGCACGAAATAGTCCTGGAAGCCGCCGCCGTCCTTTAAGGCATTGCGCACGCTTTCCTGCTGGTTCTTCTCTTCGACGCCGAAGAGTGTCCAGGCGGCTTTCAAACGGCTGAAAGCGCTCTGGGTTTCGTCGGCGCTCACCGTGAGCGCGAAGCCCTGGAGGTCGCGCAGCGGCTTGCCATCTGCGGTTGGCGCCTTGCCGGTGGCGCTCGCCAGGATTTCTTCGGCAGTCTTGCTGCGCAGCCACTGCACCAGTGACTCATGTGTCAGTGCCGCAAGGCCCGGTTGCAGTTTGCGGATCTGGCTATTGAGATGCTCGCATATCGCCTTGGAACGCTTCTCGGATAGCTTGCGCAACTGCTCCTGCGCCCAGGGGCCTTCGATATAGGCTGCCATGGGCACGATTTCCAACCAGGTGTAGCGTTCACCGGCTTTCCTTTGGGCGATATCGCAATCGGCCGTGATCACGATTCCCAGCTTCTCTGCTTCGCCGGTCTTGGGATTGAGCTTGCGGATGATGTCRCCTTGGCGCACCTCTTCTGTGTCTTCGATCTGCGTGAAAAAGCCCGTCATGCATCTTGTCTCTGGATGGGGCAGTGGTGCCCATGTGCACCCAGAATGTTACATGATGGCGACTCACCCATGTTGCGGCCTGGGCACAAGACCGAGCGATGAGCAAGTCTTGCGCTGAGGTGAGTTCGAACAGCAGAGAAGCGGTMGCTGGCGCGGCTCGACGCGCTGCGTGAAAGACCGACGGCGGCAGTACCTCGTACAGCCGCAATTGCAACGCGTTGCTMTCGGTAGCCGCCGGCGAGCCATACTGGTCGCTGACTTCGAGATGGCGAACGGCTGAGGTGTACTGTGACGCCCACGGCCTCCCCGCAAATCGGCGATGAACCAAATTTCAGCGCTGCGCACGACACGGATACCGCTCGTTGTGCGGCGCGCCATGCGCGGACAGTGGCCCCCGTTTTCGAAACAGATACGGACTACCCCGTGTCACTCCATGGTGCAGGAAAGACTACCAGAATGCCCACCATGCCAATCTGCGGGCGTCAATATCTGACTCATTGACGCGAGGGGGATGAATTCACGTTAAAAAATAGCTCACGCAAGCTCGTATGTCTGTGGACCTTGTACTCAGATGTCTGAATGATGGACGCACGCTGTGCTGATCCTGTCCCCTAAATTGGCAACGTCATTTCCAGGCCCTCACTGCCTTCGCGTCAATGTCAACGCTGCCCGAGAAGTTCACGACAACGACATTCGCTTATGTTTCATTTTCGTCAGTTTTGCCAAGGCATCGAGGTCAGGCTTGCTGCCTATGATGCGATCAATGTCCGCTGGATTGTGCGACGGGACACCTGCCGATAATCCGGCATCGGTAGGGGGTTCCACAATCGAGGCGGCTTCCACGGGCGACGCTGGCCGGGCAGGGTGCCCGACTAGATTTGCCTGAGCGATCGACGGTTTGCCGCGTTTTTGGCGAATCCGGCGTAACGTTGAATCAAAGGTGTATGGGGTCATTTCCAGGCCATGCCTGGCTAGTTCCTCGATCACAGCCGAGCGCGAAACGCCAGCGGCCAAGGTCGCTTCAACTTCATCAATCACGTCCCGCAAGCGGGCGGCCTTTGATCGTTTCTTATCGTCGGAAGCCAGCGCGACGAGGCATTCAGCAACGGTCTTTTTGTCCATCGAAATAACGCACTAGAGTTGAAAAAGCATTCTTAGTGCACTAATAACGCACTATTGTCAACGTTTAGCGCACTGAAAATGGACTATAAGTGCACGAAATTTGCGCCGGCAAAGCACGAAAGTTGCACTGGAAATGTCCTGTAGATCGCACTGCTAAGTAGGCGGGTTAATTTTAGGGCAGGATAGGCATTTGGGCCGCCTTTGTGGCACAAATGGATGAAGCAAGCGCGTGCCAACGACCAGGCCGCGTCCGTCCCCATGTGATCGCCGACAACCGGCAGGCATGACCTGATTCTGCAAGTGGACAGGGAGTAAATCGAAGTCAATGACAAAAACAGCAATCGCCAGAAGCGTCGCACCATCCACCGGGCGAGCGCTTGATGGTTCTGGCGGATACCCCACTAGGGGAGCGGGTGCTCCGACTGCATTGCGAGTCGTGGAGACCGAGAGCGATCCTCTACTGATAGGATGCAGTGATGAAGAGCCGTAAAAATGGGCCTCCTAAGGCTGACCCTGACTCCGCGCTGCGAAAGCCGGCGTCCCAGATAGATGACCAAGAGCGCGCTCGTCGCAAGGCAGCCGTTGACTACGCACGTGGTAGTGTGCGCTTCGAGGGCTTTGTGTTGTCCCCGGAGGTCGAGAAAATAAATCGACAATTTGTCGAAGGCGAGTTGACTGGGGATGAGCACGTTGCAGCGATCAAGGCTATTTACGACGCTGATGAAAATAATCCGCCGAACAAAATGTCCCCCTAGAATTATGCGCCGTACCGCCGTTGGAGGGCGATGCGAGAGGATATTCGCTATCGGTATCGCGGAAATCAAGGGCGATTTCCATTGTGTCAGGAATAACGCATTTTGCTCCGATGCCGCGATACTGTGTGATTGAAATGTCGGGCCCTCTCTGACCACTTTTGGTGCGCATCCCGTCTGGATGCTCCCCTGTTGATTTGCATCCGAGTCCTGGGTTAGGTAAATAAACAAGAAACTTGGAGATATTCTTTCTTATCCCTACTTGTGTTTCGCGAAATCATGTTCAGCAGAGGGGCGTCCGAATGCGCCGGCGAAACGATGAACTAACTGTGACGCGTGCGCATAGGAGAGTCTCCCGACACGGCGTACCCCGAAAGTTGCTCGAGCTACACGCTCGTCTCCCTCGACTACAATCTCACAAGATGCAGCCAATGGAAATGCTAGCGCTGAAAGGTCTTCCCTTTTGGCACCGGAAAAATATTCTAACAATATATTGTATCTCTCGCGCTGCGACTTTATCAGCTTTGGCAAAAGGCCGTCCGGCTCCGCATTACTCCAAGAGCAAGTGCCGTCAGAACTCGTCCAACACAAATCAAGCAGCTCCAGCGGGACGGCAACAAATTGCCGGAGATCTAAACTCTTGACAGATGAACCGCTGAGCGGGATGAGATCTAGGTGTGGCAGTTCGAAGGAAAATGGGCTTTTGGATGCCCCCTCATTGAGTCTGAGGAGGATTCCAACGGCAAGATTGCGTTCGCCAGTCGGGCGCAGCATAAGGTCACAAGCGTTGGCGACCAGTACATATATGTCCTCACGTGCCTCCACCGCGTCGTCGGGCAATCCGCCTTCACCAGTAGGCTTACTTTGCATCTGTCTTACGGAGTAGAGATCACCGGGAGCTATGGCGCTGAAGAGCCCATTTACGGCCTCCGGTTTGTCGTACAGCTCCGCGAATCGCAGTTGAATGATCTGTCTGTCATMAGATAAATGACTGCGGTCAATCGAAATCTCGGCATTCCGCAGCTCAATCAAGGTCTGCCGCAGAGATGCACTCTCCACGATTGCCCTCTGAAACGCCTCACGTTGAGCTATTGCCGTTATGCGCGCAAGCGTTTCAATTTCGGGCACTCCCTCTTCCGTAGAGGTATGCGTAACTGCAAACATCAGTTCCTCTATGGTCAGTCGATCTAACGCATTCGCGGCGATGTCCAAAGAGCTGACAAGATGATCGTGTACCTCTCTCGACAGMTGCAAGTGCAGGAGTGAAAGATCCGCTCTGGCAAGGACGTTGGCAAACGCGCTTACCATGGCGTCCCCATTTTGCTCGTCCGAGAAACGAGATTTTGATACGACAAACACAGGAACCCGCTTGTCTTGGGCTCCGTCAAATATGTCTTCTGTTAATTTTCGGCCACTCCGGAACTCTTCTTTGCTTGAGCATGCCGAAGTAAGGACGATAACGTGGCAAGACAGCCTACTCACGCCAGCCATTGCCACCTGCTTTAGTACTTCATAGCCGTCCAAGCTCGTCGCCTCTCTCCCGTTCTGAAGATCGACAATAAGAAGAGCGGCTTCGTCGACCGAGTGCCGGTTAAGAATGTTCTTGTATGCGTTGTTCCAACTCGAAAATGATAGGGCCGCCCAGCTCCAAGGCAGATCATCTGTCTCACGGAATAGCTTTGTGAGCTCTTCCTTTTCCTGAGGAGATAAAGGACCAGGTAGTTTCTGGAGCATTTCCAGCAAAATAGCCTTGGGGTCGGTCACCGTTCCCAAAAATTTCCGCAGTTCGGCGATGACTCGCTCAGTCTTAGCTAGATCATCATCATCCGACTTTCCAATTCTCTGTATCTGCTGCCCTACATCGCGCATGCTGTCACTTTTCAACAGCGTGGCGAGCGACGTTTTGCGCTCAGCCTCGTCTCCGGCGACAAATGCATCGGCGAACGCGGATATTAGGCGCTCCGAATCTTGTTCAGCCGGCACCGAATTTTCATCGTCGACCCAATAAACGGCTTTGATTTTTAGCCGTCGCATCAATTCTCTGAATTTATCCATTATTTTTAAATAATGTAGGCTGTTTATGACTAGTCGACACCGGTCTCAGATCAATGACAAACACATATCTGCGCCCAAGTGGGTTTCGCTCGTCACTAAGAGAAATGGAGCATCGCTCAACCTCAAGAAACGTCGCGACAATATGTAGACCTAAACCCTGGCCCTCGCCAAGTAGCTTTCCCGATACGAAGGGCTCGAAGATGGAAGCCTCCAATGTCGGACTAATACCAGGCCCCGAGTCTGCCCAGGAGAACCCATGAGGGCCAGACCGAACTAATATCTCCCGAACGGTTTTGTCTGGCAGCGGACCCTTCCTAAGCCAATAAAAACTATTATTGTAGAGATTTTCGACTATTTGAAGGAAGCGTGATCGACTAAAATGGATATTCAGGTCGTCAGCGCCCTCCTCGGGCACATAAGATATTCTTACTTCTGCTGATGCAGCTGACGCCTCACGGGAGGCCACATACTCCTCTAGTAAATGCCGAACCGAAAGCTTCTCCTTTAGACTACGGCTACCGGGCAAAAGCGGATCGATGGCGGCTACAGTCTTTGTGAGCTCCCTCGTAGTGCTCGTAAGTTGACGAATCGCACCACGAATTACGGCATCCTTCAGTTCTCGATTTCTCTGATTCAGAGTTTCAATTGCACCACGCAATTGATTTACATAGAAATGCAGTTCATGAGCCAGCGATCTTGCAGAAAGGCCGACTGCCGCAGCCTCAAGCAGTCGTGTCGCGATCTCCGAATCATCACGCTGAACGAGCTGTAATGCATTGCTTGTGGCACCATATTCCTTCAGCGAATTTTCAATCGCCACAATAGCGCCCGCAGCACGATCGAGGTCACCGGTCGCATTCCCGAGCAGTGTCGTTAGGGAAGGACCCTCATTCGAGGCAGAAACTCTACCAGTAGTTGCTAGGGTTGATTTAACGTGATCGAGCCCGGATAAAGCACTGGAGAGAGTCTGTTTTGCATGCTCGAGATTTTGTTTTGACGTTTTATCAACCTCTGTGAGTCTGCGGACTAATTTCTCGGCGGAAGGTGGGACGTCATCTTGCGAAACAACCGTGGTGATGAATTCGTTCACACTTCTACGAGTAGCCTCCAGAATCGAGTTGGCGTAATCTTTGCAGCGATGGGTAAGAGCCATGAATCCCCTTAGCTCCGAATTATCGACGAACCCTTCGCGATCCGATTTTTCGACTAGCCCGTGGTTTAATTCATTTGTCAGCGCAAAGAAGCCAATCGTGTTACTCGGACGCAACTCATAATAGGAGCCGCCCGAAGTCGCGCTGTCCGATAGTCTCAGCCAATCGCGCTGTGCACGTATTTTAAAACCGTCCCGATAAATCGCAATATTCGCCATAGCCTGGAGTTGAGGTACGCTGACCCCAGTTTGCTGCAGTTTTTCTTTCGTGGACTTATTAAATAGGAAGTAGTGGATAGTTCCCTCGAAGGGACCGGGATCTACAGCGCCAGGAAACTGGCGATCGGCAGGGAATTTTTCAAAGGAGCTTTCCTGATCAAATTGAAGTAGCCACGGAGCCGGTACTGAAGCACTTGCATTTCGCCCCCTGAGCCGTGGACGCTCGCACAGGAACTTCAATAGATTTTCTCTGTTGACCTGATTAAACGCAATKTCATACTTCTTCTGATCAACGGGACTAGTAGAKCCTCTAAATAAGGACGGGGCTACCCAAGCGTTTTGGCTTAGCGTCTTACCATCCCATTTAAATTCAAATCTTGCTGAAGCAAGATTCAAAACGTCTTCCTCTAGCGTATCGAGCTCGTACGTGGTGCGACCGACTTTTATTGCAATCTTGAAATTGTCTTGCGTGCGAAAAGGACTTATCAATGAAGAGAGATTCGGAATTAGCTCACGTTCAAAATTGGCGATATTTGTCCAGCGTTCGCGATCATGAAGGCCGATAATTTCAATGATGGTGCCAGCTTCGTCGTCTTCGCTTTTGGCCTCTGTTCCCTCTACTACTTGAACCTGCTCTAATGTCCGATCCGGGGTGAAATCGGACCAGGAAAAGGAAATGGTGCGCCACTGCCGCTCCCCATCCTGGGAAGTCTTGAGGCGTAGAATGTTTCCAATTTTCATGGTAGCAAGCCGGCCCAGACCCTTATCACCAACTGGTGTTCGCCCCTTGGGGGTCTTCTGTTTTGCACCTGCAGCCGTAACCCTTTTCAATGAGGCGCTAATCCTAAGCCAACCGTGCGTTACGGCATCCGGTGAGAGACCCAATCCGTAATCACGTACGAGGACGCGGCCCACCGGCACCTGATTATCGGAATTTGCTTTGCTGAAGATATTCAGATGGGAGGATATCGGATCGCCGTCCGACGGCATCCAGTCCGGCTCTACTGTTATTTCACATTCAGGCGAGTCTGCATCATAGGCATTCTTTGCGAGCTCAAGCAGTGCTTGCTCGACATCGGTTACCAACTCCAATCCAAGTTGGACAACCACGTGCGATGATATGCTCAAATGTGGAGTAGACGACCGATCTTTATCTGACGATCCAGCATCGTTGGAAGGCGAAGTCAGCATTTTATTTATGCCCTCTTTTTTCCCAGGACAATCACCTCAGAGGTCATTGTCTCGGTGGAATCGTTGCGTTTAGCCATTTTTTTATAATGGATATTTCTTCGAATCCGTCCCACCACATCTATGCCGTTCAGCTCGAGCATTTCGGCAAGCATCTCATCCATCGGTGCGAGCAGGCCGGATATTCGGCGATTCCCAGTTGTCCATGCGTGATAGCCATTTGGGGCGGTTCTAGCGCTTATCGCGTTTACCGAGAGCATAAGATCATGAAAGAAGGCAGCAAATCTTGCCTTTCCGCTCTTACTTTTATTTATTGCTGCAGCGAATCGCCGAGCTGCTGGCAGCAGATCCGAAAGCTCATCGAATTTTTCAGATGCTCTTTTAATTGACCCACCAAGGCTCGCCGAGTCAGTTGCGTGTGTATTTTTTAGTAACGACAGATCTAAATTATCATCTACGTCATCTAAATCTATCCAGTGAAGCGGAAGATACGCGAATTGCCCGTACGGGATGGTCGTAGCGTTATCACCATACGGAGGTGATGTCATTACAATATCGAAACCGGGATTTTGTCTCTCTCGTCCCCACTCTTTATTGCTGGCTATATGAATGTCKACGTCGCGAATATACCGCCCTCGCGAAAGCACTTGGCTCTCAAGAAATTTTTCACGCTGAGCCTCAAGACTCGAAGCGAATAAACTAATAGCATCAGAGAAGGACTGGGCGACAGAAATTTCATTTGCCGGGTTTTCTACGGGCTTTTTTATATGAAGCTTATAGGTAGAAATACGTGAATTACATTTTGCTCTGACGACTCTGCATAAGGCCAGCCAGAATAGGCGACGAGCCCACTGGGACGGCTCTCGACGAATGTGATAGTTTATTTTTTCAAGCTCGAATGCAACATCGACGTCAAACCACTTGTCTCGCCCCGGGAAATTACGTGCGATATGTACTTTTCGATCGGCTGCAATGGCAGCCTCCAGGGAAGCGGCTTTATCGTGGAACGCCGCCACGAAATAGGGCCCGGCCTTTGCCAAACAGGCCAAGCCTGCCAGCGGATTAATATCAACTCCGCAAAAATCAAAACCGAGCTGCATCGCCTCGACCAGAACGGTACCCGACCCTACAAACGGGTCTAACACCGTTTGGGAGTTTGGTGAAGCGGCGTGAATCGCCCTGAGGATCGTTCCCTGGAGATCAGGAACCATCATGGCGGGGTAATGTACTAGAGCATGTGCCCCTCGCCTCTGTGCCGTCTTCCTGAATGACCAGAAATCACTATCTTCGGCCCCCTGGGCTTGTTCCAACTCGTGTAGCAGCAGGTCGTCCGTATAGCTTTCTAACATGTATGTTTCTGTTGACCATCTGACAGGCCAGGAATATAGCCAGTATTAAGCACAAAGACCAGGTCAATCTTTGTGCGGCTGGTGTGAATAACCTTCCCGATATGTTAATTCTTGTGTCACATCAAGCCATCCATGTTTCGAAAGGTCATCTGACATGTTGTTTCCTTGCCGCACCGCGCTCAGTTTCAAGCGGGCCGATAGGTAATTTATGGCTCCTGGAGCACTTCGAGACAAAGTATAACGGTACTGCTTGATAACAAACCATGTCGGATCGCGACGAGGGCTGGCGGCTCGATCTACCTCTCCTAGGCGTCAGTTTGGAAAACTCTGCGGCGCTTACGAGGGCGTCGGGCCAGCGGGCTTGAAGCTCCAGTCGAGCGGTCGCCCTTAGTTACAGCTGTCTATTCTCTCGGATCGGCAGTGATCCCTATCGTTTTCAGGAGCGGACGTCCCCGTCACCGTATAAGGCGGGCATTCAAATCTGAGTGCGCCTAGGCCAGCCGCTTCGCTAGATCCTCGGCGCGCGGATGATAGTAGCGCATGAGCATGCGAGGGTCTTTATGCCCCGTGATCTTGGTCAGCTCGTGCATCGGAAAGATCGAGGCCAGGCGCGTGGTTGCCTCGTGCCGCAAGTCGTGAAAGCGTAAGTCCGTCAGAAACTTGCCATCCGGTCGCTGATTGGCTTCCTTGCATTCCTCTATGTAACGCTTACGTGCACGTTCTACCGCCCTCTCAAAGGCTCGGGTGACGGCATCGCTGCGAATAGCGAATACGTGCTTCCCCTCGGCAGCCACGTCCACATCAAGCGACCCGTCTCTGGTGTCAACCCGAACCTGTTTAAGTGTTTGAAACACTGCCACGGCACGTGATGATAGCGGCACATCTCTCGCGCTACCATTCTTTGTGGCCGGAAGATGCGCAACGCGGCGCTGAAGATCAACGTTCTCCCATAAGAGGGCAACAATCTCGCCGCGGCGCATCGCGGTCTCGACTGCCAGCACGATAATGGACGGCAGCAATGTCGAGCCGCTGGCAGCTACGACCCTATCCAGTTCACCATCTCGTGCGCCGCGTGCCACCTCGGCGTCTTCTGGACTACCAACGAGGCGAAAGGGCTGCCCAATCGCGATTCGTCTCGTCCRCGCGTTGTTTGGCTGCGGCTTACGAACCAACTCGACAGGGTTCGAGAGACTCTCCATGCCCCATTCCTTTCGAGCAATATTGAATACGTGGGATAGGACAGAGAGCCGGCGAAGCACGGTCGCCGGTTTTCGATCCTTCAGCCAATCATCACGGAGCTTCGCCACATCGGTGCCACGCACTGCCGCCATAGCACGGTTAGACAGGTCAGTTGCCTGCCATATACGAAGCACTGACAGCTCTGGCGAGGCGCCCTTCTTCCCTGGGAGGATTTCGCGCTCGTACCGACTCAAGACCTCGGACAGAGAGGTGTTCTCCGCCTCCGTTCGGCTGACAAACACACCACGGTCTATCTCAGATTCGATCTGCCGCGCCCAAGCCTCCGCGTCAGATCGCGTATTGAATGTCTTGACCTGCGGTGGAAACCCCTTGCGTGAAATTCGAGCCTGCCATTGCAGCTCACCGCGCTTGCKGAACGATGCCATTCATTGCCTCTTGTTGGTCCGGCCCATGAGAGCCAGTTGGACAGATTTTGGACAATAAATCGACTTCGGAAAAGACGAAGGGCCTAGCGAACCGCTAAGCCCTTGATTTGACTGGTGGACCGAAGGAGGATCGAACTCCCGACCTCTGCATTGCGAACGCAGCGCTCTCCCAGCTGAGCTATCGGCCCGTGACGGACGATTCTAACCGAACTCCGCGCGGGGTATCAATTGCGTCCGCCCAACACTGCACATCGGAGAAAGGACCTCAGCCCATCATTCCGGGGTTGCCGTCCATGCCGCGCACGGTGGGCAGGTTCAGCGGTCGGGCGCTGACTTCCTTGTTCGATCGCAGCCATTGCGCCATGACGTCCCACACCGGGGGGCCGCCGGTCTGGCGGGCTTCTTCGGCCACGGGGGCCCAGCCGGCCACCTTGTAGGTCCTGCCGGCGTCCAGCGGCCGGCCGGCCAGGCGCATGTCGCTGATGCGCTGGCCCATGGGCTGGTTCGGGTCGATGGTGTACTGCAGCCCGCCCACGCGCACCATGTCGCCGCCCTGTTGGTAGTACGGGTCCGGATTGAACAAGTTGTCCGCCACGTCCTCGAGCACGGTCTTGATGGTCTCTCCGGTCATCGCCGTCACCGTGGTGTACGGGTAGGTGATGGCGGTCTGGTCMATCAGGGCTTCCATTGTGATGGGCTCGCCCGGCACCAGCGTCGTGCCCCAGCGGAAGCCCGGGGAGAAGGCGATTTCGGCGTCCTGCACCGCCATCAGGCCGTCCAGGATCAGTTGGTCGAAGGTGCCGTTGAAGTTGCCGCGCCGGTATAGCAGGCCGCGGTTCACGGCCAGGACCTCGCCGAGCTTGGCTTCGTAGGGGGCGCGCACCTTGCGGATCAGCGCGTCCATGTCCGGGTCGGCGGGCAGGAAATTGGCGAAGACTGGCAGCAGCTTGTATCGGAAATCGACGACTTTGCCATTCCGTACGTCGAAATCCAGCACCCCCAGGAACTTGCCGTTCGAGCCCGCGTTGGTGACCAGCGTGGTCCCGCCCGGGTTCTTCACCGGCACCGGCGCCGGCACGCCGTCGTGGGTGTGGCCGCCCAGGATGGCGTCCAGTCCGCGCACGCGCGAGGCCAGCTTCAGGTCCACATCCATGCCGTTGTGCGACAGCAGCACCACCACCTGGGCGCCCTTGCCGCGCACGTCGTCAATCACCTGTTGCAGGCTCTCTTCCTGGATGCCGAAGGTCCAGTCGGGCACGAGGTAGCGCGGGTTGGCGATGGGCGTGTACGGGAACGCCTGGCCGATGATGGCCACCGGCACGCCGTTCATGTGCCGGATCACGTACGGATCGAACACCGGATCGCCGAAATCGTTGGTCTTCACGTTCTGCGCGAGGAAGGACACGCGGTCCTTGAAATCCTTGCCGACGATTTCCTTCACGCGATCCGCGCCGAGCGTCATCTCCCAGTGCGGCGTCATCACGTCCACGCCAAGTTGCAGCGCGGCATCGACCATGTCCTGGCCCTGGGTCCACAGCGCGGTGGCCGAGCCCTGCCAGGTGTCGCCGCCATCCAGCAGCAGCGCGCCGGGGCGGCTGGCGCGCAGGCGCTTGACCAGTGTGGCGAGGTGGGCAAACCCGCCGACCTTGCCGTAGCGGCGCGCGGCCTCGGTGAAATCGATCGAGGTGAACGCGTGCGCGGCCGGTGTGCCCGGGCGGATGCCGTACTGGCGCAGGAACGCCTCGCCCACCAGATGCGGCGGCTTGCCCGCCCACGGCCCCACGCCGAGGTTCACGCTCGGCTCGCGGAAGTGCACGGGCCGCAACTGGGCGTGGCAATCGGTGAAATGCAGCAGGTGGACGTTGCCGTGGCGCGGCACGTCGTAGAACTGCTGGGCGGCGCGGGCGGCCTGGGCCTCGCCGGCGGGCAAGGCCATGCCGCCCGCGCCGGCCACGGCCAGCACCTGCAGGAATTCGCGTCGATTCATGCCCGGAGCCGCGCCGGCCTTACTGGTTGACCGGCGATGCCGGGTCCAGCAGCAGCGCCATCACGTCGCGGATCTGTTGCTCGGTCAGGATGCCCTTGTGGCCAAAGCGCGGCATGTTGGAGCAGGCGCTGTAGGCGTTGGAGTCCCAGATCTTGCCCCAGGTGTACTTCACCACCTCCGGCGAATTGCCGCGCAGCTTGCCGTACTGGTACAGCGACGGGCCGATATTGCCGAACGAGATCTCGGCCTTGGTCATCTGGTGGCAGGCGTAGCAGTTGCCGCCGTTCACGCCGCCCACCGGGTCGGTGAACTGCATGCCACGGCCATTCTGGGCGATCTTCTCGCCCTCCTTCCAGTCGCCGATCCAGTTGCTGTCGGCCGGATACTTCACCTGCTTCAGCTCGGCCGCTTCCACCTTCTTGGCGATGGTGGCCGGCACGCGCGTGCGGTCCGGGTACTGGCTGCAGGCCTTCTGGGCGCCATCCTGGTTGATCACGCCCTCCACCGTGGCCGGGCCCTTCGAGGTGAAGGAGCTTTCGATCATCTGGCGCACGTCGGCGTCGGTGACCTTGGCGGTGGTGGCCGCGCTGGCCGACTTGGTGGCGCGGGCGGGCTTGGCGGCCTCCTGGGCCAGGGCCGACAGGCTGAACGTGGCCATGGCAGCCAGGGCCAGGGTAGCGACGGCGGTCAGCGCCATCGATTGGTATCGCGTCATCGTGTGCTCTCCGTGCCTCAGCGCTTCATGTTGGGACCGTCGTACGTGCCGCCGTTGGCGTTTTTCGCCAGGAACATCGACAGGGCGGTGATCACGTCGGAGCCATAGGCGGGCTCGGGAAAGCGCTGCTGGCGCAGGCAGTCATAAATCCGATGCTGCATGGTGCGGACCTCGCCCTGCGAGACGCGGTACGCCGGCCACGTGGTGTACGCGGCCTGGGCGCCCTTCGACTCCAGCAGGTTCGGCAGGTCCTGGAGGCGGATGCGCTGGCCGTCCACGGCGTGGCAGGTGGCGCAAGCGAAGTCGTAGGCGCCGCCCCGGTAGAAGAACATCTTCTGGCCGAGCGCGTAGACGCGCTTTTCCTCGGGGTGCGTGAGTTGCACGTTCATCTTCACGCCGCGCGACTCGCCGGTCAGGTAAGACGCCAGCCGCTCGATGTCGGACGACTTGCCCGATGCCGAGAACGGCTGCTTCGTCGCCTCTTCCTGGGTCAGGCCCTGCAGCGTCACCCGGCACCAGGCCAGGCGTTGCTCGAGGTCCATCACCTTGTTGGCGTCCTTGAAGTAGCGCGGCAGCTCGGCGTAGGCGCCCTTGGTCACGCCCGGGCCCTTGCCCAGGTCGCACTGTTCGAGCGAGGCGTTCTTCGGCCCGGCCGGCTTCTTCCACAGTTCCTCGCCGGCGGCTTCCCAGAGTTCGGCGGGATTGCCTTCGGCCAGCATCTGGCGATACTTGGCGATTTCCTCGGCGGTGCTGCCCTGGGCTTGCGCCAGTTGGGCCAGCCCGGCCAGCGAGGCGGCGGCGGTGGCCATGGCGGCCAGCGCCACGGTGCCGCGCAGGCGGCGACGGGTATTGCGCATTGGGGGCTTCTCCTCGCGATGGCGCCGCCGGCGTCAGCCCTTCATCAAGAGGCTGGGCGGTGCATCACTGTTCTATTGCACTGTCCGAATGGCATCCGGCTACTTTGGCTCCTGGCCGGATGTCAGGCAAAACGATCAGGGCTTCAGGTACGCGTAGCCTTCGTCGAACTGCAGGCGGGCGATTTCCACCACGCCGGCCTGCACGATCTTGGCGTCCATCAGCAGGCTTTGCTCGGAAATCTTGCGCGCAGTCAGGGTGTTGCGGCAGACGCGGAACTCCACGCCCGACGATCCCAGCGCGCCCACGGCGGCCTCGAACGTGTTGCCGCGCGAATCCTTGGCGCCTTCCACGAGGAAGTCCACGCCGTAGCCGAACGCCACCACCACGATCTTGGTGTCCGGCGCCGCGTTCAGGTGATTGCGCAGGTTGGCCATGGCGCGCACGGCCTGGTCGATGCCCTCGGACAACTGGTACACCACCTTGACCCGTCCGCCCTTGGCGCTCTTGGCTGCCGTGCCTGCCGGGGCCGGGGCCTGCTGTGCCGCCGCCCTGGCCGAAAGGCCGATGGCAGCCAACGCCGCCGTGGCCCGAATGAATGCTCGCCGCATGCTGCTTCCTCGCTTCGCCCGATCAGGCGATGGTGGCCTCGTCGGTGCGCTTGTCGCCCCGGTTGTCGACCCAGGTCACGGTGACCTTGTCACCCTTGGCGCCGCCCTTGAACTTGAAGTTCAGGAACGGGTCCTTCGACACGGCCGGGCCGAACTGGGCGTTGAACACCTCGCGCCCCTTGTACGTGGCGATCACGGTCTGGATGTGCCAGGCCGGAATCGTCTTGCCGGCCGCATCCTTGCGCTGGCCGGTTTCCATGTCGTGCTTCATCAGAATCTTTACGTCTACGACGCCGCCGTTCTCGGTGGCGCGGACGCGCATCGGGTCTGCCATCTGGCTCTCCTGCTCGGGGTGGTTCGGGGTGGCTTGGGATAAATCGCGGAAATCGGTCCGATGGGGGGCGCAGGCGTCAGCCGCCGCAGCCGCCCAGCGTGACCTTGATTTCCTTCGATGCCACGTACCACTTGCCGCCAGCCTTGACCGCCGCGTACACGACGGACGTCTGGCCCATCTTCACGCGCGTGGAGACGAACGGCTCGGTGCCGGCCGGGATGGTGAAATCGGCCGCCAGCGTATTCGGATTCTTCTCAACCAGGATGGCGATCTGCTCGGTGTCCGGCAGCGTGCTGGTCACGGCCACGGGCACCACGGCGCCGTTCTCGGCGATATCCGGTGCATTGAACGTGATGGCGCCGCTCTTCTCGGTGCCGCTGCCGCCCAGCGCCTTGATCACATCGGCCACGCTCTTGCCGTCGAAAGCCGTCTTGTTCCACTCCGCGGCCTGCGCCTCGCTGATCAGGCCCGTGGCCGCCATCAGCGAGAGCACCGCGGATACCCGCAATACTTGTCGTCGTTTTTGATTCATGCTCTGTCCCGTACTTGCTTGCTGCCGACCCCGGTACTCATACTGCCCGCCGCTTCCGGGTCTGCCGGAAACAGCGCGGGCCGCCGGCGCTGCCGGACGGCCCGCGATACCTGATGGGGCTTACTTGGCCGGTGAGCCGGCCAGGATCCACTCCACTACCGTCTTGATATCGGCGTCGCTGACACCGGCATTCGCCGGCATCGGCACCGGGCCCCAGACGCCCGAACCGCCGCTCTTCACCTTGGCCGACAACTTGGCCAGGGCACCCTTGTCGCCCTTGTACTTGGCGGCCACTTCCTTGTAGGCCGGGCCCACCAGCTTCTTGTCCACCTGATGGCAGCCCATGCAGGCGTTCTTGTTGGCAATCTCCTGCGCACGGGCGGCGTCCACGGCGTGCGCCGAGGCAGCGGCCGCGAACAGCGCGGCGGCGATGACAAACTGCTTCATTTTGTGTTGCTCCAAACGGATTGAGCCGTGGGGACGGCAAAGGCCGCGCTTCATCGGTCGGGCGGCGCGGCACGCTCGGCCGCCGTTGGGGCGATGCCTCTGCGGGCAGGTGCGGCCAGTCCGCTATTTTGCCTCAATAATCCATCGGCCTACGGATGCGGCAGTGATAAGGGTATTCACAAAACCACGGGAAATCGCTGTCGAATCAAGGGTTAACCCCCGGATATCAACGCCGCGCCAGCCGCCGCCCTGCCCCGAGCCGCCCGCCGAACACGTTGAGCAGCAGCCCGCCCATGACCACCAGCGCGCCGAGCCATTGCGCCAGCGACAAGTCCTCGCCCAGCAGCCCGTGGGCCGAKATCAGCCCCACCACCGGCACCAGCAGCGTCAGCGGCGCCACCTTGCTGGCCGGATAGCGCGTGAGCAGCCGGCCCCACATGGTGTAGCCGAACAGCGTGGCCGCGAAGGACAGGTAGCAGATCGCCAGCACGCTCATCATCGGGATCTGGCCGAGCGCCACCGTGATCCGCGCCGGGCCTTCGAACCAGTACGAGAGCAGCGCGAACGGCACGATCGGCACCAACCCGCCCCAGACCACCAGCCCGAGCAGGTCCACCKGGCCGATTTTCTTGCTGACGATATTGCCCGAGGCCCAGCAGAACGCTGCGCACAGCGTCAGCCCGAAGCCCGCCACGCTCATGCCGCCCGGGCCGTGCGCCGCGCCGCTGCCGATCAGCGCCAGCCCGCCAGCCGCAATCGCCATGCCGGCGACGTTGTGCCAGCGCACCGGCTCGCCCAGCCACATCCCGGCAATCGCCACGGTGAAGAACACCTGAGACTGCAACACCAGCGACGCCAGCCCGGCCGGCATGCCCACCGCCATCGCGTAGAACAGGAAGGCGAACTGGCCKAGGCTGATAAACCCGCCATAGGCCAGCAGCATGCGCAGCGGAATGCGCGGGCGCGGGATGAAAAAGACGGCCGGGAATGCCACCAGGGCGAAGCGCAGCGTGCCCAGCAGCATCGGCGGCACGCCGGCGAGGCCCACCTTGATGACGACGAAGTTGACGCCCCACACCACGATGATGGCGAGGGCTAGAAGGCGGTCTTTGGCTTGCATGGTCGGTATCGGGGGCGGCGTGTCACGGAGGCGCAACACACCGGAACCCGCTAGCCTACCAGCACCTCGCCCAGCATGTCGGACCAGATGCTGCGCGCCCAGGCCCATGCGTAGCGCCCTTCGAGCGCATTCGGGGCTGTGGATAACCCGCCGGCGCCGGGCACCGTKACCATCGTCCGCTCGGCCGCGTCGTAGCGATGGACGCTGGCGATGTGGATGGCCTCGTCGGCGGACGTGAAGCTGTAGCAGGTGTTTGTATACAGTGGGGTCGGGTCGGGCGCCTGCCCGGCCAGCAGCTGGAGGATGGCGGCGGCGGCCACCTTGCCGTGCTGGTTGGCCATGGTGCCGGACTTCGGCATCAGCGGCGCGATTTGCACGGCATCGCCCAGTACGTGGATCTCGGGCGCCACGCGCGAGGCCATGGTCAGGAAATCGACCTCGCACCAGCGGCCATTGGCCGTGGCGAGCCCGGTGGACACCGCGATGGCCCCGGCGCGTTGCGGCGGGATCAGGTTGACCACGTCGGCGCGCTCGTCGTCCTGGACCTCGAACTTGAGGGTGCGCGTGGCGGGGTCCACGTCCACGGTCTCGTGCTGGGGGCGGTAGTCGATCATGCCCCGGTAGCGGGTCTCCCAGACCTGCCGGAACAGCGCGCCCTTGGAGGTGATGTCCGGATTGGCGTCGAAAATCAGCACCTTGCTGCGCGGCTTGTGCGCGCGCAGGTAGTCCGCCACGAGGCAGGCGCGCTCGTACGGGCCGGGCGGGCAGCGGTACGGGGCGAGTGGAATGGTGATGGCGAAGGTGCCGCCGTCGCGCATCGCCGCCAACTGGCGGAACAGCGCGTCGGTCTGCGGGCCGGCCTTCCAGGCGTGCAGGATCTGGTCCCCGCCGGGCTGCGCCAGGCCGGGTATCGCGCCGGACTGCATCTCCACGCCCGGGGACAGCACGAGGCGGTCGTAGCGCAGCGTGGCGCCGCCGGCCAGCCGCACGGTGCGCGTAGCGGGGTCGATCGCAAGCGCCGTATCGCGCACATGTCGCACGCCATGCCGGCGTACCAGCGCGTCATAGGGGAGTGTGATGTCAGCCATGCCGCGCTGGCCGCCGACCACGAGATTCGAGAGTGGGCAGGAGACGAACGCCGCGTCGGGTTCGACCAGCGTCACATCCACGGCGCCCCGGCTCCAGTGGCGCAGGTAGCGCGCGGCCGTTGCCCCGCCAAAGCCGCCGCCGATGACCACCACCCGGGCCGGCGCGGCAGCGCGGGCCTGGCGCGGGGTCAGCATGCCCAGCGCGGCGGCGCCGCCGAGCGATCCCAATATTCCCAAAGCGGCGCGTCGGCGCATGAGGTTCTTCTTATTTTTGATCGGCGAACCAGGACGCGATGCCGAGGATCTCCGTATCGCTATAGCCCTTGGCGATCTGCGGCATCACGGTGCCCGGCAGCTTGCCGTTCTTGTAGTTGAGCATCAGTTCGACGAGTTCCGCGCGGGGCCGGCCGGCGAGTCCCGGGACGGGACTATCGGCCGGCGCGCGACCGTCGGGACCATGGCAGGCCGCGCACGAGGCGGCCTGGTTGCGTGCCTGCTGCATGCGCGCCGACTGCGCCTCCACTGTGGTGCGCGCCTCGCTGGCCGGGCCGGACGTGCCGGTCTGKGCGAACGCCGCCCCAATCGTGGCGATGGCCGCCAGCGCCACCCATCCGCCAATCCAGAAGGCCAGCCGTGCGGTGGACATCTTGTGGCGAGGGAGGGGGCGCATGGTTCAGCTCCTTGGGGAGACCTACGGCAGGTTGCGGCCCGGCGGCAGCGCCGTCGGGGACGATACAGGGGCCGCGACCGGCGCCGTCGTAACGGTGCCAGCCGGCGCATCGGAGGTCACCGGCGCGTTCGGCGCGGTACCGGGCACGGTCTGCACCGGCGCCGGCGTACCCACGGACTGGCTGCCCGAATCCGGATTCTGCGAGCTGGCGGTGGCGTCCAGGCGGGCGCGCTCGGCCTCGCTGACGTAGTCGAATGCCTTGACCACCTTCTGCACGCCGCTGGCGTTACGGGCCACGTCGGTGGCGCGGTCACCCTCGGCGGCAGTGACCACGCCCATCAGGTAGACCACGCTCTTGTCGGTGGTCACCTTGATCGAATTGGCCGGCACGCCATCGGCCGTCACCAGGAAGGTCTTGACCTTGCTGGTCAGGTAGGCGTCGTTGCTGCGAGCCATGAAGCCCGGCGTGGAAGCCACTTCGAGTTCGTTGATCACCTCGCGCGCATTCGGCAGGCTCTTCACGTACTGCTCCACCTGCTGCTTGGTATTGGCGTTGTTGGCCTCGCCCACCAGCAGCACCTTGCGGTTGAACACGGCGGCGTCCACGCGGGCCTGGCCGCTGTACTTGGCGTCCAGCGTGTTGTCGATCTCGAGCTGCAGGCCACGGTCGATGGCCTGGGTGCCGGTGGGACGGCGGTCCGTGGCCATGACCACGCCCGTGCCGACCGCGCCGGCCAGCACCGGGAAGCAGCCGGCGAGTTGCGTGGCCGACACCAGCAGTGCGGCCACGGTGATGGCCGTGCGCGCCACGCGCGCCGGAGTGGTCTTCTGGGTCATTGCGGTGGTTGCGGTCGTTACGTTAGTCATGCGGTCCTTGGCTGGATACGGAATGATGCGGAAATATGACGAAACCGGCGCGGCGCTGTGGATGACTCTGTGGATGACGCCGCAATTCCTGTGAATATCTTGGGCAAATCCTGTGGATAACGCGGGATAACCTCCCCGCTCCCTATCCGCCAGGCCCTATGCCTCGCCCAGCAGCGCCTCGTCGATCCCGTCGCAAAGGCAATGCAGCGTCAGCAGGTGCACTTCCTGGATGCGCGGGGTGCGGTCGCTCGGCACGCACAGGTGGATGTCGAACTCGTCCAGCAGCGTGGCGATCTTGCCGCCGCCCTTGCCGGTCAGCGCCACCACGCTCATGTCGCGCTGGCGCGCCGCCTGGATGGCCGCGATCACATTCGCCGAATTGCCGGAGGTGGAGAGCGCCAACAGGATGTCGCCGGGCTGGCCCAGCGCCTCCACCTGCTTGGAGAACACCACCGTGAAATCGTAGTCGTTGCCGATGGCGGTCAGGATGGAGCTGTCCGTGGTCAGGGCAATCGCCGCCAGCCCGGGCCGCTCCCGCTCGAAGCGGCCGATCAGTTCGGCGGCGAAGTGCTGGGCGTCGGCGGCCGACCCGCCATTGCCGCAGACGAGGATCTTGTTCCCACTGGTCAGCGCGGCCACCATGCGCTCCACCGCCGCGTCGATATGCGGCGCCATCAGCGTGGCGGCCTGCCGCTTGGTGTCCGCGCTGTCCAGGAAATGCTGTTCGATACTTTCAATACTCATGGCTCTTTGACTTCTGCCCAATCCCGCGCATTATGACGCAGCCCAAGACGCGCCATCGTCACTCCCGGTGTTTTGATCGAATGCGTTCGGCAGCCAGGCCAGGTGCCCCGGCTCCAGCGCCACCACGTCGAAGCGGCACGGCGGCGTGTGGTCCAGCGTGCCAAGGTAGTGTTCGGCCGCCCGCAGCACGCGGCGCTGCTTGGCCGGCGTGACGCTGGCCGCCGCACCGCCGAAGGCACGACCGCTGCGCTGCCTGACCTCGACGAACGCCAGCGTGCCATCGGCGGCGCGCATCACGAGGTCGATCTCGCMGCCTTTGCAGCGATAATTGCGCACCACCAGCGCCAGCCCCTGCCTGAGCAGATAGGCCAGCGCGCGATCCTCGGCCGCCGCGCCGCGCGCGGTCGTGGTGGTTTTGAATGAGCGAATCAACGGAAGTTCTCAAGCATGAGTGACTGGACCTCGCTGGCCGCCGGCCAGACCTACCCGCCCGGCACGCTGTACGTGGTGGCCACGCCCATCGGCAACGTGGCCGACCTGTCCCTGCGCGCGCTGCATGTGCTCGGGCTGGCCGACGCCATCGCCTGCGAAGACACCCGCAACACCGGCCAACTGCTCTCGCGCGTGGGCCTGCAGCGGCCGCTGGTGGCCGTGCACGAGCACAACGAGCGCGAAGCGGCGGTGAAGATCGTCGCCCGGCTGGCCGCCGGGGAGCGCATTGCCTATGTGTCCGATGCGGGCACGCCCGGCATCTCCGACCCTGGCGCCCGGCTGGTGGAAGCGGTGCGGGCGGCCGGCCTGCGCGTGGTGCCGCTGCCGGGGCCGAGCGCCGCCGTGACCGCGCTGTCCGTGGCCGGCGACATGCTCGAAGCCGGCGAAGGCCGCTTCACGTTCATCGGCTTCCTGCCCGGCAAACCCAAGGCCCGCGCTGACGCCATTGCGCAACTGGCCGCCCTGGACCACGCCTGGGTGGTCTACGAGGCGCCGCACCGCATCGCCGACACGCTGGCGGCACTGGCCGCCGCCCTGCCCGGCACGCGCCGGYTGCTGGTGGGCCGCGAGCTGACCAAGCTGTTCGAGKAGACGCCGGTGCTGACCGTGGCCGAGGCGCCGGCGTGGCTGGCCGCCGAGGCATCGCGCGGCAAGGGGGAGTTCGTGCTGGTGGTGGAAGGCGCGGGGCGCGCCGAAGATGCCGATGCCGATGCGCCCGATGCCGAGGCCCAGCGCGTGCTGAAGTTGCTGGTGGCCGAGCTGCCGGCCAAGCGCGCCGCCAAGCTGGCGGCGGCGATCACCGGTGCGAAGACCGATGCGCTCTACCGGCTGGCGCTGGCGCAACGCGCCGCCGAAACTGACGCGGGTGACGACAGCGACAGCGAGGAATGAGAAAAGTCTGAAAGGGAGAGGGGGGAGCGGGCTGGCGGTGGAACGGGAGTCGATCACGCCAGGCCGCATCAGGGTGCCTACCGGGGCTTGCGCTTGGTGGTCGTCTTGACCATCCGCGCTTTGGCCTTGGACTTGGCCGGGACCAGCGTGTTGGCGGTCTCGGGCAGGTCGTCGGCGCCGCTGCCGTCACCGGCTTCGTTGCCGCCCGCCTCAAGCTGCGGACCCAGCGCCGCGACTTCCGTGCGCGACAGCCGGCGGATTTCCACCTGCGTGGCGCCACGTTCGACGAAACTCAGCCGCTTGGCCGCCGCATAGGACAGATCGAGCACCCGCCCGCCGTGGTAAGGGCCGCGGTCATTKATCCGCACCACTGCCACCTTGTCGTTGCGCAGATTGCGCACCAGTACCCAGCTATCGAGCGGAAGCGACGGGTGCGCGGCAGTCATCGCGCGCATGTCGAAGCGTTCGCCATTGGCGGTCTTGCGGCCATGGAAGCCCTTGCCGTACCAGGACGCCGTACCGCGCTGCTCGAAAGTGCCCAGATCCGGGCGCAGGCCGTCCAGCGACGATTGCGACGGCGCGTTGTCATCCTTGCCCCAGCCAAACAAATCCCAGTTGCCGCGCTCATCGGGGCGAGCGMCGGACTTGTCGAGCTTCGCCTTGGCGGCGCGCGTGGGCACCGCGCCATTGGCGTCGGCGTTTTGTTGGGAGTCGCTCTCCGGCGGCGTCGCGCAGGCGGCCATCACCAGCGCCGATACGAGGATCGCGCAGCGACGCAGCAAGCGGTTAGTTTCCGGTTTGGCGGGGGTCGCGCGTTGCGTCGCGCGTGCGAGGCCAAACCCCGGACGAGATACGGGCAAATTGAACATGGGCGCAGTCTAACATCGGTGTCCGAGCGCTACATCCTTGATTTTGTTACGAAATTTAATCAAGTGGCTTTGAAGATCGGCACGAATCCCCGCAATGCAAAGCCTGACAAGGGATTGCGCCGAATATGACAAGCGCATTTATGAGTGTCTTGAAATTCACTTTCAGAATCGTCTCAACCCGTCTGACACCCGTTTGAGACGGGGGGCCATGGGGCGACGTTACAATGACCGCCTCGGCCAGACCGTGCCGTGGCGCACACGACAAAGCGCCCGCATCGACCCATGAAAGTCCTCCTGATTCCCGTCACCCCGTTCCAACAAAACTGCTCGCTGTGGATCGACGAGACCACCGGCCGTGCCGCCGTGTGCGACCCCGGCGGCGACCTCGACCGCATCCTGGCCGCCGTCACGGAGCAAGGCGTGACGCTGGAAAAGATCTTCCTGACGCACGGTCACGTCGACCATTGCGCCGGCGCAGCGGCGCTTTCGCGCCAGCTCGACATCCCGATCGAGGGGCCGCACGAGGCCGAGCGGTTCTGGATCGATCAACTGCCCGACCAGACGCGCCGCTTCGGCTTCGGCCATGCGGAGGCGTTCGAGCCGGATCGCTGGCTGGACAACGGCGACACCGTGACGTTCGGCGGCGAGACGCTCGAGGTCTACCACTGCCCCGGCCACACACCGGGCCACGTGGTGTTCTTCTCGCGCGCCAACCAGTTGGCGATCGTCGGCGATGTGCTGTTCGCGGGCTCGATTGGCCGCACCGATTTCCCGCGCGGCAACCACGCCGACCTGATCCGCTCGATCCGCACGCGGCTGTGGCCGCTGGGCGAGGACGTGACCTTCGTGCCCGGGCACGGCCCGGTGTCTACCTTCGGCGAGGAACGCCGCAACAACCCCTACGTGGCCGATCACCTGATCGACGCGGCCTGAAATCACCCCGATGGCGAAGAAGCAGGCACCCGATACCCGTCCCGAGATCTACGTCAGCACCGACGTGGAGGCCGACGGCCCGATCCCGGGCCCGCATTCGATGCTCTCGTTCGCCTCGGCGGCGATGCTGGCCGACAAGACCGTGCTCGGCACCTTCTCCGCCAACCTCGAAACCCTGCCCGGCGCCGCCGGCCATCCGGTGCAGATGCAGTGGTGGAAGACCCAGCCTGAGGCCTGGGCGGCGTGCCGGCGCGACCTCGAACGCCCCGAGGATGTGATGCCGCGCTACGTGGAATGGGTGGAAAGCCTGCCGGGCAAGCCGGTGTTCATCGCCTTTCCGGCCGGTTTCGATTTCACCTGGGTGTTCTGGTACATGATGCGGTACGCCGGCCGCTCGCCCTTCGGCTGGGCGGCGCTGGACATCAAGACGCTCGGCTTCGCGCTGACCGGGCGGCCGTACCGGAAGTCGGTCAAGCCGGCCTTCCCGGCCCACTGGCACGACCCATTGCCACACACCCACATCGCCCTGGACGACGCCCTCGAGCAGGGCGCCCTGTTCTGCAACATGCTGGCCGAGCTGCGCGCGCGGGAAGCGGTGCTGGCGACGGTCGCTTCGGCAAATTCTGCTTCTGGCGCGGATTCCAGCGATAGCGATAGCTCACATCCAACCGTCGAACGCTGAACTGGGTACGCCCCGGCGGTCGCAGGAAACGGCGCGTTTCCCGTGGCGTTTGCCTATAGTAGAAGTGGCTGTTGAAGCGGCTACCGACGCCCGAGGAGGTGTGCCATGCGATTCCATCCCGATCTCCATTTCAAGGACCTGAGCGGCAGACTGCACTGGCCACACCGCACCCACGCGCGCACTTCCGCCATCACCCGGACGCATTCTCCGAGCGAGGATGCGGAAATCGCCAAGGCTACGGTCTATGTCAGCACGGTCACGCTGGTGACGCTGTTGGTGGTGCTCGCCGCCATCGCTTTCGGTCAGGAGGCCCTGCACTGGCTGGGTGTTTGATTACGACGACTCGCCTGACGCGAATCGCCTGTCTGACCGGCCGGCCTCCCCTTGCGGGAGGCCGGTTCTATTTCGGGCCCCGAATTGGTGCAGCCGGTCAGTCCAGTAGGGCCGACACGGCTTCGGGCGGGCGGCCGATGGCKGCCTGGCGGTTGCGGACCACCACTGGGCGTTGCAGCAGGATCGGGTTGTCGGCTACGGCGGCCAGCAGTTCGGCGTCGGTCAGGCCGGGGTCGGCCAGATCGAGCTCCTTGTAGACATCCTCGTTGCTGCGCAGCATCTCGCGCACCGGCAGGCCCAGCATCGTATGGAGCTGGCGCAGCGTGGCCAGTGTGGGCGGCTGCTTCAGGTACTCCACCACCTCAACCGGCTCGCCCAGACGCTGCGCCGCCGACTCGACCAGCGCGAGCGTCTCGCGCGACTTCGAGCAACGGGGGTTGTGGTAGATCGTGATCATGGTGGCGTTCTCCGGATAAATATCACCGCACTATATACAAGCGCCTGCGCGCGCGACGCGGTAAGGTACGGAATGTGCTTCGCACAAGATTTCCCTGACTGGTCTGACTGCCTCCGAAACACCGTGTCCGAATCATCCGTCCCCCGCAAGCCCTTCCACCTCCGCGATGCCACGCCCGACGACGTGCCGGCCATCCATGCCATCTACGCCCATCATGTCGAGCACGGGCGCGCCTCGTTCGAGGAAGTGATCCCGTCCGTGGACGACATGCGCCTGCGGTATGGCGAGGTACTCAAGAAGCACCTGCCGTACATCGTCGCCGAGCGGGATGGCGAGGTGCTGGGCTACGCCTACGCGTCGTCCTACCGCGCGCGCAGCGCCTACCGCTTCGCTATCGAGGATTCGATCTATATCGGTCATCGCCATACCGGCGAGGGCCTGGGCCGCGCGCTGCTGGCCGAACTGATTGCCCGCTGCGAGGCCGGGCCGTGGCGCCAGATGGTGGCTGTGGTGGCCATCACCGCCAGCGGCGAGGGTGCCGGGTCCGTCGCCGTGCATGAGCGGCTGGGCTTCCGGACGGTGGGCCGGCTCGAATCGGTCGGACTCAAGCACGGCCAGTGGATCGACACGGTGCTGATGCAGCGCCCGCTGGGGGTGGGCGACGCCTCGGTGCCCGGCTGATCAGGCGGCAGCCACCGCCAACCCCGGCAGCGTGGCATCGGCCCAGGTCTGCAGGTGCTCCAGCCCGTGGGCGATGTACTCCGGACCTCGGGCGGTGTTGTCCATGCGCAGCACTTCCACACTGGTGAGGCCGATCGTGCCGAGCACGTACTTCAGGTAAGGCGTCAGGAAGTCCTGCTGGCTGCCGGGGCCCTCGCGGACCGGGCCGCCGCAGGCCACCACGGCCAGCACGGGCCGGTCGCGCAGCAGTCCGATCTTGCCCTGCCGCGAGCTGCGGAAGGTGCGCTCGGGCCGCACGACGAGGTCGATCCAGGTCTTCAGCGTGGCCGGCACCGTGAAGTTGTGCATCGGCGTGGCCAGCAGCACCATGTCGGCCGCCTCGAGTTCCGCGATCAGCGTCTCGGACAGCGCGAGCGCCGGCGGCACCTCCCCTTCCTTCAGCAGCCCGGCCGCGCCGGCCATGTTGGCTTCCGTGAACGCCGCGCCGATGGGTGGCAGCGGGTCGGCGGCGAGGTCCCGTTCGAGCACGGTCAGCGGCGCGTGTTGCGCGGCCAGCTTCTGGCGAATCCAGTCGGCCGCGCGGCGGCTGTGCGACGTCTCGCCCCGGGGGCTGACGTTCAGGTGGAGCAATGTCGTCATGTCTCAGTCCAATTGATATTTGAAGCGCAGCGTCTGGGCCAGCAGACCGTTACGGTAATAGAAACGATGGCCCAGCACGTTGGTGAGTGGCGTATCCAGCACCAGCAGGCGGGCATTGAGCGCGCGGGACTCTTCCTTGAGCCAGTCCATCAGCATCCGGCCGTACCCGGCGCTGCGTATGTTGGCGTCCGTAACCAGGTCGTCCACATACAGGAAATCGCCGTAGACGAGATTCTCCTGCATCCGGTACCCGGCCAGCGCCACGAGCTGGCCGTCATCCCACAGGCCGACCAGGCGGTAGCCCACGTCGGCCTGCCGCCGCCAGCGCGCCACGAGTTCATCGGCATCGGCCAGATGCGGCCGGAGCTGGTGCATCAGCGGGAAACAGGCCGCCACTTCGCCGCCGGTGTCGATGCGACGAATCTGAATCAGGTCGATTTCTTTGACGACGGTGCTCATGCGCGGCTCCCGGTGGCGGGCGTGGCGGCCGGCGGCGGGAAGTGCAGCCCCACGGCGATGCGGTTCCACGCGTTGATGGCGGCAATGGCGGTGGCCAGGAACACGCGTTCCTCCTTCGTGAAGACCGCCTTGACCTGCGCCTGCGCGGCGTCCAGCGCGGCGTGGTCGGTCATGCGGACGAGCGCTTCGGCCAAGGCCAGGGCCGCCTGCTCGCGCACGGTGTAGATGCCGGCGTCGCGCCATCCGGCCAGCAGATCGAACTTGCGCGGGTCGATGTCGAGCTTGCGCGCGATGTTCAGATGGAATTGCAGGCAGAACGCGCAGCCGTTGAGCTGGGAGACCCGCAGCTTCACCAGTTCGGTCAGCGCCTTGTCCAGGCCGGACGCGTCCACCGCGCGTCCCACGCCGCCCAGTGCGGCGTAGACATCGGGGGCTGTCGCCGTAAATTGTTGGAAATCCATCGTCATGTCGTGCTCCTTGGTCCGGTTGGCCCGGTCGGTCGGTTGAGGTAAGATGTAAGAGTTCGAACATGATATAAGAGCTTTGACATTATGGCTAAGACCACAGCGCAAGTAGGGGCATCAGCGGCGGAGGCGTCACGCCTTCCGGCGCCCGGCGAAGGCAAGCGCGGCGAGAGCGGCTATCTGGCCTACCTGCTGCGGCAGGCCAGCGCCGCCAACCGGCTGCGCATGGAACGCGCGCTCGACGACCTCGGCGTGACCGTGCCGCAGTTCTTCGTGCTGACGATGCTAGGCGCCTACCCGGGCATCTCGGGCGCGGACGTGGCGCGGCTGGCGCTGCTGACGCCGCAGACCGTGAGCGTGATCATGAACAACCTGGAAAAGGTGGGCGCCATCGCCCGCACGCCGCATCCGGTGCACGGGCGCATCCAGACCATCGCCCTGACCGAGACCGGCCGCACCTTGCTGGCGGGCTGCAAGGCGCGTGCGACAAAGGTCGACGAGGATCTGCGCGCTGGGCTGACGTCCGAGGAAGAACAGGTGGTGCGGCGCTGGCTGGTCAGCCTGGCATCGCCCGAAGAGGGCCTGACCGCCTAGCCGGGCCATGAAAAAAGCCCGCGAGACGGAAGTCGCGCGGGCCGCAAGTCACAACAAAGGGTTCTTTACAGGCGCTCAGACCATCGGAATCAGGCCATCAGGTCCGAGAGCGCCAGCGCCACCACCTTGGTCGCGCGGTTCAGGTCGTTCAGGCGCAGGTTCTCGTCCGAGTTGTGGCCGCGCGCCTCCATCAGCGTTCGCGGGCCGGCGCCGTACAGCACCGTGGGAATGCCGTGGCTGGTGTAGTGGCGGGCGTCGGTGTAGAGCGGCACGCCCTGCACCGGGATCTCCACGCCGAACACGGCCTCGGCACGGCTCTTGAGCGCGCCGATCAGCTTCTCCACGCCGGGCAGCTCGGACAGCGGCTCGGCCAGGATGATGCGTTCCACCTTGACCTCGATACCCGGGCGGTCCTTGGCGGCACGCTCCACCACGGCGCGCAGTTCGCCTTCGGCATCGAAGCCGATCTCTTCCGGAATCATGCGGCGGTCCACGCGGAAGGTGACCAGGTCCGGCACCACGTTGGTGTTGATGCCGCCCTTGATCAGGCCGACGTTCAGCGTGGCCGTGTCGATGCCCGGCACCTTGCTCTTGCGCGTGGCCAGCTCCGCGCGCAGGCCGTAGATCGCCTGCAGGATGTGGGTGGCGGCCTCGATGGCGTCCACGCCGGTGTGCGGCATCGCCGCGTGGCCCTGCTTGCCCTTGACGGTCACTTCCACGTGCAGGCAGCCGTTGTGGGCCGAGGTGATGCCGTACGAGAAGCCGGCCGAAATCGCGTAGTCAGGCTTGGTCAGCCCTTCGTCGAGCAGGAACTTCGGGCCGATGTCGCCGCCGGTTTCCTCGTCGTACGTGAACTGGAGTTCCACCGTGCCGTTGAGCTTGGCGCCCTGCTTCTCGGCTTCCTGAAGCGCCAGCACCGCATAGGCGTAGGTGGCGAAGTCCGACTTGGACACCGCCACGCCACGGCCATACATCACCGGGMCGTGCTCGCTGTCGGCAATCTCGCCGCCGTACGGGTCCTTGGTCCAGCCCAGGCCCGGGGGCACCACATCGCCGTGGGCGTTCATGGCGATGGTCGGGCCGCCCTTGCCGAAGGTCTTGCGCACCAGCAGGTTGGTGGCGCTGATCATGCCCGCCGCGCGGACCTTGTCCTCGGGCACCTTGTGCGCTTCCACCTGGAAACCCAGCCCCTCGAGCAGCGTCCTGGCGCGCTTGCCGTGGGCGTCGCAGTCGCCAGGCGGGTTGTCGGACGGCACCTTGACCAGCTCGGCCAGGAAGGCCTCCTGCTGCGGACGCAGCGCGTCGATGGTCTGCGTGAGCGTGGTCTCGATGGGGTTCATGTTGTCTCGTGCGGTCATGTTCTGGCTCTGGATTCGGATTTGTTCGATAAATGGCTTGGGCGCGCTGCGTGGTACCGCCGGGGCTTACTGCTGCCGCTGGAAGTGCTCGACAAAATCGGCGAACACCCGCGCGGCGGTCTGCGCGTCTTCGGGGGTCATGGTCTCGGTGGGGTGATGGCTGATGCCGCCGTTGCCGCAGCGCACGAACAGCATCGCCACATCGGCAATCGCGGAAATCGCCATGGCGTCGTGGCCGGCGCCCGAAGGCAGGTGCCGCACCGGCACGCCCTGCCGTTCGACGGCGGCGGCCCATTGCGATTGCAGCCACGGCGCGCACGGCACGCTCTTGGCTTCGTGGGTCTTGCGCACCTGCACGCGCACGTTGCGGCGCGCGCCGATGCGTTCGATCTCGGCCAGCACGTCGTTGACGGCGGCCTCGCGCTCGGCGTCCTGCCCGGCGCGGATGTCGATGGAGAACACGGCGCGGCCCGGCACCACGTTGGTCGCGCCATTGGGCACGTTGAACTGGCCGACCGTGCCGACCAGGCCCGGCTTGCCGCTGCAACGCTTCTCTATATAGAGGCCGATCTCCGCGCCGGCCATCGCGGCGTCGCGGCGCATGTCCATCGGCACGGTGCCGGCGTGGCCGGCCAGCCCTTCCAGTTCGACGATAAAGCGCGTGGCGCCCGAGATGGCGGTGACCACGCCCACGGCCAGGCCCTCGTTCAGCAGCACCGGGCCCTGCTCGATATGCACCTCGACGAAGCCCAGCACGCGCTGGCGGTCATGGGCGGCGGCGGGTAGCTCGGCAGCGTCGAAGCCGGCCGCGCGCATTACCTCGCGCATGGTCTTGCCGGAGTCATCGACGTTGTCGAGCACATTGGTGTCGAAGGTGCCGGCAATCGCACGGCTGCCCAGCAGCGTCGCCTTGAAGCGCACGCCCTCCTCCTCGGCAAAGCCGACCACCTCGATGGCGAACGGGAAGCGCTTGCCCTGGCGGTGCCACTCGGCCACGCAGGCAATCGGCAGGATCACGCCGAGGTTGCCGTCATAGCGGCCAGCATCGCGCACAGTGTCGAAGTGGGAGCCGGTGAGCAGCGCGGGAGCGTCGGGCGAGGTGCCTTCGTAGCGGCCGATGACGTTGCCGGCGGCGTCGCGGCGCACGGTCATGCCGGCTTCGCGCATCCATTCGGCTAGTTGTGCGGCGGCGCCGTGGTGGGCGTCGGTCAGGTAGGTGCGGGTCAGCAGCCCGGGCTGCTCGGTGTGGACGGCCAGGGCGTCGGCCCAGGCCATGATGCGGGCGCCGGCCTCCGGGGCCAAAGTCGTCGGGGTTGCTGCCGGGGTTACTGCCATAGCGGGTCTCCTGCGATCTACATGTAGCCCGGCGCTGAGGGTCCTGGCGGGGGCGCCAGTCCGGGCGGGCGCCCGGTGCCGAAGCTCTATTCTCTGCGATTCATGTTAGCACAGTGAATTCAAAAATTGCATACAAAAATGATATGCACTATATTGGCCTGCACGCACCGACAATCCCGCCCGGACAATCGTTTATCGACAATCCTGTCGAGCCCGGCCGAGGGTGGCGTGGCGTTCCCAAACCCAGATCAGGGCAGGCCATTCCGGACCCGCCCGGCACGGAGACAACGATGCAGCAATCCCTTCCCGCGCAGCGCCCCCCTCGCCTGCATGCCCGCAGTTTTAGCCGCTTGACTCGCTCGCTATTCGGCCAGGTATTGATCGCCCTGGTGCTCGGCACCCTGCTCGGGCTCTGCTTTCCCGAGTTCGCCGCCAAGCTCAAGCCCCTTGGCGATGCCTTCATCAAGCTGATCAAGATGCTGATCGGCCCCATCGTGTTCTGCGTGGTCGTGGCCGGTATCTGCGGCGCCGGCGAGCTGAAGAAGGTGGGCCGGGTCGGCATCAAGGCGGTGATCTACTTCGAGATCGTCACGACCATCGCGCTGGCGCTGGGCATCGTGCTGGCCTACGTGTTCCAGCCCGGCACGGGCATGAACGTGAACCCGCGCACGCTCGATATCTCGGCCATGGCCGCCTATATCGACAACGCCGAGAAGGTGAAAAGCGCCGGCACGGTCGATTTCCTGCTCAAGCTGATCCCGAACACGGTGATGGGCGCCTTCACCAACGGCGACGTGCTCCAGGTGCTGCTGGTCTCCGTGCTGTTCGGCTGCGCGCTGTCGCTGGTGGGCGAGCCGGGCAAGCCGCTGGTGCGCCTGATCGACACCTTTTCCCACACGCTGTTCAAGATGATGGGCTTCATCATCAAGCTGGCCCCGCTGGGCGTGCTCGGCGCGGTGGCGTTCACGGTGGGCAAGTACGGCATCGGCTCGCTCAAGCAGCTCGGCTTCCTGGTGATCCTGTTCTACGGCGCGGTGACGATCTTCGTGCTCGTGGTGCTCGGCACCATCATGCGGATCTGCGGGTTCTCGGTAATCAAGCTGATCCGCTATCTGAAGGCTGAACTGCTGGTGGTGCTGGGTACGGCGTCCTCGGACAGCGTGCTCCCGCAGGTCATGAAGAAGCTCGAATTCATGGGCGTGCGCAAGTCGGTGGTCGGGCTGGTGATTCCTACCGGCTACTCGTTCAACCTCGATGCGTTCTCGATCTACCTGACGCTCGCGGCGGTCTTCATCGCCCAAGCCACGAATACGCCGCTTGCGCTGGGCGACCTGCTCGGCATTCTGGCCGTGGCGCTGGTCACCTCGAAGGGCGCGCACGGCATTCCGGGCTCGGCCATCGTGATCCTGGCGGCGACGCTGTCGGCCCATCCGGCGATTCCCGCCATCGGCCTGGTGCTGGTGCTGTCCGTCGACTGGTTCATCGGCATCGCGCGCGCCGTGGGCAACCTGATCGGCAACTGCGTGGCGACGGTGGTGGTGGCGGCCTGGGAGAAGGATATCGACCGGGAGCGTGCCCACGCGGTGCTCAACGGCACGATTCCGGCGGGTGATCTCGACGCGGGCCTGGAGGCGCTGGGCGACAGCCTCGGCGCGGACACCGGGAAAGTCCCCGTGGGTGCGCCGCTGCCTGGCACGGTCGCGGGGCGCTAGAATCACGCATTCCCAATCCCGCACCGCGCCGGTCCGCCCCCAGAGGCGAGAGGCGCGACACCATGCCCGAGCACATCGATCCAGACATGACCGCCGAGGCGATTGCCGACGACATCGTCGCCGCCATCGTCTCGCACCGCCTGCCCCCCGGCACCAAGCTGCGGGAGGAGGCGCTGGCCAGCGTCTATCGCGTCAGCCGCACCAAGGTGCGGGCCGCGCTGCTGATGCTGTCCAAGGACAAGGTCATCCAGATCGTGCCGGACAAGGGCGCCTTCGTCGCCAAGCCGAGTGCCGAGGAGGCGCGTGAAGTCTTCGCGGTGCGGCGCATCCTGGAGGCCGCGCTGGCGCGCGAGTTCGTGGCCAAGGCCACGGCGGCGGACTACAAGCGCATCGACAAGCATCTGGCCGCCGAGCGCAAGTCCCTGGGCGGCAACGACGCGCAGGTGCGCACCCGGCTGCTGGGCGACTTCCACATCGTGCTGGCGGAGGTGGTTGGCAACAACGTGCTGACCGAGATCATGCGCGAGCTGTCCATGCGCAGCGCGGTCATCACCATGCTGTACCAGAGCCGGCGCGATGCCACGTGTTCCTCCGACGAGCATCGCGAGTTCATCGACGCCGCGCGCGCGGGCGATGCGGAGCGGGCAGTCACGCTGATGGTCGATCACCTCGCGCATGTGGAGGCGGCGTTGCACTTTGAGGAGGTGCCGGGCGCATCGCGCGGCAAGGATCTGGTGACGGCGTTGCTGGCCTGATCGCTGCATCGTCAGGGAATGCCTGGCGCTTGACGGCGATCAAGTCCAAAACGCGGCGGGAGGCGCATCATTCCTCTCGCCATGAAGTTGCGGGGGCGCACTTCATGAGCTCTCCCCGCCCTTCGCAAGAAGGGCTGCCCGCAGACCGCAACGGCTGCGGGCTTTTTCGTTTACGGCCCCGATTTACGCTTCGGCGCGCCCGGTCCAGTAGCCGGGCTTTGCGAACGCTGTCTTCAGGTGTTCGATGAAGAAGCGGATCTTGGCCGGCACCGGCCGCTGCTGCGGGTACACCGCGAGGATGTCGTAGTCCGGCAGCGCGTATTCGTCGAGCACCGTGATCAACTCGCCGCTCTCCAGCTGCGGCAGGATCTCCCAGGTGGAGCGCCAGCCCAGTCCCAGACTCTCGCCGGTCCAGCGGTGCAGCAATTCCCCGTCGTTGCAATCGAGGTTGCCATTCACACGCACCGTCACCGTCTTGCCGTTCTGCTGGAAATACCAGCCGCGCTGCTGCCCGCCTTGCAGGTTGAAGGCCAGGCAGTTATGCCGCTCCAGATCCTCGAGCGTGTGCGGCACCCCATGCTTGGCGAAGTAGGCCGGCGTGCCGCAGACCACGCGCTTGTTCGTCGCGAGCTTGATCGCCACGAAATTCGGGTCGATGGCGCCGCCGATGCGGATGCCGACGTCGTAGCCCTCGCGCACGAGATCCACCACGCGGTCCGTCAGGTTGAACGAGATCTGCACTTCGGGATTGGCACGCAGAAACGCCGGCGCGTGCGGCGCCACATGCTTGCGGCCGAACGCGGCCGGGGCGGACACGATCAGGTGGCCGGTGGCCTTGTGCTTGCCTTCGGCAATCAGCATCTCGGCGCGGTCCAGGTCGGACAGCGCCTTCTTGCACTGCTCCATGAACGCCGCGCCCTGCTCCGTCACGACGATGCGGCGTGTGGAGCGGTGCAGCAGCTTCACGCCGATGCGCGCCTCGAGCGCGTTGATGCGGCGGCCGATCATCACCGGCGTCACGTTCTGCGTGAGCGCGGCGGCGGCCATGCTGCCATGTTCCACCACGGCGATGAAGGCTTCGATTTGTTTGAGTTTATCCATATGGGCCAGTCAAGCCGGTTGTCTCCTGCTGGCACATTGTGAGGCATTCGCAGCCCCGGCGGGTCAGCTGGGGCGGCTGCGCAACAGCGCGTCGCTGATCTCGGCGGCCTCGCCCAGCACGTGGGCCAGCCGCCGCAGCGGCGCGCAGCACTGCAACTGGGCGAACAGGGCGAACGCCGCGCCGGCCACCAGCACGGCGCCGTACACGGCCACCAGCGCGGGCCCCTTGTCGGGCGCCGCCACGACCAGCCCATCGGCCAGCACGGCCGCCGCTGGGCCGAGCGCCAGCACCAGCGCTACCGTGCGGGCGGCGCCTTCCCAGAGCCGCGCCTGCAGCACGATGCGCCGCTGGCGCGCGCGCAACTGGAGCGCGGGAACACGCCCGAGCCGAAGCACCAGCGCGTCCTCGGCATCGCTCTCCACATCCACCCGGCGCGACAGCCAGCGCAGCGGATGCCGCAGCGCATCGCGCCGCACCAGCAGGCGCACCAGCCACGCGCCCACGTAGAACACGCCGCACACYGCCAGCAGCCCGTGGAACACCTGCGGCAGCCACACGGGCGGCGCCTGGCCGAGGATCTCGTGCCACCAGACCAGCCCGCCCCCGGCCACCAGCGCCGGCACCAGCGCGAGCACGAAGCCGGCCCAGAGCACGCCCGCGAGCCGGCTGTCCGGCGCGCGCTCGGCGGGTCCGGCCTGGAGCGCTTCGATCAATTCATAGGTGGACGGCAGCCGCGTGTACATGGCAAGGCGATGGCGAGAACAGAGCCCGCTATTTTGGCTGGGGCGGCCTGCTACCGAAAGCCCGAATTGCACCCAATCCACCCCAAATCGACCCAACCCCCACGCTTGTGGGGGACGCGGATTCCGCACTGCAACGTATTGAATTCGTCACTTCATAGCGGCGCCGGCGAGGTCATTGCATACCCCAGGTATCGAATCAACTGATCGCCCTTCTGTTTATCCGCGCCCCGCTGCGGGCATAGGATCGACGCCAGCGGACATTTCACCCATTTCAATTCGATCCCTGGAGACAGACATGCCGAAGATGAGAGCAGTTGACGCGGCCATCGCCGTGCTGGAGAAGGAAGGCATCACCACCGCGTTCGGCGTGCCCGGCGCCGCGATCAACCCGTTCTACTCGGCCATGCGCAAGGCCGGTTCGATCAAGCACCTGCTGGCCCGCCACGTGGAAGGCGCCTCGCATATGGCCGAGGGCTATACGCGTGCCGAGCCGGGCAATATCGGCCTGTGCGTGGGCACCTCGGGCCCCGCCGGCACGGACATGATCACGGGCCTGTACTCGGCCTGGGCGGATTCCATCCCCATCCTCTGCGTGACCGGCCAGGCCCCGCGCGCCCGGCTGTACAAGGAAGATTTCCAGGCCGTCGATATCGAATCGATCGCCAAGCCGGTGACCAAGTGGGCCGTGACCGTGCGCGAGCCGGCGCTGGTGCCGCAGGTCTTCCAGCAGGCGTTCCACCTGATGCGCTCGGGCCGCCCGGGTCCGGTGCTGATCGACCTGCCGTTCGACGTGCAAGTGGCCGAGATCGAATTTGACCCGGAGACCTACCAGCCGCTCCAGCCGTACAAGCCGGCCGCCTCGCGCGCGCAGATCGAAAAGGCCATCGCCATGCTCAACGCGGCCGAGCGCCCGCTGATCGTCTGCGGCGGCGGCGTGATCAACGCCGATGCGGCCGACCTGATGGTGCAGTTCGCCGAACTGGTCAACGTGCCGGTGGTGCCGACGCTGATGGGCTGGGGCGTGCTCGCCGACGACCATCCGCTCCAGGCCGGCATGGTCGGCCTGCAGACCTCGCACCGCTACGGCAATGCCACGCTGCTGGCGTCCGACTTCGTGATGGGCATCGGCAACCGCTGGGCCAACCGCCACACGGGGAGCGTCGATGTCTATACGAAGGGTCGGAAATTCGTTCACGTCGATATCGAACCGACGCAGATCGGCCGCGTGTTCGGCCCGGACCTCGGCATCGTCTCGGACGCCAAGGCCGCGCTGGAGCTGTTCGTGGAAGTGGCGCGCGAGATGAAGATGGCCGGCCGCCTGCCGTGCCGCAAGGCCTGGGTGGCCGATGTGCAGAAGCGCCGCCGCACCATGAAGCGCAAGAGCGACTTCGACAACGTGCCCATCAAGCCGCAGCGCGTGTACCGCGAGATGAACCAGTACTTCCCGCGCGACGTGCGCTACGTCAGCACTATCGGCCTGTCGCAGATCGCCGCTGCGCAGTTCCTGTCGGTGAACCAGCCGCGCCACTGGATCAACTGCGGTCAGGCCGGCCCGCTCGGCTGGACGATCCCCGCCGCCATCGGCGTGAAGACGGCCTCGCCGGAATCGGACGTGGTGGCCATCTCGGGCGACTACGACTTCCAGTTCATGATCGAGGAACTGGCCGTCGCCGCGCAGTTCAAGGTGCCGTACATCCACCTCGTGGTGAACAACTCCTACCTCGGCCTGATCCGTCAGGCGCAGCGCAACTTCGAGATGGATTACTGCGTGCAGCTGGCGTTCGACAACGTGAACGCGCCGGAGCTGGACGGCTATGGCGTGGATCACGTCAAGGTGGTGGAAGGGCTCGGCTGCAAGGCGATCCGCGTGCACAAGCCCGAGGACATCGCGCCGGCCTTCGCCGAGGCGCGTGACCTGATGGCCGAGTTCTCGGTGCCGGTGGTGGTGGAAGTGATCCTGGAGCGCGTGACCAATATCGCGATGGGTACCGAGATCGACAACATCAACGAGTTCGAGCCGATCGAGGACATCGAGGACGCCGACGAGGCCATCCTGTCCGAAGAAGTGGCCACCGCCTGACCGGGAGAGAGACACACATGCCAAAGCTCGCCGCCAACCTGACCATGCTGTTCAACGAAGTGGCCTTCCTGGACCGCTTCGAGGCCGCCGCCCGCGCCGGATTCCGGGGCGTGGAGTTCCTGTTCCCGTACGCGTTCCATGCGGACCAGATTGCCGACCGGCTGAGCCGGTTCCAGCTGGACCTCGTGCTGCACAACCTGCCCGCCGGCAACTGGGAGGCCGGCGAGCGTGGCATCGCCTGCCACCCGGACCGCGTGGGCGAGTTCCAGGAAGGCGTGGGCGAGGCGATCAAGTACGCKAAGGTGCTCGGCGTGCGCCAGCTGAACTGCCTGGTCKGCAAGCTGCCGCAGGACGTCAAGCGTGAGCAGGCCAACGAGACGCTGGTGGAGAACCTGCGCTTCGCGGCCGCCGCGCTGGCGAAGGAGCAGATCGACCTGTTGATCGAGCCGATCAACACCTTCGATATCCCCGGCTTCTTCCTCTCGCGCACCCAGCAGGCGGTGGACCTGATCGGTCAAGTCAATGCGACGAATCTGTATGTGCAGTACGACATCTATCACATGCAGCGCATGGAGGGCGAGATCGCCGCGACGCTCAAGGCCAACCTGCCGAAGATCCGCCACGTGCAGCTGGCGGACAACCCGGGCCGCAACGAGCCGGGCACGGGCGAGCTGAATTACCCGTTCCTGTTTGGCTACCTGGACGAGATTGGCTACACCGGCTGGATCGGCTGCGAGTACAAGCCGAAGACCACCACCGAGGCCGGCCTGGGCTGGCGCGCCGCGATGGGCGTGCAGTAAGCCGCGCGCCCCGCAGACATTCAAGAATTTTTCGATAGATTAGAGAGGAGACATTCCATGGCAGATCAACGAAACGTCGGCTTTATCGGCCTCGGCATCATGGGCGCGCCGATGGCGGGCCACCTGCGCGCCGCAGGGCACACGCTGTTCGTGCACGACGTCAATCCGGCGCCGCAGGCACTGGTCGATGCCGGCGTGACAGTGTGCACCAGCGCCGAGGAAGTCGCCAAGCGCGCGGACATCATCGTCATCATGGTGCCGGACACCCCGCACGTGGAGGCGGTGCTGTTCGCCGACAAGGGCGTGGCGGCGGCGCTCAAGACGGCCGGCAAGGAAGCCAGCTACAGCAAGATCGTGGTGGACATGAGCTCGATCTCGCCGATCGCCACCAAGGACTTCGCGGCGCGCATCAACAAGCTCGGCGCCTCCTACCTCGACGCGCCGGTCTCCGGCGGCGAGGTGGGCGCCAAGGCGGCCTCGCTGACCATCATGGTGGGCGGCCCGGCCGAGGCGTTCGATCAGGTCAAGCCGCTGTTCGAGCTGATGGGCAAGAACATCACGCTGGTCGGCGGCAACGGCGACGGCCAGACCACCAAGGTGGCCAACCAGATCATCGTGGCGCTGAACATCCAGGCGGTGTCCGAGGCGCTGCTGTTCGCGTCGAAGGCTGGCGCCGACCCGGCCAAGGTGCGTCAGGCGCTGATGGGCGGCTTCGCGGCGTCGCGCATTCTGGAAGTGCACGGCGAGCGGATGGTCAAGCGCACGTTCGACCCCGGCTTCCGCATCGAACTCCATCAGAAAGATCTGAATCTGGCGCTGCAAGGGGCCAAGACGCTGGGCGTGTCGCTGCCGAACACGGCCACCGCGCAGGAGCTGTTCAACGCATGCGCAGCCAACGGCTTCGGCAAGCTCGACCACTCGGCGCTGTGCCGGGCGATCGAGATCATGTCKAACCATGAGATCGCAAAAAGCGCGAAGTAATAGCGCGATGTAATAGCGCGAAGTAAGCGTACCTAGCCTCACCCGCCCGGGCCCCGTGCCCGGGTCTTGCCTTGCCTTCCGGACCCCACATGCTTGCCACCGACGCCACCGCCGCCCTGCTGTCGCCCCAGCGACCAGGCAGCCTCCCTGACTTCCGCGATCCCCGCCACGCGCGCGCGCTGCTGAGCGACCTGTTCGACACGGCCGTGGCGTCCGTCAGCGCCGCCCACTGCCTGCCGCCGCACCTGCCATCGCCCCCCAAGGGCCGCACCGTGGTGATCGGCGCAGGCAAGGCTGCCGCCGCGATGGCGCAGGCCGTGGAGGCGCACTGGCAAGGCGAGCTGTCGGGGCTGGTGGTCACGCGCTACGGCCATGGCGCCGACTGCCGGCGCATCGAGGTCGTGGAAGCCGCCCACCCGGTACCCGACGCCGCAGGCCAGCGCGCCGCCCAACGCATGGTGGAAGCCGTGCGGGGACTGACCGCCGATGACCTCGTGCTTTGCTTGATTTCCGGCGGCGGCTCCGCGCTGCTGGCGGCACCGGCCCCGGGCCTGACACTGGAAGACAAGCAGGCGGTCAACAAGGCGCTGCTGCGCAGCGGCGCGAACATCGGCGAGATGAATTGCGTGCGCAAGCATCTCTCGGCGCTCAAGGGCGGCCGGCTGGCGCTGGCCTGCGCGCCGGCGCGCGTCGAGACCCTGCTGATTTCCGATATTCCCGGCGATGACCCGACCCTGATCGCGAGCGGCCCCACGCTGCCGGACGCCACCACCTGCGCCGACGCGCTCGCGGTCATCGCCAAATACCAGATCGAGGTGCCCGCCAACGTGCGCCGGCACTTGGAGAGCGGCGCCGGCGAGACGCCCAAGCCCGGCGATGCGCGCTTTGCCGGTCACCGCAGCGTCACGCTGGCCAGCGCGGAGCAGTCGCTCGAAGCCGCCGCGGCCCGGGCGCGCGAACTGGGCCTGACCGCGCACATTCTGTCCGACTGCATCGAGGGCGAGGCGCGCGACGTGGCCGAAGTGCACGCCGCCATCGCCCGGCAGGTCGCCACGCGCGGCCAGCCATTCCAGAAGCCGTGCGTGATCCTGTCCGGCGGCGAAACCACCGTCACCGTGCGCGGCGACGGGCGCGGCGGGCGCAATGCCGAATTCCTGCTGGCGCTGGCCGTGGCGCTCGACGGCCTGCCCGGCGTGCACGCCATCGCCGGGGACACGGACGGCATCGACGGCTCCGAAGACAACGCCGGCGCCCTGCTCGGCCCGGACACGCTGACGCGGGCCGGCGCCCGTGGCCAGTCCGCCCGCGCCCACCTCGACAACAACGACGGCTACGGGTTCTTCGCCGGCCTCGACGACCTCGTCGTGACCGGCCCCACCCGTACCAACGTCAACGATTTCCGCGCGATCCTGATCGTCTGATCCCGGATCGCGCCGCCCCACAAGACGCACAAGAGCCCCACGGAAACAGGAAGGAGACATCATGAGACGCCAGCGCAAAGCCAAGATCGTTGCCACGCTCGGACCCGCCAGCTCGGACATCGCGGTCATCCGCCAATTGTTCGATGCCGGCGCAGACGTGTTCCGGCTGAACTTCAGCCACGGCACGCACGAGGACCATCGCGCGCGCTACGACGCCGTGCGCCAGGTGGAGGCCGAGACCGGCCGCCCCATCGCCGTCCTGGCCGACCTGCAGGGCCCGAAGCTGCGCATCGGCCCCTTCGCGGTGGGCAAGGTGGCGGTCAAGGCCGGCGACACCTTCGTGCTGGACAGCGACCCCACGCCCGGCGATGCCACGCGCGTCTACCTGCCGCACCCGGAGCTGTTCCGCGCGGCCAGTGCCGGGCAGTCCCTGCTGATCGATGACGGCAAGGTGCGCCTGAACATCGTGGCCGTGGCGAGCGGCAGCATCACCACGCGCGTGGCCAACAACGGCACGCTGTCTGACCGCAAGGGCGTAAACGTGCCGGACGCGGTGATCCCCATCCCCGCGCTGACCGAGAAGGACCGCCGCGACCTGGCCTTCGCGCTGGAGCTGGGCGCGGACTGGATCGCGCTGTCCTTCGTGCAGCGGCCCTCGGACATCGCCGAGGCGCGCGAGATCATCGGCACGCGCGCAGGCGTGCTGTCGAAGATCGAGAAGCCGGCGGCTTTGCAGCAGCTGGAAGAGATCGTGCGCGTGTCCGACGCGGTGATGGTGGCGCGCGGCGACCTCGGCGTGGAACTGCCGCCCGAGCGCGTGCCCGGCGTGCAGAAGCGCATCCTGCGCATCTGCCGCCAGCTCGGCAAACCCATCGTCATCGCCACGCAGATGCTGGAATCGATGATCGACTCGCCGGTGCCCACGCGCGCGGAGGCCTCCGACGTGGCCAGCGCCATCTACGACGGCGCCGATGCCGTGATGCTGTCCGCCGAATCGGCCAACGGCCGGCATCCGGTACCGGCGGTATCGATGATGGACCGCATCATCACCGAGGTGGAGCAGGACCCGCTGTACCGCAATATGATCGATGCGCAGCACGAGGCGCCGCTCTCCACGCGCCAGGATGCGATCTGCGCGGCGCTGCGCGAGGTCACGCAGATCATCGGCGCGGTGGCCACGGTGACGTACACGTCGTCCGGCGCCACAGCGCTGCGTGCCGCGCGCGAGCGGCCGTGCGCGCCCATCGTCAGCATCACGCCGAATCTTGAGATTGCGCGGCGGCTGGCCATGGCCTGGGGGATCCATTCGACGGTCAGCCCGGATGTGCAGAGCGTGGACGAGATGGTGGAAGCCGCCTCCCGCGCGGCCCTGGTGGAAGGCTACGCGGCGCCGGGCGACCAGATCACCATTGCGGCCGGCATGCCGTTCGGCCAGGGCGGCACGACCAACCTGCTGCGCGTGGCCGAAGTCGGCACCGAAGTGGCGGGCAGCCTGGACGCGGACCTCGGCATCGGCGGCGCGCTGCGCCAGCCGGCGGCGGTCTGAGGGCCCGCTGAGGGCCACTAAGGGATGTACCTGACGGTGGATGGCTGACATCTACCGTCGGGCGCCATTGCTATACTGCTCCGACATATGGCGGCCCCACGTGGCCGCCGATCTACAAGCTATGACGGAGCCCTCATGCGTCTCGACGACGAAGCCGAAAGCCAGAATGTGGAAGACCGCCGTGGCGGCGGATTTGGCGGCGGCGGCTTCCCCATCGGCGGCAAATCGATCGGTATCGGCACCATCGTTATCGCGCTGGCCGCCTCGTATTTCTTTGGGGTCGATCCGTCGGTGATTTTCCAGGGCGCCTCGGTCATCCAGGGCCAGCCGCAGCAGGCGCCGCAGTCCCAGGCGCACCGCCCGCCGGCCACCGACCAGCTCACCGTGTTCACGCGCAAGGTGCTCGGCAATACCGAGCGGACATGGGAGCACATCTTCGAAACCGACCTGAACCGCCGCTACGCGCCGCCCACGCTGGTGCTGTTCTCGGGCGCCACGCCCACGGCGTGCGGCACCGGTCAGTCGGCGATGGGGCCGTTCTACTGCCCGGGTGACCAGAAGGTCTACATCGACCTGGCCTTCTATGACGAGCTGCGCAAGCGCTTCGGCGCCAGCGGCGACTTCGCCCAGGCGTACGTGATTGCCCACGAGATTGGCCACCATGTGCAGAACCTGCTCGGGGTGTCCGCCAAGGTGGACGCCGCGCGCCGCCGCATGGGCGAGGCGCAGGCGAACCAGCTATCCGTGCGTCTGGAGCTACAGGCCGACTGCCTGGCCGGCGTCTGGGCCGCGACGGCGCAAAAGGCCAATCAGGCACTGCTGGAACCGGGCGATGTGGAGGAAGGACTGAAAGCCGCCGCCGCGATTGGTGACGACCGGCTGCAACGGCAAGCGCAGGGCTACGTGGTGCCGGAGGCGTTCACCCACGGCACGAGCGAACAACGTGTGCGCTGGCTCAGGCAGGGGCTGACCACGGGGGATATCCGCAAATGCGATACGTTTGCGGCGAAGAAGCTGTAAGCGGGGAAGCGGGAACGGCGGGAGCAAAAATCACCTKCCCAGGCGGAGAGAGAGAAGGAGGAGGTCGGCCGGGCAGGTGGGAGAGAAAACTGTCGCGGCCACCTAAGTGGCCGCGTTGTCCGTCAGGACGAGCTAGGTTCAGACGCGATAGTTGTAGCCGTACAAGTCGCCATTGCGCGAGTTGTCGACCGGCGTCGCGGAGATCTCTCCACTGAACGTGCGGCTGCCTTCGCTGAAGCTGTCGAACTTGCCTTGCCGGGTGCCTTCGCCGAACGGGTTGAACGGGCCTTGGCGGGCGCCATCCGTATAGGTGTCGAACGGGCCGGTTTTTGCACCGTCCGTGTAGACATCGAACCTGCCGGTGCGCAAGGCATCGGCATAGACGTCGAACTTACCAGCCTTGCTGGTGGCGGCCGGCGCGGCCATGGCCGCGGCTGACGCTGCGAATGCGGCGAACACAAGGGCGCCGCCAAGGATACGTTTGGCGTTCATCTGGGACTCCTTCAACTGATTCACTGCTTTTTTATGTAGACAGCTGAACTGCTGCCCGGATGAACAATCTGCGTTGCCATCTGAGCACGGAGTGAAGGTTAGTGGGTCGGCCGCCAACGAGAAATACCGCTGCGACGAATGGTGCGTTGCACGCCGTGAAACGCTGGACCTGCCGATGAACGGTGGCCGCGGGGGCGCGACTGGCGGGGTGCCAGCCGCGTTGACCGGTCAATCCAGGCGGATGACCGGGGGAATCAGCGCGAGATCAGAGCGTGAACTGGCCGCTGGCTTCGGGCTGGAAGGCCACTTCCAGCACGGTCACGCGTTGCTGGCGGCCGTCCGGCAGGCGGTAGTCCACGGTCTGGCCGGCGCGGGCGCCGAGCAGCGCCTGCCCCACCGGGGAGAGCACCGAGAGGCGGCCGCCGGCCAGGTCGGCATCGTCCGGATAGACCAGCGTCCAGTCGCGCGGCGCCGGCTCCCCTTCCAGTGCGCAGACCACGCGCGAGTTCATCGTCACCACGTCCTTGGGGATCGCGTCCGGCGGCACGATGGCCGCGCGGGTGAGCAGCGCGTCCAGCATTTCGTCGAGTTCGGCGGTGGCGGCGCGGCTGGCGATACCTTCCAGGCGCGTCACGTCCAGTTCGGTCAGGTACAGGGTGGGGGCGTTGCTGGAAACGCCGTTGGACTTGGCCATGGCAAAGGTCTCTCTCGCAAGGCGGCAGCCGAGCGCAGATTCAGGCGCGCGGCGGCCAGGGTGTCAGGAATTCAATGGCCGGCGCAATGGGGCGACGCCGGCAGGATGGAAACTGCGGTGACTCGGGCCCGGTTCGGCGCCGGGCCCGCTTGGTGGGGATCGGTCAGGCCGGGAACCGGGCGGGATCAAGCGGGGCGTTGATCCGGCGGTCGATGCTGCGCATGGCGATGCGCTTCACCCGCACGCACGCGCCCGCCGGCCGCTGGAAGCGGACCATGGCGAATGCGGTGAACGGCAGATGACGGGACATCGTGAGAATGATCTGAGATGCAGGGAAAACGAACGGCCATGCTAGCACAGCCGTCCGATGGCGCGGGCTGAGGGTGTACCCTATGCGCCGCATTGATACGCTCTTATGCAATGGAGCCCATCACATCAATGCCGTGGATGACATTCGCAGGCCGCCCCTTCGGCTGCCTGCTGGAGGTTCTGGAGAATGCCGCACTCGCTGGCCGGATGCGGGTTCGGGTTCTCGCAGGTATGCCGCAGCGCACGCAACTGCCCTTCCAGCGCTTCCAGCGCCACGCGTTGGGCGTGAATCTGGTCGATCTGGCGGTCGAGCAGCGTGTCGATATCGCCACACGCCAGCGACGGATTGCGCTGGAAATCCCGCAGCCGGCGCACATCGGACAGGCTCATCCCCAGCGAACGGCAATGGCGCACGAAGTTGAGCTGCACGAGATGCGGGTCGCCGTACCGGCGATAGCCGTTGTCTTCCCGCTGCGGGGCATCGAGCAACCCCTCGCGCTCGTAATAGCGGATGGTCTCGACGTCGCAACCGCTGTGGCGGGACAGTTCGCCGATACGCATGGTCTGGTTCTCCGGGTTCGGAAATCCCTGTAGCAATTACAGGGTTACGGAGGGAGTGTAGGCGATTTGCCGTCAGCTTGCTGCGGGGCAACGGCCGCCAGCCCCCTGCGGTAGAATCGACGCCAATGTCGTCCCCCTCGTCACACCGCTCCGTGCAACCGCTTCGGCTCCTGCTGATGATCGTGCTGCTTGCCTTCCTGCCGTTGCAGGCCTGGGCAGGCGTCAGCACGCCGGTGGCCCAGGTGGAGACGTCGATGCAGGCGGTGATGATTGCCGCCGACCCGGTGCTGGCCGATCAGGCCGACTTCGCCGCGCCGGCGGAGCCACGCCTGCCGATGCCGGCCGATAGCGCCGAGCCCTCGCCGCCGGGCGCCGACTTCGCCGAACAGCTGTTGCCCGCGCCGATGCCGCGTGTGGCCGCCCCCTCTGTGCGCGGCGCCTTGCCGCGCTATGCCGGCATCACGCTGCCGGACCCCCACCTTCCCCGCTTGCCGCGCCCGCCGCGCGGCTGATCCCCATTGCGCGCGTGGCCGCCACTGGCCGGCCGTGCGCGTTCCGTTTGTCGTGCGGCGCCCAGTCAGCGCCGTGAGCGCCTGCGGCTCGTCCGCGTCTTTATCCTTGCCCCACACACCATGAAACGTATTTTCCTGTTCCTGGCGACCAACATCGCCGTCATGCTCGTCCTCAGCGTCGCGGCCAGCCTGCTGGGCGTGAACCGCTACCTGACATCCAACGGCCTCAACCTCGGCATGCTGCTGGCGTTCGCCGCGCTGATGGGCTTCGGCGGCTCGTTCATCTCGCTGCTGATGTCCAAGACCATCGCCAAGTGGTCGGTCGGTGCCCAGATCATCACCCATCCGAGCACCAGCACCGAGCTGTGGCTGATGCAGACCGTCGAGAAACTCGCCACCCGGGCCGGCCTGCCGATGCCCGAAGTGGCGATCTATGACGGCGAGCCGAATGCCTTCGCCACGGGCGCGTCGAAAAAAAGCTCGCTGGTGGCGGTGTCCACCGGCCTGCTCCAGTCGATGTCCCACGACGAAGTGGAAGCCGTGCTGGCGCACGAGGTGGCCCACATCGCCAATGGCGACATGGTCACCCTGACGCTGATCCAGGGCGTGGTGAACACCTTCGTGATCTTCATGGCACGCGTGGTCGGCTACTTCGTGGATTCGTGGCTGCGCCGCAACGACGAGGAGTCGAGCGGCCCCGGCATCGGCTACATGATCACCGTGGTGATCTGCGAGCTGCTCTTCGGCATCCTGGCCAGCGTGATCGTGGCGTGGTTCTCGCGCCAGCGCGAGTTCCGTGCGGACGCAGGCGCGGCCGGCCTGATGGGCACGCCCACCCCGATGGTCTCGGCGCTGCGCCGCCTGGGCGGCCTCGATGCCGATGGCCTGCCGCAGAACATGCAGGCGATGGGGATCTCGGGCGGCCGCAAGTGGCTGGCGATGTTCTCGAGCCATCCGCCGATCGAACAGCGCATCGCGGCGCTGCAATCCAGCCGTTAATGGGATAAGGGCGCGGGTCGGCGGTCGCTAGGCCGCCGCGCCCCGTTCCGCCCGGAAGGCGGCCCGGTAGCGTTCGGGCGTGGTCTGCACATGCCGCAGGAAGGCCTGCCGCATGACGTCCGCGTTGGCGAAGCCGGTGGCGTGGGCGATGCTCTCCAGCCGGCGGTCGCTGGCCTCCAGCATCCGCCGCACCGCCTCCACCCGCAGCCGCTCCACGTAACGCGCCGGAGTCTCCCCCACCTGCTTGGCGAACACGCGCGCGAAGTTGCGCGGGCTCATCGCCACCCGCTCGGCCAGTACGGCTACCGAGAGGTCGCGGTCGAGGTGATCCGCCATCCATCCCTGCAAGGCCCGCAACTCCACGCTCTCGGCCGCCTGCGCGCGCAGCGAGGTGGAGAACTGCGCCTGGTTGCCCGGTCGACGCAGGAACAGGACGAGTTCGCGCGCCACTTCGAGCGACACCGCGTACCCGAGGTCTTCCTCCACCAGCGCCAGCGACAGGTCCATGCCCGCCGTCACGCCGGCCGAGGTGTAGTAGCGGCCCGCGCGAATCCAGATCGGGTCCGCATCGACGGTCAGCCGGGGGTAGCGCGTGGCCAGGCGGTCCGCGTGGCGCCAGTGCGTGGTCACGCGCGCTTCGTCCAGCAGCCCGGTGCGGGCGAGCACGAAGGCGCCGGTGCAGACCGCGCCGAGCCGCCGCACCCGGGGCGCCTGCTCGCGGATCCAGCCGATCAACCGCGCGTCGTCAGACGCCGCCGCGTGGCCGGAGCCGCCCGAGATCAGCAGGGTGTCGATGGGCTGGCCGATGGCGTCGGCGATCTGGTGGTACGGCGCGTCGGCCAGCATCCGCACGCCGCTTTCGGTGCGCACGATGGCGTCGTCGCTGACGCTGACCACGCGCACGTCGTAGAACGGCTCGGCCCGCCCGCACAGCTTGTTGGCCGCGCCGAACACGGCGGTCGGCCCGGTGACGTCAAGCTCCTGCGCCGGGTCCGGCGCCACGATCACCACCACGCGGGGCGATGCGGCGATGAGATGGAGGTCGGTGGGCATGGGAATCGAGCGATGGGAACGGATGAGGTGGCCCCGATCATACGCCGGGCCGCGTGCTGTCGATCAGGCCGGGGCCGCCATCGCCCCCACCCGCCGCGCATGCCGCTGCCAGCGCAGCGTGATGACCAGCGCGAGTGCCAGCGCCGGCAGCACGGCCACGTTCACAGCCTGCCAGCCCCAGTGATAGAGCACCTGCCCCGCCGCCAGCGTGGCCAGCGCCGTCAGCACGGCGGCGGAAAACTCGGCCGTCGCCTGGGTGCGCGCGCGCTCGGCGGTGCGGTAGCTGCCCGCCAGCAGTGTGGTGCCGCCCACGAACATGAAATTCCAGCCGATGCCGAGGCACAGCAGCGCGAGGTAGAAGGCCGGCAGCGCGGTCGAGCACAGTGCCACCACCGCCGCGAGCGCCGACAGCGCAATGCCGCTGGCCAGCATCGCCGGATTGCCGAAGCGTTGCAGCAGCCAGCCCGAGAAGAACGACGGCGCGTACATGCCGACCAGGTGCCATTCGATGATCTGCGCGCCCTGCGTGATCGTGTGCTGGCACGCCACGGCGGCAATCGGCGTGGCCGTCATCACGAACATCATCACCGCGTTGCCGATGCCGTTGTTGGCGAACGCGGCGAGGAAGATCGGCTGGCGCACGATCTCGCCGAGCGGGCGCGCGGGCAGGCCATCGCTGGCGGCGCTGCCGGCGGCCAGCGAGGCCGGCTCGCGGTAGGCGAAGGCCAGCACCAGCATGGTCAGCACGCCGAACACGGCGACCACCGCGTACGAGCCCGCGAACGGCAGCGGCTGCATCATGTCCGCGCTCCACGCGGCGATGGCCGGCCCGCAGACGGCGGCGACCACGCCACCGGTGAGCACGGCCGAGATGGCGCGCGGCTTGTCCGGCGCGGGCGCGGCATCGGCGGCGGCGAGCCGGTAGAAGCGCGCAAACGCCTGGAACACGCCGACCAGCGCCGTGCCGACGCAGAACAACACGAAGTGATGGGTATAGATCGCCCAGACCGAGACCACGCCGCCCAGCGCGCAGGCCAGCCCCCCGAGCGAGAACGCCAGCCGGCGGCCAAAGCGCTCGATCAGGAATGCGGCGGCGATGGCGGTCAGCGCCGAGGCCACGGTAATCAGCGCGAACGGCAAGGTGGCCAGCGCCTTGTCCGGCGCGAGCGTGTAGCCGACCAGCCCGGTCAGCGTCAGGTCAACGGACAGCGCGGCGGTGTATAGCGCCTGGCACAGCGCCAGCACGCGCGCCTGCCGCATGGCGGAGGTAGCCATCGGATTCTCCGGATAAGAGTGGGATGGCTACCAGCGTACGGGCGACGCGGGGCGGCTGACGGACAATGATCCGTCGAATTCTGCCAGGAAGCGGTGGGGCTCCGGCAGGCGCCTGCCCTCTCCCCCGGCCCCTCTCCCAGAGGGAGAGGGKAGCAAACCGAAGGGTCGTCTCCCTCGCCGATTGGCAAACCGAGCGGGGTCTCCATCGCCCGCTTGCGGGAGAGGGGCCGGGGGAGAGGGACAGCACCTCAATACGCGCCGTCAGTTGAACACGTCCTGCCGGTACCGCCCCTGCGCCACCAGCCCGGCGAACCAGTCGGACGCCTGCGTGGCGTCCATCCCGCCTACCTGCGTGCCGATGTCGATCAGCGTCTGGCGTACCGCCGGCGCCATGCGTCGGCCGTCGCCGCAGACGTAGACCGTGGCGCCGGCTTCGATCTGCGCCCAGACGGCGTCGCGCCGTTGCCAGAGCAGATCCTGCACATAGCGCGGCGCCTCCGGCACCACCGAATAGGCGACATGAACCTCGGCCACGCCCTGCCCGGCCCAGGCGGCGATCTCGTCGCCGTAGAGCCAGTCGTGCGAAGGATGGCGGCAGCCGAAGTAGAGTTGCACCGGCGCCACGGCCTGCCCCGCCGCGCGCTGCGCCGCCCGTTCCTCGATAAAGCCCCGGAACGGCGCGATGCCGGTGCCCGGGCCGATCAGCAGCATCGGCACGCGCGGGTCGGCCTCGGGCGCGAACGGCGGGTTCGGCGTGCGGATGGACGCCGCGACGCGCGCACCCGGCGCCAGCCCCTGCAACCACGTCGAGGCCACGCCCCGGAACTGCCCGCGCCCGGACAGCGCCGGCGCCCAGACCGTGCCGACCAGCAGCGTCGCCACGTCCGGCGACACCAGCGGCGACGAGGCAATCGAATAGAAACGCGGCCGCATCGGCACCACGCAACCGAGCAGGCCCTCCAGCGACAGCGTGATCGCCGGGTGCGCCACCAGCACGTCGAGCAGACCCAGCCGCCGCGCCGCCACCTGCGCCGCGTAGCCGCGCTCGGCATCGTCCGAGGCCAGCATTGCCAGCGCCTGCTGCGTGAACGGGCAGCGCGTGGCGCGCATCAGCCCGCGCAGCGTCTGCCGGGAAACCACGTCCTGCAATTCAACAAAGTGTGTCAGCAACTGCCGCAGCGGGAGCGGCTGGCCAATCGGCAGGCCCCGCCCGGTGCCTTGCGGCGCGGAGAGCGTGACCATGGCGTTCGCGTCGAGGTCGAGCCGTTCGCACAGCGCCTCCACCAGCGCGGCGCCGTTTTGCGGCCAGACGGCGAGGTGATCGCCGGTCTGGTAGGTCACGCCGGGCGGTAGTTGCAGGCGGATGTCGCGCGTGGAGGTGCGCGGCGCCTCAAGAGAGAAATCCCACAGGCCGCTCGGATCGTTCACAAGTTCGGTATTCGACAAGACCGTGCAGCCCTGCGTCCCGGCCGGCAGCGTCTCGGCGCGGATCGCCGCCAGACTGCGGACCTCCGCGACGATGCCGCCCGTGCCCGCCCCGCCCGGGTCCACGCCCTCGGCCTGCAAGGCCTGCCAGAGCTGGCCCAGCCAGCGTTCGGCGGACTGGTCGAAGTCGCCGTTGCCATCGGCTTCGCCGCGTTCCAGCAGCGGCACGGCGCCCGCCGATGTGAAGAAGTCGAACACGCGGCGCGGGAACGCCTGATACGTCGCCCATTGGGAATTGCCACAGCCGAGCAGCGCCAGCCGGAGGCCATCGGCGCGATAGCCGGCCGCCGCGTGGGCGTCCAGCATCGCCTCGAAGCGGCGGCCCGAGTCCGGCGCGCGGCCGTTGTAGGTAGCGGCGACGATCACCACGATGCCCGACGCCGGCAGCGCGCCGACGACGTCGTCGAGATCCTGCAGCTTCGCCGCGAAACCGGCGCCCACCGCCCCGGCGTGGATCTGCTCGGCCAGCTCGCGCGCGGTGCCCAGGCTCGACGCGCACAGCACGGTCAGCGCCTGCCCGTGGCCGCGTACCTCGGCCTGCGCGGCGGGCGTGGCCTCCGCCGCCACGGGCTGGGCCGCGATGCGCTCGTGCGGGCGGCGCCGCCGCGCGCGCAGCACGAGGTTGTCGGGCTTGATCGTCAGCGTTTCCTTGAGCTTGAACTGGTAGTCGTACGGATCGTGGAAGGCGAAGTGGCGCAGCATCAGCGCCAGCGCCAGCTTGGCCTCGGTCAGCGCGAACTGCCGGCCGATGCACGCGCGCTCGCCCTGCCCGAACGGCATGTAGGCGTGCGCCGGCAGCCGCGCCTCGTGCTCGGGCAGGAAACGGTCGATATCGAACCGCTCCGGGTGGGCCCACACCTGTGGGTCCCGGTGCAGCGCGGTCAGCACCACCGAAATGCGCCGATCCTTGCGCAGGTGGTAGCGCCCGCCGATCACCACATCGTCGAACGGCGCCACGGCGAACGCCGGCGCGGTCGGCCAGAGCCGCAGCGTCTCCTTGAGCACGCGGTCCAGCACGGGCATCCGGGCGAGATCGGCGTAGACCGGCGCGGCGTCGCCGGGCAGCACGGCGTCCACCTCCGCATAGGCCTGCGCCAGCACGCCGGGGTTGCGCAGCAGTTCGTAGAGCGCGAAGGTCAGCAGGCCGCTGGTGGTCTCGTGCCCGGCAATCAGGAAGGTGATGACCTGATTGCGGATGTTCGCGTCGTCCAGGCGTTGGTCGGTCTCGGGGTCGCGCGCCTCCAGCATCAGGTTCAGCAGGTCCATGCCGGCGGTGGGCGCGGCACGGCGCTGGCGGATCACATCGTCCACCAGGTTGCGCATATAGGCGATGTCCGCGGCGCACTGGCGGTGGGCGCGGCCCATGAAGCGGTCCTGGATCGGCAGCCGCGTGAGCTTGTTCATCGCCTCCTGCAGCGCGCCGACCATCGCCACGATGAACGGGTCTAGCCGTTCGCTGGAAAACGAGTCGAAGTCGTAGCCGAAACCGGACAGCGCGATGGTGTCCAGCGTGAGCCGGGTCATGTCGTCGGCCACGGCGATATCGGCGTCCGGGCCCTGACGGTCCCATTTGTCCACGAGGCGATTGGCCACGCGCAGCATCACGTCGAAATAGCCCTTCATCGCGCGCTGGCTGAACGCCGGCATCAGGATGCGGTGGGCGCAGCCCCAGTTCGGCTCGTCGCTGTGCGCGGTGAACAGGCCGTCGCCGGCCATGTCGCGCAGGTAGGAAAGCGGCGGGCCGATGATCTTGCGGAAGCGCGTGGCGTCGCACAGCTCGCTGGCCAGCGCCACGGACGACACGAACGGCACGCGCCGCCCCGCGAAGTCCAGCTCGAAGATGCCGTCATGGTGCCGGCTGCGCGCCAGCAGATGCTGCCCGACCTCGCCCTGCGTGATCTGGAACAGATTGCCGACGATGGGCCAGCCCGGGTCGCGCGGAATGGGCTGGAGGGCAACGGCGGGCTGGACGATGGACATGGGGGCGGGCCTGGGGGCGGGTCTTGACTGCCGTAGACAATCGCCGAGTTTCGGGGGCGAAGTCAACGCGCGGACACCGAGCATGCCCTCCAATTCCCGCCGCCGCGAGGCATCCGCCGTGCGTTTGAAATAAACGTTCGAATAAAGTGACCGATCGGTGACTGGCGTTGACTGGGTGACTAACGACTAATCGACCACCCGCCCGCGCAGCGCCTTGATCTGGCCGCGCTGGGTCTTGGCCTCGATGCGCCGCTTGCGCGATGCCAGCGTGGGCCGCGTGGCGCGCCGGGTGCGCGGCGGCGTGGCCACGCTCTCCACCAGCTCGTGCAGGCGCCGAACCGCTTCCTCGCGGTTCATCTCCAGGCTGCGGTGCTGCTGCGCCTTGATGACGATCACGCCGTCGCGGGTGATGCGGTGGTCGTGCAGGGCCAGCAGCCGCTCCTTGTGGTCGGCCGCCAGCGACGCCGTGCGTACGTCGTAGCGCAGGTGCACCGCGTTGGACACCTTGTTGATGTTCTGCCCGCCCGCGCCCTGGGCGCGGATCGCGGTGATCTCGTATTCGTGATGAGGGATGAGGAAGTCGCCGGCCATGGCCGCCATCATAGCAACGCATGCGCCGGCGATGTGTGGCGGAACGTGTCCGCCACAGTCGGGCAATGCCGCTACGGCGCCGGGGCGATGTTCTGGTTCGTGCAGAACAGGTTGTGCGGATCGTATTGACGCTTGATGCGCGCCAGCCGGTCGTAGTTCGGCCCATAGGCGGCGCCCACGCGCGCGGTTTCCTCCTCGGTCAGGAAATTCACGTAGACGCTGCCCGTGGCGTACGGCTCGGTCGCGCGGAAGAAGTCGCGCGCCCAGGCGATGCAGGCGTTGTCCTCGTCATTGCGCTCCCAGCGCGCGTGCACGTTCATCACGTAGCGGGCGTCGCGGTGCGCGTAGGCGGTGGCATCGGGCGCCACGCGGTTGGCCACCCCGCCCACCTGGCCGATGAAGATGTCGGCCAGCGGCGACGGCAGGCGCAGCGCGAAGTCCGTCATCGCGTCGATGGCGGCGTCGTCCAGGCGCGAGAAATTGTGCGATTTCCAATAGTTGCGCGCGCCCGGGCCGAGCAGCGGATCGAACGCCTGCTGCCACGCTGCGTACGGCGCCGGCCCCACGTGCTCGCCCACGGTCTGGCCGAACTGGCGCAGCGGGGCGATGGCCGCGTCGGCCTTGTCGGGATCGCCGTTGTAGAACACGGCCAGGATCACCACGTCGCTGCCATGCGCGGAGGAAGGCAGGAACGGCAGCGGCGGCGCCTTGCGCAGCACGACCCACACGTTCAGGTCGTCCGGCATCGTGTTTTCCGCGAAGGTGCGGTACTGGCGCAGCACCGACTTGCCCTCGGCGGCCGGGAAGACGAGCAGCCCGGTGGTGACCATCGGCCCGACATCGTGCAGCTTGAACTGGAACAGCGTGACCACGCCGAAGTTGCCGCCGCCACCGCGCAAGGCCCAGAACAGGTCGGGCTCCTCGGTGGCGCTGGCCCAGCGGCGCTGGCCATCGGCGGTGACGACCTCGCAGCCGAGCAGGTTATCCACAGTCATGCCGTACTGGCGCGTCAGCCAGCCGAACCCGCCGCCGAGCGTCAGCCCGGCCACGCCGGTGGTGGAGTTGATGCCGAGCGGCGTGGCCAGCCCGAGCGCCTGCGCCTCGTGGTCGAAATCGGCCAGCAAGGCGCCGCCGCTGACCCAGGCCACTTTTTCCTTGGGATCGATCTGGACGCTGCGGTGCGCGGAGAGGTCGATGACCAGCCCGTCGGCGCAGATCGCACTGCCTGCGATATTGTGTCCGCCGCCGCGCACGGCCAGCACCAGGCCCCGGTCCCGCGCGAAGTTGACGGCCTGGATCACGTCGGCGGTGCCCGTGCACTGCACGATCACGGCCGGCCGCTTGTCCACGGTGGCGTTCCAGACGGTGCGGGCCGTGTCGTAGCCGGGGTCGGCGGGCAGCAGGACCTTGCCGCGCACGGACTGGCGCAGCATGTCGAGATGGGCAGGGGTCAGGGTTGGCATGGCGGTTTCCTCCACGGTGTGCGCGATGCGGGCGACGGAACCTCTTCTCCTTGCAAGGCGCGCGCCACAATCGCGGAGGGGGCATCCACGCTGGCCTGCCGGCTACCGCCGGGCCGCGCCGCGTGCGCCGGGGGCCGGAAATCGACCGATCGGTTACAGCGGTGAGGCGGCGCCGGAGACGCCTCGCGCGCGGCGGCGTACCTTGCGGCACGCGCGCCGGTTGCCTAGCATCGTTCCCATGACTGCTCCGCTCAGAGACCGCGTCGCGCTGGTGGCCGGTGCCACCCGTGGCGCTGGACGCGGCATCGCCGTGCAACTGGGGGCGGCCGGGGCCACGGTCTACGTGACCGGGCGTTCCACGCGCGCACAGCGCTCCGAGATGGATCGCCCGGAGACCATCGAGGAAACTGCCGAATTGGTGTCGGCGGCAGGCGGCCGGGGCATCGCCGTGCGGGTGGATCACACGGTGCCATCCCAGGTCAGCGCGCTGGTGAACCGCATCCGCGCCGACCACGGCGCGCTGCACATCCTCGTCAACGACATTTGGGGCGCCACGGTCATGGAGTGGAATAAGACCGTGTGGGAATCGTCGCTCGACATTGGCCTGCGCACGCTCGAACTGGGCGTGCATACCCATGCGATTACCAGCCATTTTGCGATCCCGCTACTGATCGAATCGCCGGGTGGGCTGGTGGTGGAAGTGACCGACGGCACCGCGGCCTACAACGCCACCAACTACCGCGTGTCGTTCTTCTACGATCTGGCGAAGGCCAGCGTGCTGCGCATGGCCTTCGCCCTCGCGCATGAACTGGGGCCGTACGGCGCCACCGCCGTGGCACTGACGCCGGGCTGGCTGCGCGCCGAGGCCATGCTGGACGCCTACGGCGTCACCGAGGCCAACTGGCGCGACGCCACCGCACGGCAACCCCATTTCGCAATCTCCGAAACCCCCGCCTACGTAGGCCGCGCCGTGGCAGCCCTCGCCGCCGACCCCGAGCTGGCCCGCTGGAACGGCCAGGCGCTATCCAGCGGCCAACTGGCGCAGGTCTACGGCTTCACCGACCTCGACGGCAGCCAGCCCGACGCCTGGCGCTACATGACCGAAGTGGTCGATGCGGGCAAGCCGGCGGATATCACGGGGTATCGGTGAGACGGGCGCAAGCGTCCGCTGCTCGGAAGTCGACCTGGCTTCAGACCACAAACTGTTGGAAATTCGCGTGTGCGGGATTGACTAGCGTGGACTGACTGCAAGCCAGTCTATTGGTGCGCCCGGCTGGGATCGAACCAGCAACCCCTGCCTTCGGAGGGCAGTACTCTATCCATTGAGCTACGGGCGCGATGTGAGCTGCGATTGACGTCGGACGAGGGCCGGCGTCGGAAAGTCGCATAGGATACCTCGTTTGTCGGGCGGCGTCCATGCGGGTTGCGCCGGGAAGGGTTCCGGCAGGTCTCGCAGCCGCCGCTTTTGGCCCCGGACGCCACGGCTTGGGTCTATAATCGCCAGCTATTTGCGTCGAAACGAGACGTACCCGGGACACGAGACATGGCCCGGACGCAGATAGCCGAAAGGCGAAAACAGACCCATCCCCGACAAGGGCCAACAAAGCAAGCCGCCCCCAACGCGCTGCACTAGGTTTCCCTGCAAAATCGAGAGTTCTGTATGAGTGACGTCCACCAAGAAAACGACCACCACGAGTCTCCCATCAAGACCCCGAAACAACTGATCGCTGTCGTGATCGCCGCCTTCGTGGTGCCGATTCTCGTGATCGTCCTGTTGGTTAGTTTTGTTGGTCACGGCACCCACGAGGGCGCCGGCTCCACCCAGACGGCCGAAGCCGTCAACCATCGCATCCAACCCGTCGCTTCCCTGGAAATCAAGGACCCGAACGCGCCGCGCGTCTTCAAGACCGGCGAGCAGGTCTACAAGGAAGTCTGCGCCGCCTGCCACGCCACCGGTGCGGCCGGAGCGCCCAAGCACGGCACACCCGGCGACTGGACCGCGCGGATCGGCCAGGGCTTTGACGGCCTGCTGAAGTCCGTGATGAACGGCAAGGGCGCGATGCCCCCCCGCGCCGGCACCTCGCCGGACGACTACACCGACTACGAACTGGCCCGTGCCGTGGTGCACCTGGCCGACGCCGGCGGCGCCAAGTTCCCGGAACCGCCCGCGCCTGCCCAGGCGGCACCGGCCCAGGCTGCGGCTTCGGCGCCTGACGCACAGGCCGCGGCCCCGGCGGTTCCTGCCGCGCCAGCTGCCCCGGCGGCGGCTGCCGCCCCGGCCGCTGCATCGGCCGAGACCGGCAAGAAGGTCTATGACCAGGTTTGCGCCGCCTGCCACGCCGCCGGTGTGGCTGGTGCGCCGAAGTTCGGCGACAAGGCCGCCTGGGCACCGCGCATCAAGGAAGGCATGGACGCCGTCCACAACTTCGCGCTCAAGGGCAAGGGCGTGATGCCGCCCAAGGGTGGCTATGCCGGCGCCGACGCCGACGTGATCGCCGCCGCCGACTACATGGTCAACGCTGCGAAGTAACGCCAAGCGCACCTTTCAGTCCACGCAAAAAAGCCCGCGACGATCCTCGCGGGCTTTTTTGTTTCGATGGGGTCGATGGGGTCGATGGGGCCGGCGCCCCACTAGATATATATATAGGCAGCGGGTCAGACCACGCGTGAATAGCGCACCAGCGGCACCTCGCGCGCGCCGTCCTGGCGCAGGTAGCGGTCGAACACCATCGCCACGCGGCGCACCAGCAGCCGGCCCAGCGGGGTGATGTCGATCCGCGACGCGTCGCGCCGCAGCAACCCCTCTGCCGCCAGCGCGTCCAGCCCGGCKAATTCCGGCGCGAAGGTTCGGGCGAAGTCGATGCCGTGCGCCGCCTCCACCGCCGCAATGTCCAAAGTGCCGTGACACATCAGCGCGCCGATGATCGCCTTGCGCAGATGGTCATCGGCGGACATGCCGAAGCCGCGCGCCACCGGCAGCCGGCCGGCGTCCAGCGCGTCGTAGTACTCGTCCGTGGTGCGCGCGTTCTGCGCGTAGTGGCCGGCCACCGCGCCAATCGCCGAGACGCCGAAGCCCAGTTGATCGTGCCCCGCGTGGGTGGCGTAGCCCTGGAAGTTGCGTTGCAGCCGCCCGGCCTGCTGGGCGATGGCGAGGTCGTCGTCCGGCAGCGCGAAATGATCCATGCCGATATAGACATAGCCGGCGGCGGTCAGGCGCTCGATCGTGGACACCAGGATGTCGAGCTTCTCGCCGGCGGGCGGCAGCGCCGCCTCGTCGATGCGCCGCTGCGGCTTGAACACATGCGGCAGGTGCGCGTAGCTGTAGGCCGAGAGCCGGTCCGGCCGCAGCGTCAGCACGCGGTCGATGGTTGCTGCGAAGCGTTCGGTGGTCTGGTGCGGCAGCCCGTAGATGAGGTCCATGCTGACCGAGCGGAAGCCGAGCCGGCGCGCCGCCAGCACCACATCGCGCGTTTCCTCATAGGACTGCACACGATGGATCGCCGCCTGCACCTCCGGGTCGAAGTCCTGCACGCCGAGGCTGATCCGGTTGAAGCCGAGTTCCGCCAGCAGCGCCATGCGCGCATCGGTCACGCGGCGCGGATCGATCTCGATGGCGTGCTCGCCCCCGGGCAGCAGGTGGAAGTGTTGCGTCAGCGCCGCCATTACGCGACGCATTTCGTCGGGATCGAGGAAGGTCGGCGTGCCGCCGCCCCAGTGCGATTGCATGACCGCGCGGCGCTCGCCGAGCCGGCCGGCAACCATTGCCATTTCCCGGGCGAGATAGTCAACGTAGCGCGCGCTGCGGGCGTGGTCCTTGGTGATGATCTTGTTGCAGCCGCAGTAGTAGCAGATGTTCTCGCAGAACGGGATGTGCAGGTAGAGCGAGAGCGGCGCGGGGGAGTCCGCGCGGCAGGCGTCGAGCGCGGCGAGGTAGCGGGCGTCGTCCACTTCGGCGTCGAAGCGGTCGGCGGTGGGGTAGGAGGTGTAGCGGGGGCCGTTGCCGTCGATGCGGCCGGCCAGGCTGCGGAAGTCGGCCAGTGCGCGGCGGTCGAACGCCGTGGCGGCAGGCATGCTGGGGAGGGTGGGGGCGGACATGGTGCGCTCTTTTTGCGGGCGAAGATGGTCACGATGCTATGCCCCTGCGCCGTCGCTCACCTTGACGCGCATCAAGCGCACGCCGCGCTTGCGCCCGCAGCCCCGCCACCGTGGGGCGTTGGCGTCATCCGAGCGTCACGAACGGCCGATAGGCTCTGCCCGCCGTCCCCTCCTCCACCCGATTCCAACGCCCGCCGACCATGCGCCCAGCCTCGCCCAGAACGATGTCGCCCGCCGCGCCGGCGCGCCGCCGCATGCTCCGGTCGTTCGGCACGCTGGCCGCGATGCTCGCGGCGCCGGCCGCCTTCGCCCAGCCGCAACCACAGCCCGCCACACAGCGCCGCACGCTGGTGGTCGGCCATCTGCTGGACCGCGTGGGGCCGCAAGCGGATCTGGCGCGCGACTACCTGGCCGGCGCCAAGGTGCTGTTCGATGCGGCGAACGCCTCGGGTCAGGGGCCGCGCATCGTACACGTGGTGCGGGATGCCGATGCCAGCCCGCGCATCGGCACCTCGCAGGCCATCGGCATGGCCGAGTCGGACCATATCGACGTGCTGTTCGGCCCCGGCGACACCCTGCTGCCCGCGCTGGCCACGTCGTCCGAACTGAGCCGGCGCGGCGTGCAGATCGTCGCCCCGCTCTCCGGGCTTTCGCTTGCCGCCGACAACATCTGGTTCACGCGCGCCGACTATCAGGCCGAGCTGGACGCCGCCGTGCGGCAGCTGCGCAGCTACGGCCTCAAGAACATCGTCCTGGCCGTGTCGCCCGACTTCGCCGCCGGCACGCTCGCGGCGGGCTCGCCGTGGCTCGATCGGATGGAGCGCGACCTCGGTACGCGCGCCGTGACGCTGACCGGCAGTGTCGATGACGGCGCGCGCCGCATCGCCGCGACGCGGCCCGGCGCGGTCATCGTGGCCGGCGACACGCTTGCCTACGGCGGCCTTGGCCGCGCGCTGGCCTCGCAGGGTTGGTACGGTTTTCTGGTGGGATTGTCGGCCGTGAGCCCGGCCTCGGCGCGCGAGATTCTCGGCGGCAACTACGCGGGGGGCGTGGTGGTCACGCAGGTGGCGCCCGGCCCGCAGGAATCCACGCTGCGCGTGGTCAAGGAACACGTGGCGCGGATGAAGCAGTACCTCGACGAACCGCCCTCCCCGGCCACGCTGGCCGGCTACATTGGCGCCGCCTGGCTGGTGCGCGCTGCCGGCGCGGCCAAGGCGCCGGGTGCGCTGGAATTGCGCCGCGCGCTGCAGTCGCGCATCGATGTGGGCGATTTCACGCTCGACTTCACGCGCGGGCTGCGCGGCTCTCAGTACGTGCAACTGGCGCCGATCGGCAAGTCGGGCGTGCCGCAGCGCGCCTGACCCGCGCGCCGCTATATCTATTAGTTAGTCGCGCGGCAGCGTGATGCGCACGCGCAGGCCGCCTTCGACACGGTTGTCCAGCGTCAGCTCGCCGCCATGGCGATTGACGATATCGGCGGCAATCGACAGCCCCATCCCCACGCCGCCGGTAGCCCGGCTGCGCGACGACTCCACGCGATAGAACGGCTCCAGCACGCGCTGCAACTCGGCCGGCGGAATGCCGGGGCCGTTGTCGCAGACGTCGATCTGCACGCGCTCGGGGCTGTCCGTCAGCACGATATGCGCGGCGCCGCCGTAGCGGTGCGCGTTCTCGACGAGGTTGACCACGGCGCGGCGCAACTCCGCCGGGTAGGCCAGCAGCGGCGCGGCGGTGCCGGAGAGCCGCACGTCCTGCCCCAGTTCCTCGGCATCGTCGACGATGGCCTGGAGCAGCGCCTGCACGTCCACGCGCTGGCGCGGGCCGGTGCCGTCGTCGCGGTCACGCAGGTAATAGAGCGTGGCGTCGATCAGCCCGTTCATCTCGGCCAGATCCTGCCGCAGGCGGTAGCGCACGTCGTTGTCCTCGATGCGCTCGATGCGCAGGCTCATGCGCGTGAGCGGCGTGCGCAGGTCGTGCGAGACCGCCGCCAGGAAGCGCGACTGCTGCGCCAGCTGCGTGCGGATGCGTTGCTGCATCAGGTTCAGCGCCTTGGTGGCGGCGCGCGCTTCGGCCGGACCCGCATCATCGTCGAGTGGCGGGGCGTGCACATCCTGGGCCAGCCGGTTCGCACCGGTGGCCAGCCGCTGCACCGGCCGCGCGAGCAATCGCGCGCCCACCCACGACGAAATCACGATGGCGATGAACTGGAAGATCAGGCCAGGATGCAGGGGCCAGAGTCCGTGCCAGGGGGGGAAGTGGCGCTGCGGTCCGGGCGGCTCCCCGCGCCGGTCGGGATGGCCGGGACGGAACATGCCGCGCTCCCCGGCCGGGCCGCCCTCGCCCGCCTCCTCGTCTTCCTCGAAACGCGGGCCGCGCTGCGACGGCTCGGGGCGGTGGAATGGCTTGCCGGCGGCGGCGGCCTCCGAGGCCGCCTCGCGCATGCGTTCCTCCCAGCGCGGCGAGCCGGGGCGCGGGAACAGGCCCTCGATGACGGTCACGCCAAGCACGTGCACGGCCACCATGATCGCGGCCATGACCAGGAACAGCCGCAGGAACATCGAATCGAAAAGGTGGCGCCGCATGGTGGGGTCTGTCCGGACGCCGGCGGTGGCGTTCGGCGGCGGGGGGGACGCGGCCATGCGTCAGGAATCCACGTTGACCGTGAAGACGTAGCCCTCGCCCCGCACCGTGCGGATCAGCGCCGAGTCGCGCGGATCGTCGCGCAGTTTCTGGCGCAGGCGCGAGACCAGCAGGTCGATGCTGCGATCGAACACGTCGAGGTCGCGACCGCGTGCCTGGTTGATGAGCAGTTCGCGATCCAGCACGCGGTTCGGGTGCTCGATGAAKGTCAGCAACAGGCGGAACTCGGCGTTMGACAGCGGCACGACCGTGTCTTCCTCGTCGAGCAACTGGCGCAGCGTGGTGTTGAGCCGCCACGCGCCAAACTTGACCTCGTGCCCCGCCGGGGTAGGTGCTGAACGACGCACATCGGCCCGGCTGCGCCGCAGCACCGTGTGGATGCGCGCCACCAGTTCACGCATCTCGAACGGCTTGGTCACGTAGTCGTCCGCCCCCACCTCGAGTCCGACCACACGGTCGGCCAGTTCGGCGCGGGCGGTCAGCATGATTACGGGGATGTCCGTGCGCTCGCGGATCTCGCGACACAGCGTCAGGCCGTTCTCGCCGGGCAGCGAGAGGTCCAGGATGACCAGGTCATAGTGATGCTGCGCCATGGCCGTGCGCATCGACGCCCCGCCTTCGGCCCCATCGGCCGCCATGCCGAACGTGGCCAGGTATTCGGCCAGCATGGCGCGGATCTGGGGATCGTCGTCGACGATCAGCAGGCGGGTAGGCAAGGCGGGAGTGAGGTCCATGGCAAAGCGGGAGGGATGGGAAACGCCGGCGGGCGACGGCCTGCGCAACGACCGGCGGTCAACTGTACCAGTTTGCAATATTCGCGCTGTGGCGGCTTTGTATCAGGTTCGATACGTGCGCTGTGGATAACTTCGCCTGACAAAACGACGCCCCCGGCACTGCCGCGCCGGGAGCGTTCAACAGGGAAGAGCCAGGCACGCAAGCGTACCCAGCCGCACCGCTAACCGAAGGGCAGGCGCGGCACGGCGCCAGTCGCCGAGGCGTCTGACGCGTCGCCATATTAGAAAGCGCGAGGCGCGCGGTCTTGTCTGCCTTGTATCGGCCGTGATGCTTGGTAGGGGATGCGACTCAACCCGTCACCGGCTTGCCGGGTGCGCCCGGCGTACCCAGCAGCGCCTTGAGATTGGCCAGCCGGTCCTTGGGGCTCATGGCCGGGGTCTCGTCGACGGGAGCCGGCGCTTCTTCGAGTTTCATTTCGGCGATGAAGCGCGAGGGTTCGCAGGAGTAGGTGTCCCGGGCGCGTTTGCGCTTCTTGCACCAGCTGATCTGGAGGCTGCGCTGGGCGCGGGTGATGCCAACGTACATCAGCCGGCGCTCTTCCTCGATCTTCTCGTCGCTCATGTCTTCGTCCTCGCGCGCGTGGGGCAGGATGCCCTCCTCCACGCCCACCAGGAACACGTGCGGATATTCGAGGCCCTTGGACGCGTGGAGCGTGGAGAGCCGCACCGCGTCCGGGTCTTCCTCGCGGCCTTCGAGCATGCTCATCAGCGCCACGGTCTGTGTCAGTTCGAGCAGGTTCTTGCCTTCGTCGCCAAAGCCGTCGGCGTTGTCGAAGCCGGTGGCCTCGCCCTCCCCGGCCTCGGGTTCCGGGCGCGTGCCCTTGCGCTTGAGCCAGTCGAGGAATTCAAGCGTATTGGTCCAGCGCGACTGGGCCTGGCGCTCGTCGAAGGTATCGTACAAGTACGATTCATAGTGGATGCCGGCCATCATGTCGTCGAGCAGCACGGTGGCCGGATCGGTCTTGGCGCGGTCCGCCAGGCGCACCATCGACTCGCAGAACACGCGCAACGGCTCCAGCTGGCGCGGCTGGAGCTTGCCTTCGATGCCGCCCATCATGGCGGCCTCGAACAGCGACACCTTGGCCTGCCCCGCGAACGTGCCGAGCGCCTCCAGCGTGGTGTTGCCCACGCCGCGCTTGGGCGTGGTGATGGCGCGGATGAACGCGGGATCGTCGTCCGGATTGGCGATCAGCCGCAGGTAGGCGCAGATGTCCTTGATCTCCGCCTTGTCGAAGAAGCTCTGGCCGCCGGACAGCACGTACGGAATCCGCTCGCGCCGCAGKATCTGCTCGAACAGCCGCGCCTGATGGTTACCGCGATACAGGATGGCGTAGTCGCGGAACTGCGCGCGGCGCTCGAACTTGTGGGCGGACAGGCGGAACACCACGGACTCGGCCTCGTGCTCCTCGTCGTTCATCGGATGGATGGCGATGGGGTCGCCCATGCCGTGCTCCGACCACAGCTTCTTGTCGAACAGCTTGGGATTGTTGGCGATGACCGCGTTGGCCGCCTCCAGGATGCGCACCGTCGAGCGGTAGTTCTGTTCGAGCTTGACGACCTTGAGGTCCGGGAAATCGGTCTGCAGGCCGCGCAGGTTGTCCAGCGTGGCGCCGCGCCAGCCGTAGATGGCCTGGTCGTCGTCGCCCACGGCCGTGAACGCCGGCGCGCGCAGGTGCGAGCCGCCGGCCAGCAGCTTGAGCAGCGCGTACTGGCAGGCGTTGGTGTCCTGGTATTCGTCGACGAGGAAGTAGCGCAGGCGGTTCTGCCATTTCAGGCGCACGGCCTCGTCGCGCGCGAACAGCTCGGCGGGCAGGCGGATCAGGTCGTCGAAATCCACCGCCTGGTAGGCGTGCAGCGTGGCCACGTAATTGCGGTAGATCATGGCGGCCTGGTGCTCGTCGGCATTGGCGGCCTGGGCCAGCGCGGTCTCCGGATCGATCATGCCGTTCTTCCACAGCGAGATCGTGCCCTGCACGCTACGGATCAGCTTCTTGTCCGTGGTGGCGAGCTGCTCCTGCACCAGTCCGAAGCAGTCGTCCGAATCCATGATCGAGAACTGCGGCTTCAGGCCGACGTGCTCCGCCTCCATCCGCAAAATCTGCACGCCGAGCGAGTGGAAGGTACAGACGGTGAGCTGCTTGAGCGGAATCCGCTTGCCCTCGCGCGTGGTCTTGCCCTCCATCAGCTTGCCGATGCGCTCCTGCATCTCTTTCGCCGCCTTGTTCGTGAAGGTGACGGCGGCGATGTGACGCGGCTCGAAGCCCTTGTCCTCGATCAGGTGGGCGATCTTTTGCGTGATGACGCGCGTCTTGCCGGACCCGGCGCCCGCGAGGACGAGGCAGGGCCCGTCCAGATAGCGAACGGCTTCGGATTGGGCGGCGTTGAGTCCGTGGGTCATAGGTGGGCGGGTGCCGGATGGCGCACGCTTGGCGGGCGCGCGAAAGGCGTCGATGTTAACACGCAGGGTGGCCTGCGCCGGTGCCTGATGACGGACATCAAGGACGCGAGTGCTACCAGTGTTTCATCGCGGTAACACTTCGTAAAAGTKACGTCCGAGGGGACATCGGGGGCATGGAGATTGCCTCATACGGTCATGCGGGACCGGCGGCGACGCCGTCCTGATGACAAATTCGGCACATTCGGAGGCGATCATGAAAACAATGCGAACCCTGGCGAAAATCACGCTGATCGGTGTCACGCTGGCGGCCTTTGGCGGCTGCGCGGACATGAGCCCCAAGACCCGCAACACCGCCATTGGCGCGGGCGTTGGCGCGCTCGGCGGCGCTGCGCTGACCAACGGCAGCGCGCTCGGCACGGTGGGTGGCGCGGCGGTGGGTGGCGTGGTGGGTAACGTCGTCACGAAGGATCGTTGATCCGGCGCGGGTAGTCCTTACCTCAGGCGGCAGGAATTACAGCCAGCCCCCTCCCCGGCGCCTAGCAAGGTGGCGTCGGCGCCGCGTTGACAAAGGTMAACCCGTCCCGTACATTCACGCGCATCCAACCGGGAGAGCGCGCAGCCATTGCGCCGCCGAAGGGGTATCACCCGAAAACTCTCAGGCACCACGGACCGGTCGGATCGGCATGCAACATGCACACGATGCATGCCGCACTCTGGAGAGCGACACCCGCCCGTGCCAACGCATGGCGAGCGTGTCCACCGAAGGGGCGCGCGATGCGGCAAGCTGCATCGTAATCTCTCAGGTATCGAGGACAGAGGGGTCATCCGCCGCGGCGGATTGGTGGCATTGCCATCGATMCCCACGGCGGATGACCCTTTTTTCGTTTTCGCTGCCGTATTCGCTCCAGAGGATTTCCCATGACGCTCCAGGCCACGCCCCTTAACGCCATCCACCGCTCGCTCGGTGCCCGCATGGTCGATTTCGGCGGCTGGGACATGCCGGTCAACTACGGCTCCCAGATCGAGGAACACAACGCGGTGCGCGGCGATGCCGGCATGTTCGATGTCTCGCACATGTGCGTGGTGGACCTGTCCGGCCCCAACACGCGCGCCTTCCTGCGCGGCCTGCTGGCCAACAATGTCGACAAGCTCCAGACCCCGGGCAAGGCCCTCTACGCGTGCATGCTCGACGAAAAGGGCGGCGTCATCGACGACCTGATCGTCTATTTCTTCGCCGAAGACCGCTTCCGCCTGGTGGTGAACGCCAGCACGGCGCTGGGCGACATCGAATGGATCACGGCCCGCAACGCGGCCACCGGCAGCGGCGTGACGATCACCCCGCGCCGGGGCGACGTGGCGCCGGCCGGCGTGGGCAAGCTGGCGATCATCGCCGTGCAGGGCCCGAACGCGCGCGCCAAGGTGCACGAGGCCTTCCCGTCGACCCAGCCGGCCGACACACTCAAGCCGTTCAACGCGGTGGTGGTGCGGGACCCGATGGTCGGCGAGCTGATGGTGGCCCGCACCGGCTACACCGGCGAGGACGGCTTCGAGCTGGTGGTGGAGGCCGAGAACGTGGCCGGCATCTGGGAAAAGCTGCAGTCCGTGGGCGTGCGCCCGGCCGGACTGGGCGCGCGTGACACGCTGCGCCTGGAAGCCGGCATGAACCTGTACGGCCAGGACATGGACATCCACACCTCGCCGCTCGACGCCGGCCTGGCCTGGACCGTCGACCTGCAGAGCGAGCGCGATTTCATCGGCAAGTCGGCGCTGCTGGCAGCCGGACAACATAAGACATTTGCCGGCCTGATCCTGCGCGACAAGGGCGGTGTGCTGCGTGCGCACCAGAAGGTGATCACCCCCGCCGGCGACGGCGAGATCACGAGCGGCACCTTCAGCCCGTCCCTCTCCCAATCCATTGCCTTTGCCCGGCTGCCGCAGGGCGTTGTGCCCGGCACCGAGGTCCAGGTCGAGATTCGTGACCGCAAACTGACCGCGACTGTGGTTAAACTGCCGTTTGTGCGCAATGGCAAGGCACTCGTGAGCTGAGGCATCCGCCCGGCTGACACCAACGGTCGCCATCACGCCTGCCCGGCTGGCCCCGGCAGGCGAACCGAAACAAGACAAACACTGCATTCCCGGAGAATCCGTCATGAATTTCCCTGCTGACCTGAAGTACACCGAATCGCACGAATGGGTGCGCGTTGAAGCCGACGGCACGCTGACGATCGGCATTACCGACCACGCGCAGGACGCGCTGGGCGACATCGTCTTCCTGGAACTGCCCGAAGTGGGCAAGTCGGTCGGCGCCGGCGACGCGCTGGCCGTGGTGGAGTCCGTGAAGGCCGCTTCCGACATCTACGCCCCGGTGGCCGGCGAAGTCATCGCCGTGAACGAGGCCGCCAGCGCCGCGCCGGAATCCGTCAACGCCAACGCCTTCGACGCGTGGCTGTTCAAGCTGAAGCCGGCCAATGGCGACGATGTGAACGGCCTGATGAACGTCGACGCCTACAAGGCCAGCGTCGGCGCCTGACGCGCTGCACCAGCCGTCTCCCGAGCCAGGAGACGGCGCCCGAGATGCCCGCGCGGCGGCCAGGCTGACCACCTGCCGCCCCGCCCCACGAGACACTTGCCATGAACGCCCCTCTTCCCATGAACGCCGCCCAAGGTAGCCGGCCCACGCTGGCCGAACTGGAGGCGCGCGACGCCTTCGCCGCCCGTCATATCGGCCCGGATGCCGCCGAACAGCAACACATGCTCAAGGTGCTCGGCTACGAGACGCGCGCCGCGCTGATCGACGCCGTGGTGCCCGCCGCCATCCGCCGCCGCGACGGCATGCCGCTCGGCGAATTCACCGAGCCGCTGACCGAGGAAGCCGCGCTGGCCAAGCTGCGCGGGCTGGCGAACCAGAACCGCGTGCTCAAGAGCTTCATCGGGCAGGGTTACTACAACACGCTCACGCCGGGCGTCATCCTTCGCAATATCTTCGAGAATCCGGCCTGGTACACGGCCTACACGCCGTACCAGCCCGAGATCTCGCAGGGCCGCCTGGAGGCGATGCTGAACTTCCAGCAGATGGTCACGGACCTGACCGGGCTGGACATCGCCAATGCGTCGATGCTGGACGAAGGCACCGCTGCCGCCGAGGCGATGACGCTGCTCCAGCGCGTGAACAAGCACGCCTCGAACACGTTCTACGTGGCGGACGACGTGCTGCCGCAGACGCTGGAAGTGGTACGCACGCGCGCGCTGCCGCTGGGCATCGAGGTCAAGGTCGGCCCCGCCGCCGAGGCCGCCGGCGCCCATGCCTTCGGCGTGCTGCTGCAATACCCGGGCGTGAACGGCGATGTGGCCGACTACCGTGCCATCGCCGATGCCGTGCACGCCGCTGGCGGGCTGGTGGTGGCGGCGGCGGACCTGCTGGCGCTGACGCTGATCGTCGCGCCGGGCGAATGGGGCGCCGACGTGGCCGTGGGCAACTCGCAGCGCTTTGGCGTGCCGCTCGGCTTCGGCGGCCCGCACGCCGGCTACATGGCCGTGAAGGACGAATTCAAGCGCTCGATGCCGGGCCGTCTGGTGGGCGTGACCATCGACGCGCAGGGCAACAAGGCGTACCGGTTGGCGCTGCAGACGCGCGAGCAGCACATCCGCCGCGAGAAGGCCACGTCGAACATCTGTACCGCGCAGGTGCTGCTGGCCGTGATGGCGTCGATGTACGCCGTGTACCACGGGCCGCAGGGCCTCCAGCGCATTGCCCAGCGCGTGCACCGCCTGACCGCCACGCTGGCTGCCGGCCTGAAGGCGATGGGCGTGACCCCGGTCAACGCCACGTTCTTCGACACCCTGACGCTGGACACCGGCTTCAACACCGAGGCGATCCACGCCGCCKCCACCGCGCGCGGCATCAACCTGCGCCATATCGGCGCCACCCGCGTGGGCATCTCGCTGGACGAGACCGCCTCGCGCGAGGACGTGGTCGCGCTGTGGGAGATCTTCGCGCACGGCAAGCCGGTGCCGGCCTTCGATGCGACCGAGGCCGCCGTCGGCGATGGTTTCCCGGCCGCGCTGGCCCGCCAGAGCGCCTACCTGACGCACCCGGTCTTCAACACGCACCACGCCGAGCACGAGATGCTGCGCTACCTGCGCTCGCTGGCGGACAAGGACCTCGCGCTGGATCGCACCATGATCCCGCTCGGCTCCTGCACCATGAAGCTCAACGCCACCAGCGAGATGATTCCGGTGACGTGGCCCGAGTTCAGCAAGGTCCACCCGTTCGCCCCGCTCGACCAGACCGTGGGCTATCGCGAGATGATCGACCAGCTCGAAGCCATGCTCTGCGCCGCCACCGGCTACGCCGCGGTGAGCCTGCAGCCGAACGCGGGCTCGCAGGGCGAGTACGCCGGCCTGCTGATCATCCAGAAGTACCACGCCAGCCGCGGCGAAGCCCATCGCGACATCTGCCTGATTCCCTCGTCCGCGCACGGCACCAACCCGGCGTCGGCCCAGATGGCCGGCATGAAGGTGGTGGTGGTGGCGTGTGACGCCGACGGCAACGTCGACCTGCAGGATCTGGCGAAGAAGGCCGAGCAGCACAGCCAGAACCTCGCCGCAATCATGATCACCTACCCGTCCACGCACGGCGTGTTCGAGCAGGGCGTGCAGCAGATCTGCGAGATCGTGCACCAGCACGGCGGCCAGGTGTACGTGGATGGCGCCAACATGAACGCGATGGTCGGCACCGCCGCGCCGGGCCAGTTCGGCGGCGATGTCTCGCACCTGAACCTGCACAAGACCTTCTGCATTCCGCACGGCGGTGGCGGCCCCGGCGTGGGCCCCGTGGCCGTGGGCGCACACCTGGCGGACTTCCTGCCGAACCAGGACAGCGTGGGCTATCGCCGCGACGACAACGGCATCGGCGGCGTCTCGGCCGCGCCGTTCGGCTCGGCCAGCATCCTGCCGATTTCGTGGATGTACGTCGCGATGATGGGCTCGGCCGGCCTGACCGCCGCCACCGAGAACGCCATCCTGGCCGCCAACTATGTGGCGCGCCGGCTCTCGCCGCACTTCCCGGTGCTCTACGCCGGCCAGCACGGTCTGGTGGCGCACGAGTGCATCCTGGACCTGCGCCCGCTGCAGAAGGCCACCGGCATCAGCAACGAGGACGTGGCCAAGCGCCTGATGGACTACGGCTTCCACGCCCCGACCATGAGCTTCCCGGTGCCGGGCACGCTGATGATCGAGCCGACCGAGAGCGAGGCGCTGCACGAGCTGGACCGCTTCATCGACGCCATGATCGCCATCCGTGGCGAGATCGCGCGCGTGGAGGACGGCAGTTTCGACCGCGACGACAACCCGCTGCGCCACGCGCCGCACACCGCCGCCGTGATCACCGCCAATGAGTGGACCCACGCGTACACGCGTGAGGAAGCGGCCTACCCCATTGCCTCGCTGCGCACGCAGAAGTACTGGCCGCCGGTGGGCCGGGCGGACAACGTGTACGGCGACCGCAACCTGTTCTGCGCCTGCGTACCGATGAGCGAGTACGCGCAGGACTAAGGCGCMGTGTCTGGCGGCGTCCGGCCTGCCCGGACGCCGCTGGCGCGCTTTGCGCCTCCCGCCCCGGCCCCCCGGGCCGGCGTGCAGCACACCATCCCTAGCGGAGGTCTAGTCCATGTGGAATCTGAGCGCCCCCTGGTGGGAATTCGTGCTGCGCGGGCTGATCGTCTACGCCGCGCTGCTGTTCCTGATGCGCATGTCGGGCAAGCGCCAGATCGGCCAGTTGTCGCCGTTGGATCTGGTGCTGCTACTGATCATCTCGAACGCGGTGCAGAACGCCATGAACGGCGGCGACAACTCCGTCACCGCCGGGCTGATCCTGGCCGCCACGCTGTTCGGCGCCGACGTGCTGGTGGGCTACGGCACCTGGCGCAGCCGCCGCCTGGAGGCGCTGGTGGAAGGCCGGCCCGAGATCATCATTCACCAGGGCGAGATCTTCCAGGATGTGATGCGCCGGGAGCGCATCACACCGCGCGAGCTGCAGAAGGCGCTACGCCGCAACGGTTGCGCGCGTGTGGAAGACGTGCATTTCGCTATTCTTGAGACAGACGGCACGATTAGCGTGATCCAGAAGGAAAAGTCCGAGGACGGGCACGCAAGGCCCACCATCGACGCCATGTGGCGCGAGCCCGGCCGGCCCGATGCCGATATGTCGCTCTGACCCGACACCCGACCACTTTCCCGACGGCCTCCCCGCCCCTGCGCCCTGCGCGCCGCCCCCTACCGGAGTTCCCCGTGGCTGTCAGCGTTTTCGATCTGTTCAAGGTAGGTATCGGGCCGTCCAGCTCGCATACCGTGGGGCCGATGCGTGCGGCCCTGATGTTCGCGCACGGGCTCGAGCGGGACGGCCTGCTGCCCCAGGTGGGCAGCGTGCGCGTGGAGCTATACGGCTCGCTCGGCGCCACCGGCAAGGGGCACGGCACCGACAAGGGCGTGATGCTGGGGCTGATGGGCGATGCGCCCGACACCGTCGACCCCGAAACCATCGAGTCCCGCCTCGCCACGCTACGCGCCCAGCGCAAACTGGCCCTGCTCGGCACGCACGAGGTGCCGTTCGTCGAGCGCGAGCACATCGTGTTCTACCGGCGCGAGGCCATGGCCGAGCATCCCAACGGCATGAAATTCCACGCCTTCGACGCGGCGGGCACGCCGCTGCGCGAGGCGCGCTACCTGTCCGTGGGCGGCGGCTTCGTGGTCACGGCCGGCGCGCCGAACACCCAGGTGCTGGCGGCCGAGCGGCAGTTGCCGCACCCCTTCCGGAGCGGCCGGGCGATGCTGGAGATGGCGCACGCGAGCGGCAAGTCCATCGCCCGGCTCATGATGGAGAACGAACTGACCTGGCGGCCCGAGCAGGAAGTGACCGATGGCCTGCTTCATATCTGGGACGTGATGCAGCAATCCGTGGCGCGCGGCTGCCGCACCGATGGCGAGCTGCCGGGGCCGTTCAAGGTACGGCGGCGCGCGCCCGAGTTGTACCGGGGACTGACGCTGCACGCGGAGCGGGCGCTGTCCGATCCGCTCTCCGTGATGGACTGGGTCAACCTCTACGCCATCGCCGTCAACGAGGAAAACGCCGCCGGCGGGCGCGTCGTCACGGCGCCGACCAACGGCGCGGCCGGCATCATCCCGTCCGTGCTGCACTACTACGACCGCTTCATCCCCGGCGCCAACCGCGCGGGCGTGGTCGATTTCCTGCTCACGGCGGGCGCCATCGGCCTGCTCTACAAGCTCAACGCCTCGATCTCGGGCGCCGAAGTCGGCTGCCAGGGCGAAGTCGGCGTGGCCTGCTCGATGGCCGCCGGCGCGCTGGCGGCGGTGCTCGGGGGCACGCCGGAGCAGGTCGAGAACGCGGCCGAGATCGGCATGGAGCACAACCTCGGCCTGACCTGCGACCCGGTCGGCGGCCTGGTCCAGATCCCGTGCATCGAACGCAACGCCATGGCATCCGTCAAGGCGGTGAACGCCGCCCGCATGGCCCTGCGCGGCGATGGCACCCACTATGTTTCGCTCGATTCGGTCATCAAGACCATGCGCGAAACCGGCGCCGACATGAAGACCAAGTACAAGGAGACGGCGCGCGGCGGGTTGGCGGTGAATATCGTGGAATGTTGAGCAGGCGCCGGCGTATCATGGCGGCACCCCCGGTTTGCCAAGAAGAAAACGGCCATGCAGACCTTCCATCAGCTGTTCGACGAGACTTCGTCCACCTTCACCTACCTGCTGATCGACGCCGAGACGCGTGAGGCGTTGCTGATCGATCCGGTGGACCGGCAGTACGCGCGTGACCTGGCGCTGCTGGGCGAGACTGGCGCGCGGCTGGTCTGGATTGTCGAGACCCACGCGCACGCCGACCACATMACCTCCGCCGGGCAACTCGCCCTGCAGACTGGCGCCAACACCGCCGCGCCGTCCGGCTGCGACATCAAGCCTGCGCTGAAACAACTGATCGACGGTGACACCGTCAGCTTCGGCAAGCAGGTGCTTCGCGCGATCCACACCCCCGGCCACACCGCCGGCAGCATGAGCTACCTCTGGGAGGAAGCCACGCCGGACGGCGTGGTGCGCCGCATCTTCACCGGCGATGCGCTGCTGATCGACGGCTGCGGCCGCACCGATTTCCAGTCCGGCGACGCCKGCACGCTGTTCGACAGCCTCACCGAGAAGCTCTTCCGCCTGCCCGACKACACGCTGGTCTACCCCGCCCACGACTACAAGGGCCACACCCAGTCGACCATCGGCCATGAGCGCGCCCACAACAGCCGCGTGGCGGGGCGCTCGCGCGACGAGTTCATCGTCATGATGCGCAACCTCAACCTGCCCCGCCCCAAGCTGATCGATATCGCCGTGCCGGCGAACCAGCGCCTGGGGCTCGTGACCGGGCGAGATGGGGAAAGCGTGCCGCACGGCATCTGATTTTTCGTTCTTCTACTACCCGGAGTGACCAGCATGGCCGAGCACAGTGCCGAGATCGCGTGGGAGCGCGGCGATCAGGATTTCGTGAGCAACCGCTACAGCCGCAAGCATGTGCTGMGGTTCGACGGCGGCGCGGAAGTGCCGGGCTCGGCGTCGCCACACGTGGTGCCGCCGCCGATGTCCGATGCCAGCGCGGTGGATCCCGAGGAAATGCTGATCGCGTCGATTTCGGCCTGCCACATGCTGTGGTTCCTGGCGCTGGCCGCCAAGCAGCGCTTCGTGGTCGATCGCTATGTGGACAAGTCCGTGGGCACGCTGGCCAAGACCGCCGAAGGCCGCATGGCGGTGACCGTGGTGACGCTGCGTCCCGACGTTACGTTCTCGGGCGAGCGCCTGCCGACCCGCGCCGACATCGATCAGCTGCACCACGCCGCGCACGACGCCTGCTTCATCGCCAATTCGGTGAAAACCGAGATCCGATGCGAGCCGGTGTATCCGACCTGACCCCTGCAAACGCCTAATACGCGGCACGAAGGAATTCATTTGACTTCGCCCCCTGCGCTGCAATACTGAGACCGCACACGCGGGCACATGGCCCCGCCGGAGGAGGTACATCATGCATCACAGCAAGCGATGGGGGATGGTGCTCGGCGCGGCAATCGCGTTGGCCGCAGCCGGCGTGCAGGCACAGTCGAAACCGGTGGCTTATCCGGCCAAGGGCCAGTCCGCGCAGCAGCAATCCAAGGATGACGGGGAGTGCTACAGCTGGGCCAAACAACAAACCGGCATAGACCCCGCAGTGGTGGCCCAGGCCCCGCCGCCCCAGCAGGCCCAGGGCGGCCAGCGCGTGCAAGGCGCGGCGCGCGGGGCAGCGGGCGGCGCCGTGATTGGCGCAGTTGCGGGCGATGCCGGCAAGGGTGCGGCGGCCGGAGCCGCCGTCGGGACCATGGCGGGCGGCTCGCGGAACCGGCAGGAACGCCGTAACGTGCAGGCGGCGAACGAACAGAACGCCGCGAGCCAGCAACAGGCGATGGGCAGCTACTACCAGGCGTGGAAGGCTTGCATGGGTGGCAAGGGCTATACCGTTCAATAAGCGGTGCAGTCACCCGGCCCGCCGTCGGCGTCAGGCCTCCCACCGCTCGCAGGTACGCCGCACCGTCTCGCGCAGGCTGTGCGCATCGGCATCGACGGTGCGCACCCAGTGCGCGTCGTTGTCACGGCTCGAAGCCAGCGCGCGGATATTTTCTAGCGCCTTGAGCGAGCCGAGCGCCTCCGCGTGCGGCACCAGCGCGTCGCAAATCGACAAAATATGATCCGAGATCGGCATCCGCGTCAGTTCGTTCGGATGCACGTACTCGCCCTCCAGCCCGAAGCGGCACGCCTGGAAGCGGTTGAAGGTGTACACCAGGTAGTCGTCTTCCTGCGGCATGAACGGCCGTGACAGCAGCAGGTAGCGCGCCAGCGCCTGGATGTACGCCGCGATGTCGCAGGCGCGCTCCACGGTCAGCGGGGTGTCCATCACGCGCACCTCGATCGTGCCGAACTCCGGCTTGGGACGGATATCCCAATAGAAGTCCTTCATGCTCTCGATCACGCCCGTGTTGCGCATCTTGTTGAAGTAGGCGGTGAAGGCGTCCCACGTCAGCACATGCGGTGCGCGGCCGCTCATCGGGAAGGCCGCCACCGAGTTCAGGCGCGCCGAGGCAAAGCCGGTATCCACCCCCTGCACGTACGGCGACGACGCCGCCAGCGCGATGAAGTGCGGCACGTAGCGGCCGATGGCGTGGAGCAGGAACAGCGACTCGTCCGCGCTCGGGCAGCCGATATGGACGTGCTGGCCGAACACCGTGAACTGCTTGGCGAGATAGCCATACAGCTCGGAAATGTACTGGTAGCGCGGCGAATCGGAGATGGTCCGGTCCGACCACTGCTGGAACGGATGGGTGCCGCCGCCGCAGATGCCCAGGTTCAGCGAGCGGGAGGCGCGCGTCATCAGGTCGCGCATGACCGTCAGTTCCTCCAGCGCCTGCGCGTAGTCGCGGCAGATGCCGGTGCTGATCTCGATCATCGACGGACTGATCTCGGGCTTGATGTCGCCCGCGTGCTGGGCGCCCTTGACCGCACGCAGCAGGTCCGGCGCGAAGGGCGCGAGGTCGTAGTCATGACGGTTCACAAGCTGGAGTTCCAGCTCCACGCCGAACGTCAGCGCCTCGGAATGCTTGAACGGTTCGAGCGACATCAGCGCCCTCCTCCATTGTCACGCGCCTCGCCAGCATAGCGCAGCGCCCAGGACGCGATGACCGGCCCCAGCAGCTGTTCGATGGCCAGCGCACACAGGATGATCGATGCCAGCGGTCCGCCGGTGCTCGGGTACAGGCGCGCCACGTCGTTCATCAGCAGGTAGGCCAGCCCCGACATCGGCGCCAGCGCCAGCCCCAGCGCCATGCACTGGCGCAGGCTCAACCCCGAGAACGAACCGAGCGACACCACGCCGGCCAGCTTCGCCACATGGCGCATCACCACCAGGGCCACGGCCAGCGTGCCGCCGACTACCCAGTCGTGCGCCGTCAGCGGCAGGCCCAGCGACACTACCATCACGATGATCAGCAGGCTCCCGGCGCTGCCGAAGTGCGCTGGCCACACGTGCKGCTGGCGGTCCTGGTGCTTGAAGACCACGCCGGCCAGCATCAGCGTCAGCGGCATGGACAATTTTAGGACGCGCGTCAGCGCCAGCGTGAACAGGACCAGCCCCACCAGCACCAGGAAGCTGTAGTGATCGTCCGCGGACATGCGCGCGTACAGCGCGTGCCCGAGCTTGCCGACCACCCACGCCAGCAGGCACGAGCCCACCAGCAGGTAGAGCGGATGCAGCAGCGCCGCGCCAATATTGCCGTATTCGGAATGGAGCCAACCCGTGGCCACCTGGACGATGGCCGCCGCGTAGATGCTGTTCAGCGCCGCCATGGCCATCAGCCGTTCCGTGACCTGCCCCTCGGCGCGCAACTCGTTCTTGAGCTGGAGCACGATGGTGGGCGAGGTGCTGACCGCGATGCCTCCGGCCAGGATCGCCACGCCCGGCGACGCCCCGAGCCACTGGAGCACCGTGGAGACCAGCCCCCAGGTCAGCAGGCTCTCGGCCGCGCTGGTAAACAATAGCCAGCGGTTGGCGCGCAGCCACGACAGCGACAGCCGGTGCCCGAGTTCGAACAGGGCCAGGGCCAGCGCCATGTCGATCAGCACCCGCGTCTGCAGGATCATGTTGTCGTCGACGATGCTGCGGCCGAGCATGCCGGCGAACAGCCCCACCACCGCGTAGCCGACGATGCGCGGCAGGCCCAGCCAGCGGCGGCAAACCTCTCCGGCCAGGCCCGCGCCCACCAGCGCGAGACCCACCCAGAACAGGCCGCCCGGTGCCAGCGGCAGGGTCGGGAAAAGTTGGCTCAATCCGTTCATGGCCGACATGGTAACGGAAGCACTTGGGTTGCAGTGTCGGGCTTTGTCCGACCCTACGTGGAAGACGCCGGCAACTTACAGCAAATTCCAATAAAAAACGCCATCGTCGTCGATGGCGTTTTGTAGGTCTTTCAAGAATCAGAATCGGGGACGGTTTTCCGGACCTGTTTCAGCGCCCGGAGCCCCCGCGAGCCGTTCCGAAGTTACACGCCCCACACCTTCCACTTCGGACGGGTGGCCTTCAGGCCGGCCTCGGCCTTGGCGTACAGCGGACGGGTGCGGCCCTTGTCCGCGCCGAGCGTGCGGGCGCGCTCGAACCAGCCCAGCGCCGTCTCGCGCTGGCCCATGCCCAGCGCCGCCAGCACGGCGTGCAGCCACGTTTCGGCGTCCCAGTCGGCACGGGCGGCAAAGGCGAGCTGGAAGTCGGTCAGCGCTTCCGGAAACTGCTCCATCTCCGTCAGCAGCCGGGCTCGCTGGGCGCGGGGCGCGGCCTGGTCGGCCGGATCGCCCTCGGTCAGCGACACCGCCCGCTCGAACAACGGCAGCGCGCGGGCCGGCTCGGCCAGTTCGTGCCAGATCTGGCCGAAGTGATTGAACAGCCACGCGTCCTCCACCAGCAGCGAGCGGCGTTGCAGGGCTTCGAGCTCCCCCAGGGCGTCGATCTTGTCGTGCTMGTCCATCGCTGCCATGCCCGCCTGCAGCAACGCCGCATAGTGGGCGCGCGCGTGCGCCATGGCGTGGGCGCCGGCGGTGCGGGCCTCCACGGGCAGCGCGTCCAGCCGGGCGTCCATATGGGTGATGGCAGCGCGGGCGGACTCGGTGGCATCGCGCCCGCCCAGCGCGCGCCAGGCGGCCACGAGCCGGCTGAACGCCCACGTGACATCGGCCGGATTGCGCTCCACCGGGTAGCGGTTCAGCACCTCGCCGGCCAGCTCCACCACCTGCTTGTGCTGGCCCGCCGACGCGTGAGCGTCGAGCAGGTCGATCCAATGGTCGATGAAATCGCTCGCGGCCATGCCCTTGCGGTGCAGCGCCACCTTTTCCTCGACATGGACGGCATCGGCCGGCAGCAGGCGCGCCGTCAGCCGGCACAGCAGCGAGTACAGGTGCGGGTCGGCGTTGCCGCCGTGGCCGTCGGCATCGCCCTCGCCTGTGGAAAAGTAGGCTTCGAAGCGCTCCAGCCCCTTGCGGCAGGTGGCCTCGAGCATCGGCTTCAGGGTCGCCTCGGACGGCGGCACCTCGTCGATGAAGGCCCCCAGCGCCGTGGCGGCGTGGAAGTAGGCGGCGCCGTCGTCGGCATCGGCGGTCATCGCGAAACCCTGCCACGCCGGGGGCGTACCCGGCGCTGCGTCGGCAGATTGATGGCGCCAGGTCAGGTCGCGTACCTGCGCCTGCGGGTCGGGCCGCTGGCGCAGGTAGGTGGCCAGGTCGTCCAGCGCACCGGCGCGGTCGCTGCCCAGCCGCAGCGGGGCGCGCAGGCGGCGCGCCTCGGGGTGATCGGGGTGCTCGGCCAGCACGCGCTCGGCCTCCATGCCCGCCATGGCGTCGCCGGCTTCCGGCGTCAGGTCGAGCAATTCGGGGGAATCGAGCGCGATGCGGGCCAGGCAGATGCGCATCAGCGGCTCGCCAAGCTGGCTGGCGGCGTCGGCGCGGTCTACGTAGTCCTGCACTAGCGGCAGGATGTCGGCGGCGCCCAGGTCCGGCGCGCGATACAGCAGATCGTGCCAGTAGCGGCCCGCGCGGGCGAAATCGTTGAGCCGGAAGGCGACAAAGCCGGCGTAGAAATGCGCGGCCCACTCGCCCGAGGCCAGCCCGTTGCGGCGCGCGGCCTCGTGTAGCCAGGGCAGCGCCTCGGCGTCCTGTCCCTGGCGCATCAGCAGCGTGCCGTAGAGATGGGCGAGCGCGCCGCGCGACGCCCAGCGGTGCACCGGTGCCAGCGACAGCTCGGGCAGACGGGCCATGGCGGCTTCCAGCGCAGCCAGCGCGCCGGGCACATCGTCCTGGTCCGCATGCAGTTGCGCCTGCAGCGCGGCGTAGTCGACCACCTCGGGATGGGCCTCGCAAAGCTGGTCGGCGATCTGTAGCGCCTCGGCGTGGCGCCCGGCGTTGGCTAGCGCAATCGCGTGCTCATAACTGACTTCCTGCACGGACGGCTCCTATGGAAAAAGTATGCAAAAGCGCGATTATGCGCCAACGCCGAGAAAGACCATGGGAAGAACAGCGTGGGAAACCCATCCGCTTTGGCATAAAAAACGCCACCCCGGGGGGTGGCGTCAGTCCGGCAGACGCGCCGGCCGGAGGAAAGCCAGCCGGCGGCCTTGTGTCTTGCGCAGTCAGGGCTTACTTGCCGCCGACCGTTTCCAGCACGGTCCACTTGCCGTCCGCGACCTTGTAGACGGTGATGCCGCCGTCCTTCAGGTCACCGCGGGCGTCATAGGCCAGCGTCTTGGTGGTCACGCCCTGCATGTTGGTGGCGGCCAGCACTGGAAGGTAACGCGCCGGGTCGGCCGAGCCGGCCTTGATCATCGCCGTCATCATGGCGGTGGCGCCGTCATAGGCGTACGGCGAGTAGGTCTGCACCTTGCTGCCGAAGCGCTTTTCGTACTTCTTCTCGTACGCGGAGCCGCCGGGCATCTGGTCCAGCGGCAGGCCGGCCAGCGACACCACCGTGCCATCGGCAGCCGGGCCAGCCAGCTTCAGGAAGTTGTCGGTCTTCGACATTTCGCCCGACACCAGGGGTGCCTTCAGGCCCAGTTCCTTGACCTGCTTGGCCATCGGGGCCGATTGGGTCTCGGCGCCGCCGTAGAAGATCACGTCCGGGTTGCTGCGCTTCAGGTTGGTCAGCACGGCCTTGAAGTCCACCGCCTTGTCGTTGGTGAACTCGCGGCGCACGATCTTGCCGCCAGCGGCCTTGGCGGCCTTCTCGAACTCGTCAGCCAGACCCTGGCCGTAGGCGGTGCGGTCATCGACGATGGCGATGTTCTTGGCCCCCAGCTTCTTCACCACGAAGGCGCCGATCACCGAACCCTGCTGGGTGTCGGACGTCATCATGCGGAACGTGGTCTTGAAGCCCTGGCGCGTGTACTCCGGAGCCGTGGCCATGGCGATCTGGGGAATACCGGCGCGGTTGTAGACCATCGACGCCGGGATGCTGGTGCCCGAGTTGAAGTGGCCGAGCATGCCCTGGATGCCGGAGTCCACCAGCTTCTGGGCGACCACGGAACCCGTCTTGGGATCTGCCTGGTCATCTTCGGAGACCAGCACGAACTTGACATCCTTGCCGCCGATCTTCGGCTTGGTGGCGTTCATGTCCTCGATGGCGAGGACTACGCCGTTCTGCATGTCCTTGCCGTACTGCGCCTGGCCGCCGGTCATCGGGGCGGCGAAGCCCAGCTTGATTTCCTGCGCCTGTGCGAAGGCAGCCTGCGCGGCGGTCAGGCCTGCAACGGCCATGGCAACGGTCATGGCCGTTTTTTGGAATGTCGAGCTCATCAGTTCTCCTTGGGTCCCATTGGGTGCTTAGGGTGCCGTGTTGTAGCTGCGCGGCCGGCCTCCGGCGCGCATCACGGACCGGCGTTGGCAGCACCGCTCCGTTCCTCGGTTGCGCGGCGGGGTCGGGATCGCCGGCCCCCACCGCACGCATCGACAACCGATCAACTAAGGACTTGCTTAATACTTAGCCGATCGTCATCAGACTTGCATTGCCGCCCGCAGCCGCCGTGTTGACGGACAGCGAACGCTCGATCAACAAACGCTCCAGCGCGACATTCGGTTCACCGTGAGCCAACCCCTGCACGCCGACGATGGGACCGTGCCGCTGGGCCACCTGTTCGCAGACGGTACGCAGCTGGTCGGAATCGCCGTGGTGCAGCACCGCGTCGAAAGCGGCGTCCGCGGCCTGCGCATCTTGCCAGTTGGCGGCCAGGCGGACGCGCGATTGTACTGCCTGGGGCAGGCGCGACAGCAAGCCCTTGTTTGCAGTGGTGTCTGGCCACAACGCCTGGGCGCCCACGGCCAGGACGGCGGCCAGTTGGGTGAGCAGGTCGGCCTCTTGCTGGGCCAGGCACAGTACCCGCTCGCGCGGCAGCAGCGAGTAGGTATTGCGCTCGCCGGTGGGGCCGGGCAGCGTCACGGCCAGGCCGGACGGGCTCGCCTCGGCAAAGCGGTCGCAGGCGGCGGCCAGTTCGGGTTGCGAGCCCTGCGCCCACGCCTTCAGCGCGGCCAGGCCGGACGAGACCGGCGCGACCTGTGCCCCGCCATTGGTATCGGCGCCGCGCACGGTACGCGCCACGGCGTCCTGCGGGCACACCGACAGCAGCCGGTGCAGGTAGAGCGGGCCGCCCGCCTTGGGGCCGGTGCCGGACAGGCCCTCGCCACCAAACGGCTGCACGCCGACCACTGCACCCACAATGTTGCGATTCACGTACAGGTTGCCCACATGGGCACGATCCACGATGCGGGCGATGGTTTCGTCGATCCGCGTATGGATGCCCAGCGTCAGGCCGTAGCCGGTGCCGTTGATCTGGTCGATCATCGTGTCGAGCGCGGCGCGCGGGTAGCGCACCACGTGCAGCACCGGGCCGAAGACCTCGCGTTGCAGTTCTTCAAGGCTTTCCAGCTCGATCAGCGTGGGCGGCACGAAGGTGCCGTGGCGGCAGGCGGCGGACTGCGCGGCGCCCGGATCGGCCTGGTGCACGCGGCGGCCCTTGGCGCGCATCGCCTCGATATGGCGGACGATGCCGGTACGCGCTTCGTCGTCGATCACCGGGCCGACGTCGGTCGAGAGGCGGTCCGGGTTGGCCAGCGTCAGCTCGCCCATCGCGCCCTTGAGCATTTCCAGGATGCGGTCGGCCACGTCTTCCTGCAGGCACAGCACGCGCAGCGCGGAGCAGCGCTGGCCCGCCGAGTCGAAGGCGGAGGACACCACGTCCGCCACCACCTGCTCGGCCAGCGCGGACGAATCCACGATCATCGCGTTCTGGCCGCCGGTCTCGGCGATCAGCGGAATCGGACGGCCGGCGGCGTCCAGGCGGCCGGCGACGTTGCGTTGCAGCAGGCGCGCCACCTCGGTGGAGCCGGTGAACATCACGCCCTTGACGCGGGCATCGCCCACCAGCATGGCGCCGACGGTCTCGCCGCGGCCCGGCAGCAGTTGCACGGCACCAGCCGGCACGCCGGCCTCGCGCAGCAGGCGCACGGCCTGGGCGGCGATCAGCGGGGTCTGCTCGGCCGGCTTGGCCAGCACCGGGTTGCCGGCGGCCAGCGCGGCGGCCACCTGGCCGGTGAAGATCGCCAGCGGGAAGTTCCACGGGCTGATACAGACCACCGGGCCTAGCGGGCGATGGGTATCGTTCGAGAAGCCGTCCCGCACCTGCACCGCGTAGTAGCGCAGGAAGTCGACGGCCTCGCGCACTTCGGCAATCGCGTTCGAGAAGGTCTTGCCGGCCTCGCGCATGATGGTGCCCATCAGCGACTGCATCTGCGCTTCCATCAGATCGGCGGCACGCTCCAGGGCGGCGGCGCGCACCTCGGGCGGCGTGGCCTGCCAGATCGGCGCCACGTTGACGGCGGCGGCCAGCGCGGCCTCGATCTCATCGGGCGTGGCTTCGCTGACGTGGCCCACCACGTCGCGGTGGTCGGCCGGGTTYAGCACCGGGGCGAACACGGCGTCGGCGCGCGACACATCGCCGCCCAGCAGCGGCTCGGCACGCACGGTGTCGCTGGTGCCGGCCAGCAGCGCCGACGACAACGACGCCAGCCGGTGCTCGTTCGACAGATCGATACCGATCGAATTGGCGCGCGACTTGCCATACAGCGCGCGCGGATGCGGGATGCGGGGGTGGGGCAGGCCGAGCGTGCCTTCGGTCTTGTGCATCTGCTCGACCACGGCGACCGGGTCGGCCACCAGTTCGTCGAGGGCGATGGTGTCGTCGGCAATGCGGTTCACGAACGACGTATTTGCGCCATTTTCGAGCAGGCGGCGCACCAGATAGGCCAGCAGCGTCTCATGCGTGCCCACCGGCGCGTAGATCCGGCAAGGCCGGTTGAACTTGCCCTCGGCGAGGGGGCCCACCACCTGGTCGTACAGCGGCTCGCCCATGCCGTGCAGGCACTGGAACTCGTACTGGCCGGGGTAGTAGTTCTGGCCGGCAATCTGGTAGATCGCCGAAAGCGTGTGCGCGTTGTGCGTGGCGAACTGGGGATAGATCGCATCGGGCACGGACAGCAGCTTGCGCGCGCACGCGATGTACGACACATCGGTATAAACCTTGCGCGTATAGACCGGGTAGCCCTCCAGGCCATCGACCTGCCCGCGCTTGATCTCGCTATCCCAATAGGCGCCCTTGACCAGGCGGATCATCAGGCGGTGCCGGCTGCGCCGCGCGAGGTCGATCACATAGTCGATCACGAACGGGCAGCGCTTCTGGTAGCCCTGCACCACGAAGCCGATGCCGTTCCAGCCGGCCAGATCGGGTTCGAAGCAGAGGCGTTCGAGCAGGTCGAGCGAGATTTCGAGGCGGTCGGCCTCCTCCGCATCGATATTGATGCCGATGTCGTACTGGCGCGCCAGCATCGTCAGGGACTTCAGGCGGCCGTAGAGTTCCGAGATCGCGCGCTCGTGCTGGGCGCGGCTATAGCGCGGATGCAGCGCGGACAGCTTGATCGAGATGCCCGGGCCCTCGTAGATGCCCCGGCCGCGCGAGGCCTGGCCGATGGCGTGGATGGCCTGCTCGTAGGAGGCCAGGTAGCGCTGGGCATCGGCCTCGGTCATGGCGGCTTCGCCGAGCATGTCGTACGAGTAGCGGAAGCCTTCGGCCTCGTATTTCCGGGCGTTGGCGAGCGCCTCGGAGATGGTCTCGCCGGTCACGAACTGCTCGCCCATCAGGCGCATGGCCATGTCCACGCCCTTGCGGATCAGTGGCTCGCCGCCCTTGCCGATGATGCGCGTCAGCGCCTTCGACAGCCCTGACTCCGTATGCGTGGCCACCAGCTTGCCGGTCAGCAGCAGGCCCCAGGTGGCGGCGTTGACGAACAGGGACGGGCTCTGGCCCAGGTGCGACTGCCAGTTGGCGCCGCTGATCTTGTCGCGGATCAGCGCATCACGCGTGGCCTTGTCGGGAATGCGCAGCAGCGCTTCGGCCAGGCACATCAGCGCCACGCCTTCCTGTGACGACAGCGAGAATTCCTGAATCAGGCCMTGCACCAAGCCTTCGCGGCCGGTGCCCACCTTCTGCTCGCGCAGGCGCTGGGCCAGCGTCTTGGCCATCTTGATCGCGGCGTCGGCCTGTTGCTGCGGCAGGCGGGCCTGTTCCAGCAGCACCGGTACGCAATCGGTTTCCGGGCGACGATAGGCCGAGGTAATCGCGGCGCGCAGCACGGACTGCGGCTGGATGCTCTGGGCGAATTCGAGGAACGGCTGCGGGGCGGCATCGCCCGGTTGCACCTCGGTGTCACCGCCCTCGGCGTCTGCGCCGGCGCTGAACCCGCCTTCGTGCGGCAGATGGCCGCGTTCGACCTGCTCCAGATACGTGAAGATCGCCTGCTTGATCAGCCAGTGCGGGGTACGGTCGATCGATTGGGCAACGCGTTTGAGGCGGTCGCGCGAGGCGTCGTCGAGCTTGACGCCGAGGGTGGTGGTGGCCATGCGAGCAGTTCTCCGAAAAGCGGGGGGAAGCGGCCACGCGGTCCGCGCGCGGTGCGCACGCGAGCCCCGGCCGCTTCAGGGCTGCCGCGATATTACCCTCGGAAAATTGCGAGGTGCAACCTAGTGCAACCCCTTAGCCTGCGAAGGGGGGCGACGGTTGCACCACTACAACACTTTGCACGCCGTCTAGATCCGCAGCGGGTCGATCTCCAGCTGCCAGCGCACCCCCTTCACGGCGCTGCCGACCTCGCCAAATGTTTGCACCCACTCGCTCACAAACCGTTGTAAAACCGGGCGCGCGCTCGCTTCCACCAGCATCTGCGCCCGCTCCTTGTTGAAGATGCGCACCATCGACATCGGCACCGGGTCGTGGAGTTGCACCTCTGGCGCCAGCGCACAGGCATCGGCCCGTTCGCGCGCGGCCTGGAGGAAGGCCAGCGCCCGTTCGAGCTGGCCGTGCTCGGCCGTGACCAGCACCTGGTACGCGAACGGCGGCAGGCCGGCCTGACGGCGCTCGCGCAGTTGGCTGGCGGCAAATCCATCATAGTCATGCCGGACCAGCGCCTGCAACGCCGGGGCGTCCGGGTAACGGGTCTGGATCAGGACTTCGCCCGGCAGCCCGGCCCGGCCCGCGCGGCCGGAGACCTGCATCAGCGACGCGAACAGGTGCTCGGCGGCGCGGAAGTCGTGACTGAACATCGCGGCGTCCGGATGGACGATGCCGACCAGCGTCACGCGCTGGAAGTCGTGGCCCTTGGCCACCATCTGCGTGCCAACCAGGATGTCGACCTCGCCCGCGTGGACTTCGTCGAACATCGCCTGCGCGGTGCCCTTGCGGCGCGTGGAATCGGCGTCGATCCGGGCGATGCGGGCGTCCGGGAAGCGCGTGGCGAGGGCCTCCTCAATGCGCTGGGTTCCGCGCCCCAGTGGCGCAATGTCGACATTCCCGCAGTCGGGGCAGTGATGTGGCACCGGCGATTCCAGCCCGCAGTGGTGGCAGCGCAGCCGGCGCTCCGGCCGGTGCAGCACCAGGTACGCCGAGCAACGCGGGCAGCCGGAGAGCCAGCCGCAGCTATCGCAGGCCAGCACCGGCGCATAGCCGCGCCGGTTCAGAAACAGCAGGCTTTGCTGGCCGCGTTCCAGCCGTTGCTGGATGGCGTCCAGCAGCGGCACGGACAGCCCTTCGAACAGATGGCGCTGACGCTGCCGTTCATGGTTCAGGTCGATCAGCCGCACCGTGGGCAGCGCGGCGTCTGCCTGGGCGCGCTCGCGCAGCACGAGCTTGCGGTAGGCGCCCTGCTCCGCCCGATGCCAGGTCTCCATCGACGGCGTGGCGGAACCCAGCACGATGCCGATCTTCAACTGGTTGGCTCGCCAGACGGCCAGATCGCGCGCCGAGTAGCGTAACCCTTCCTGCTGTTTGTATGACGTATCGTGCTCTTCATCGACAACGATCAGCCGCAGGTGCGGCATCGACGCCAGCACCGCCATCCGCGTACCCAGAACGATGCGCGCCTCGCCGCGATGGGCGGCCAGCCATTGCAGGCTGCGCTCCTGATCCGCCAGCCCGCTATGGAGCACGGCCAGCGGCTCGTGCGGGAAGCGGGCGGCGATGCGCGCCTGGAGCTGCGGCGTGAGATTAATCTCAGGCACGAGCATCAGGATCTGTGCGGCGGGGTCGGCGGCCAGCAGGCTCGCCATGGCGTGCAGGTAGACCTCGGTCTTGCCACTGCCGGTCACGCCGTGCAGCAGGAACGGCGCAAAGCCTTCGGCGCTGCCGATGGCGTCCACKGCCTGCCGCTGCTCGTCGTGAAGGGGGGGGGCGACGGAGGGCGGCTGGTCTGGCGCAATATCGAGCAGCCTGCGGGCCGCAATGGACGATTCGATCCAGCCGGCGGCCTCCCATTCGGCCAGCCGGGCCGGGGCGGCGGTGCAGAGCGCGCGGGCGTCGGTCAGGCCGATCCAGTCCGGCGTTGCGGCCAGGGCGGCAGCCAGCGCGTGGGCGGTGCGGGCGCGCGTGGGCACGGCGGCGAGCAAGGCGTCGCMCTGCCCGTCGCGTACCCGGTACTGCGTGCTTTGGGCGCGCTGGCCGAGGCGGTCCCACGTCTCGGCCTCGCGCAGGGAAGGCGGCAGCGCGGGCAGCATGACCTCGCCCAGCCGCCGGTGGTAATAGCGCGCCGCGAAACGCGCCAGCGCCATCCATTCGGCATTCACCGGGGGCATCCAACCGATATGGCGCTCCACCGGGCGCAGGCGGTCTGCAGGCACATCGCTGCTGTCGGCCATCTCCACGGCCACGCCGACCATGCTGCGGCGGCCGAATGGCACCACGACAAGGTCACCCGGCGCCACATCGTGCGCGGCGACGTAGTCGAAGCAATCGTCAGCGGGCGTATCGAGCGCAACGCGCACGATCGGCGCTGGTGCAGGGGCGGGATCGGCTTCCAATGTCTGTGATGTTTGCGCGACGTGGAGCGCCGGGGCGGTCATCGACGGACCCCCGACTGGTGCAGTCCAGATGCGCAATCGTTGTGCATGCGACGCATGGTCGACACCATGAGAAAAGTCTGTGTGCGGCGCAACATCAACTTAAAGTAAAACTTCAAATGTGACCCTAAGTCGATGATCCATGGATGGTTTTCCACTTCCCCCGAAGTGCCTGTGGATAACTTTGTTGAAAAGTCGCTCCATCTTCCCCGGAAGGCGCTTGAATCCAAGGTTCCATCGCTGTCGCGGGCTCGCTTGAAGAAGATTCAAAGTCTTATGAATCAAGGACTTGCGAAGACCCCCMAACTGAGTTAAGGGGTAACCCGCTCGTGCACTGCCGCAAACCTATCAGTGTGCATAAGTCAAGCCTTGACAACGACCCATCGGCACCTTTTTGGAGACAAATCAAAAAATAGTTTACTTGACAGCCCTTGCCGTGAGCCTCCCCGTGCACAAGGCCGGCGCACGGGCCCGCGTCGCTGCGACGCGGGGTATTTCAAACGGCCGGGAGCCTGTGTTAGCGCGCGCCGCGCAGGGTGCGACTGTAACGATGCACTTCGTCCACCAGCACGGAAACACTCTCGGGCGGCGTGAACTGCGAGATGCCGTGGCCGAGGTTGAACACGTGGCCGTCGCTGCCACCGCCTGCCCCGTAGGTGTCGAGTACGCCACGCACCTGCTCACGAATGGCGGCTTCGGGCGCGAACAGCACCGTCGGATCGATATTGCCCTGCAACGCCACCTGGCCGCCCGTGCGGCGACGGGCCTGGGCGAGGTTCACGGTCCAATCGAGGCCGATGGCATCCGGGCCGATCTCGGCGATCTGCTCGAGCCAGTGGCCGCCGCCCTTCGTGAAGACAATCGCCGGGATTTGCTGGCCCTCGTGCTCGCGCTTGAGGCCGGCCAGCACGCGGCGCATGTATTCGAGCGAGAAGCGCTGGTACATGCCGTCGGCCAGCGCGCCGCCCCAGGTATCGAACACCATGACGGCCTGGGCGCCTGCTTCGATCTGGGCGTTCAGGTAGGCGGACACCGCCTGGGCGTTGATGTCGAGGATGCGATGCATCAGGTCCGGGCGGCCGTACATCATCGCCTTGACCGTGCGGAAGTCGTCCGAGCCGCCGCCTTCGACCATATAGCAGGCCAGCGTCCACGGGCTGCCCGAGAAGCCGATCAGCGGCACGCGCTGGCGGCCGTCCTGGATCAGCGCGCGGCGGATCTCGCTCACGGCATCGAAAACGTATTGCAGGGAAGCCATGTCCGGCACGGCGAGCTTGGCCACATCCCCTTCCGTGCGCAGCGGGTGCGCGAAACGCGGACCTTCGCCCTGGGCGAACGACAGGCCGAGGCCCATCGCGTCCGGCACGGTGAGGATGTCCGAGAACAGGATCGCGGCGTCGAGCGGGTAGCGATCCAGCGGCTGAAGCGTCACTTCCGTCGCATAGGCGGGATTCTTCGCCAGCCCGAGGAAGCTGCCGGCGCGGGCGCGCGTGGCGTTGTATTCGGGGAGGTAGCGGCCCGCCTGGCGCATCAGCCACAGCGGCGTGTACTCGGTGGGTTGCCGGCGCAGCGCGCGCAGGAAGGTATCGTTCTGCAATGCGGTCATGGTCATCCTCTCAAGACCGCCATTCTAAGGGATGCCCGCCGCCACACGGTGTCCGGGAAAGGTGTCATGCCTCGTCGAAGATGCCGACGAAGGCTTGCGCGGCGCGGCGCATCCACTCGCGGGCGCGCGGCGCGTCCGGCTGCAGGCGCGCGAAGCCGTGGGTCATACCGCTGGCCTCGATCGTGACGACCGGGGCGTCGTGGCGCACGAGAAAATCGGCGTAGGCGAGGCCGTCATCGCGCAATACGTCGTTGGCGGCGACCAGCACCACGCTGGCCGGCGGCGGCCGCGAGGGCGCGGTGGCCATCAAATGGATGCGCGGGTCGGTGGTCTCGGGGCCACGCACCAGGGCATCGACGCCGATGAATTGGGTCCAGAACCAGGCCATCTCGTCACGCGTCAGGCCCGGACCGTCGGCGAAGGCGCGGTAGCTCTCCGTGGTCAGCACCGGTGCGGTGACCGGATAGATCAGCAGCTGCGCGTTGACGACCGGGGCGCCGGCGGCGGCATTGACCTCGCGGGCGGCCACGGCGGCGAGGTGCGCGCCCGCGCTGTCGCCGGCCACGGCGAGGAAGGTCGGATCGACGTCGAGCGCCTCGCGCATTGCCGCCAGCGCGCGCACGGCACCGATCGCGTCATCGCACGGCGCAGGAAAAGCGTGTTCCGGCGCGAGCCGGTAATCGACGCTGGCCACCACGCAACCCGTGTCTTCGGCCAGCAAGGCGGCCACCGTGTGGTGGGTGCGCGGCGAGCCAACCACCCAGCCGCCGCCATGGAAATAGACGATCAGGCGTGGGCGTTCCACATCGGCAGGACGGAACAGGCGCACAGGCAGCGACGCCGTGCCGGTCTCGATCGTGATGTCGGTAACGGCCATGCCCGCCGGGTCGTCGATTAACGACTGCGCGGCCACCTCGTCGAAGCGTGCGCGGCGCGCGGACGCATCAACGGGTACGGGCTGGCCGGCGTATTGCTCGGCCATGCGTTGGTAATAGGCGAGAATCTGGGGGTCGATGGCCATGGCGCGTCGTGGAAAATCTGAACTGGCGCCAGTGTAATCGCCCGGCGGAGGGCGACGAAGGAAACAAAGCGGCGAAGGGTGCGCTTGAACCGTATCGAATCGTAACGCTAGAGGCGCTACCGAACACAGTTTTAAAGCGGGAGTTTTCTTTATMCCCCAAAAGTGGGGAGTACGGATTATGCATTCGCAGAAAACCTAATGCATTCAGTAGCCTAGCGCTTAAATGTCTTAACATTGGCTTGCCGGGGCTGCGGCGATCCGTGTGCAGATTGGGCCCCGATCGGCGCATAAAAGCGTCTAAAACGCCGGTTTCTTACTCGCCGGGCTTTCAACTACTTGCAAAACGATACATTTTGTTACTGCCATCCCCAGAAGTTTCCCCCACAATGCATTGACACACCGAAGCGCTGGTGTGAAGTGTCCCCACCCGTAAAGCATTGAAAAATAAGGGGATGCGGAAGAAAGCCTGAAGAGTTTGCTTGGCAGTATCCCGATTTTCCGGACCAGCAAGTCAGAACTTGCCGATCCRGAGCACCAGGAAAGACCGATCGGCGCGTGGCTTGAGTTTCCCCGGACGTGATGTCGGAGACCTCGCCAAGGATGCGGAGAGAAGACTCCGATGCGCTCGTGAGTAAATCCTGGACCGAACCCGTTCCTTCGAATTGACCCCTCGAAGGGATTTTCCCGTCCGCGCGGAGCCTCCCCGGCCCGCGCGCTTTTTTTTGTGGTCCAGGCAGGAAAATATAGCGCCCGTCGAACAAAAAAGGCAGCCACATGGCTGCCTTTTTCCATGGCGCACCGAAAAAACAACAGGTGCGCCAGTCCTACTTAACTGCTTACTTCTTACGACGCAGACGGGCGATGGCAGCCAGCTGCGCAGCGGCCACGGCCAGCTCGCTTTGTGCGCGCGCCAGGTCCAGGTCGCTGCCCTGGTTCTGCATCAGTTCCTCGGCCGCACGCTTGGCGTCCTGCGCCTTGGCTTCGTCCAGATCGCTACCGCGGATGGCAGTATCGGCCAGCACAGTTACGTGCTTCGGCTGGACTTCGAGAATACCGCCGGCAACGAACACGAACTCTTCGCTACCGTCTTCCTTCTCGATGCGCACCGCACCCGGTTGGATGCGGGTGATCAGCGGCGTGTGGCCCGGCAGAATACCCAGTTCACCCGTCTCGCCCGGCAACGCCACGAACTTCGCCTGACCGGAGAAGATCKACGCTTCCGCGCTGACGACGTCTACAAGAATGGTTGCCATATCAGATCCTTTCTCCTGAAAGCGTTAGCTTCCCGATACCAGGAAGCAAGTTTTCGCCTCCACGCGGGCCGCGGCAGTTGCCACGGTGCATGAAGGCGAAACACACCGCTTACTGGAGCTTCTTGGCCTTCTCGAAGGCTTCGTCGATCGAACCGACCATGTAGAACGCCTGTTCCGGCAGGTGATCGCACTCGCCATCCACCAGCATCTTGAAACCACGGATGGTTTCCTTCAGCGGCACGTACTTGCCCGGCGAACCCGTGAACACTTCGGCCACGTGGAACGGCTGCGACAGGAAACGTTGGATCTTACGGGCGCGGGACACAGCCAGCTTGTCTTCCGGCGACAGTTCGTCCATGCCCAGAATCGCGATGATGTCGCGCAGTTCCTTGTAGCGCTGCAGGGTCTGCTGTACGCGGCGGGCCACTTCGTAGTGTTCCGTGCCGACGACTTGCGGATCCAGCTGACGCGACGTGGAGTCGAGCGGGTCAACGGCCGGGTAGATACCCAGCGCTGCGATGTCACGCGACAGCACCACGGTCGAGTCCAAGTGCAGGAACGTCGTGGCGGGCGACGGGTCGGTCAAGTCATCCGCAGGCACGTACACGGCCTGGATCGACGTGATCGAGCCAGTCTTGGTCGACGTGATGCGCTCCTGCAGCTTGCCCATTTCCTCGGCCAGCGTCGGCTGGTAGCCCACGGCGGAAGGCATACGGCCCAGCAGTGCGGACACTTCGGTACCGGCCAGCGTGTAGCGGTAGATGTTGTCCACGAAGAACAGGATGTCGCGGCCTTCGTCACGGAAGCGCTCAGCCATCGTCAGGCCGGTCAGCGCCACGCGCAGACGGTTGCCCGGCGGCTCGTTCATCTGGCCGAACACCATGGCCACCTTGTCGAGCACGTTCGAGTCCTTCATTTCGTGGTAGAAGTCGTTCCCTTCACGGGTACGCTCGCCCACGCCGGCGAACACCGACAAACCGCTGTGCTGCTTGGCGATGTTGTTGATGAGCTCCATCATGTTCACGGTCTTGCCCACACCGGCGCCGCCGAACAGGCCAACCTTACCGCCCTTTGCGAACGGGCAGACCAGGTCGATCACCTTGATGCCGGTTTCCAGCAGGTCCACCGACGGCGACAGTTCGTCGAACTTCGGGGCCTTCTGGTGGATGCCGCGCAGCTCGTCAGCCTGGATCGGGCCGGCTTCGTCGATGGGACGACCCAGCACGTCCATGATGCGGCCCAGCGTACCGTGGCCAACCGGCACGGAGATGGCAGCGCCAGTGCTCTTGACCGGCATGCCGCGGCGCAGGCCGTCGGACGAGCCCAGGGCAATCGTACGCACCACGCCGTCGCCCAGCTGCTGCTGCACTTCGAAGGTCAGGCCCTTCTCGGCAAACGACGAGTCGCCGGATTCTTCCAGCACGAGCGCCTCGTACACCTTCGGCATTGCGTCACGCGGGAACTCGATGTCCACCACGGCGCCAATGCACTGCACAATATTTCCGATACTCATTTCGTATCTCCGATAGCTTGAATACTTGACGCCTTAGACCGCAGCGGCACCGCTGACGATTTCCGACAGTTCCTTGGTGATCGCTGCCTGACGGGTCTTGTTGTAGACCAGTTGCAGTTCGCCGATCACGTTCTTGGCGTTGTCGGAAGCAGCCTTCATGGCCACCATGCGCGCCGATTGCTCGGACGCCATGTTCTCGGCCACGGCCTGGTACACCAGCGCTTCGACGTAGCGGACGAGCAGCTCTTCCACCACGGTCTGGGCGTCAGGCTCGTAGATGTAATCCCACGAGTAGGCACGCTTTTCGTCTTCGGTCTGGCTGAGCTTGTCGGCTGCCAGCGGCAGCAGTTGCTCGACCATCGGCTCCTGCTTCATCGTATTGATGAACTTGGTGTACGCCAGGTACACCACGTCGACCTCGCCATTGGCGAATGCGTCGAGCTGGACCTTGATCGCGCCGATCAGCTTTTCCAGATGCGGGGTGTCACCGAGGTGCACCACATGCGAGACCACCTTGGCGCCAATGCGGCCCAGGAACTGCATGCCCTTGGTACCGATCGCGGTCGCTTGTACGTCCACGTTGCGGCCCTGCAGGGTCTTCAGTTCGTTGGTCACCGCGCGCAGCACGTTCGTGTTCATGCCGCCGCACAGGCCCTTGTCCGTCGTCACCACGATCATGCCAGCGCGCTTTACATCGCGGGCCTGCATGAACGGATGCTTGAACTCGGGGTTGGCCGTAGCCAGGTGCGCCGCGATATTCCGCACTTTCTCGGCGTAGGGGCGGGCATTCCGCATCCGTTCCTGCGCCTTGCGCATCTTGGACGCGGCGACCATCTCCATCGCCTTGGTGATCTTGCGCGTGTTCTGCACGCTCTTGATCTTGGTTCGAATCTCTTTCGTTCCGGCCATATCTTCCTCTCCATTCGTTTCGCGCCGCGCCACCGTTACTCCGGGCGCGCGGCACGATCCGTGGAATTACGCGGTTAGAACGCGGCGGACTTCCTGAAATCCTCGATCGCGGCACGCAGTGCGGCCTCGTCGTCCTTCGACAGATCCTTGGTATCTTCGATGCGGTTGACGAGATCGGCGAACTTGGTCTTCAGGTGGTCGTGGAGGCCCTTCTCGAACGGCAGGATGTCCTTCACGTCCACGTTGTCCAGGAAGCCATTGTTCGCGGCGTACAGCGACGCGGCCAGTTGCCACACTTGCAGCGGCTGGTACTGCGGCTGCTTCAGCAGTTCCGTCACGCGGCGGCCGCGCTCCAGCTGCTTGCGGGTGGCATCGTCCAGGTCCGAGGCGAACTGCGCGAACGCAGCCAGTTCACGGTACTGGGCCAGGTCGGTACGGATACCGCCGGACAGCTTCTTGATGACCTTGGTCTGGGCAGCACCACCGACGCGCGACACCGAGATACCGGCGTTGATAGCGGGGCGGATACCGGCGTTGAACAGGTCGGTTTCCAGGAAGATCTGGCCGTCGGTGATCGAGATCACGTTGGTCGGCACGAAGGCGGACACGTCGCCAGCCTGCGTTTCGATCACGGGCAGCGCGGTCAGCGAGCCGGTCTTGCCGGTCACGGCGCCGTTGGTGAACTTCGACACGTAGTCTTCGTTCACGCGGGCAGCACGCTCGAGCAGACGCGAGTGCAGGTAGAACACGTCGCCGGGGTAGGCTTCGCGGCCCGGCGGGCGGCGCAGCAGCAGCGACACCTGGCGGTAGGCCCAGGCTTGCTTGGTCAGGTCGTCATAGACGATCAGTGCGTCTTCGCCGCGGTCGCGGAAGTACTCGCCCATCGTGCAGCCGGCGTAGGCGGCCAGGTACTGCATGGCGGCCGAGTCCGAAGCGGCAGCGGCCACGACGACGGTGTATTCCATCGCGCCGTGCTCTTCCAGCTTGCGCACCACGTTGGCGATCGTCGAAGCCTTCTGGCCGATTGCCACGTACACGCAGAAGACGCCCTTGCCCTTCTGGTTGATGATGGCGTCGACAGCCACGGCGGTCTTGCCGGTCTGGCGGTCGCCAATGATCAGCTCGCGCTGGCCACGGCCGATCGGCACCATCGCGTCGATCGACTTCAGGCCGGTCTGCACCGGCTGGCTCACCGACTGACGTGCGATCACGCCCGGGGCCACCTTCTCGATCACGTCCGTTTCCTTGGCGTTGATCGGGCCCTTGCCGTCGATCGGCTGGCCCAGCGTGTTCACCACGCGGCCCAGCAGTTCGCGTCCCACCGGCACTTCCAGAATGCGGCCGGTGCACTTCACCGTGTCGCCTTCGGAAATGTGTTCGTACTCACCCAGCACCACGGCGCCCACGGAGTCACGCTCCAGGTTCAGCGCCAGGCCAAAGGTGTTGCCGGGGAATTCCAGCATCTCGCCCTGCATCACGCCGGACAGGCCGTGCACGCGGCAGATACCATCGGTCACGGAGATCACCGTGCCGGTGTTGCGCACTTCAGCGTCGGCGCCAAGACCCGAGATGCGGGACTTGATCAGCTCGCTGATTTCTGAGGGGTTCAGTTGCATCACAATGCTCCTAATTCTTCAATCCGTCGGCCGTTGCGGTCAGGCGGTCAGCGCGGCTTGCATGGCGGCCAGGCGCGCGCGCACGGAGGTGTCGAGCACTTCGTCGCCGACCTTGACGCTCACGCCGCCGATCAGGGACGGGTCCACCGCCACCTGTGCGTACAGCTTGCGGCCGAACTTGCGTTCGAGTGCGGCGACCAGTTCGTTGACTTGCGAGGTCTCCAGCGGGAAAGCGCTGGTGATCTCGACGTCGGACGACCCCTCGCGGGCGTTCTTGAGCGCATGGAACTGTTCGGCGATTTCCGGCAGCACCGTCAGGCGGTGGTTCTCCGCCAGCAGGTTCACGAAGCGGCGTGCCTCGTCGTTGACCGGGCTCTTCAGCACCGACTGGAACACTTCCGCCAGCTTCTGGGCGGAAACGTTCGGATCGTCGGCAAGCGCCTTCATGTCGGGATTGGCAGCAACCTGCCCCATCTCCGACACCAGTTCGGACCATGCACCCAGGTTGCCTGCACCGGCTTCGCTCGCGACGCGGAACAGCGCCTCGGCGTAGGGACGGGCAATGGTTGCGGTTTCAGCCATGATTAGAGCTCAGCCTTGAGTTGATTGAGCAGGTCGGCGTGCACCTGCGCGTTCACTTCACGCTTGAGGATCTGCTCGGCGCCCTTCACGGCCAGCGTGGCGACCTGGTCGCGCAGCTGTTCGCGAGCGCGGGTCACTTGCTGATCCGCCTCGGCCTTGGCCTGGGCGATGATGCGTGCGGCTTCTGCCTGGGCGTTCTGCTTGATCTCGTCGGCCGTCAGCTGGGCGCGCTTCTCGGCGTCAGCGACGCGTTGAGCACCMTCGGTGCGGGCTTCGGCCATAGCCTGGTCCACACGCTTGTTAGCGAGTTCGAGCTCGGCCTTGCCTTTTTCGGCAGCGGCGAGGCCATCGGCGATCTTCTTTGCGCGTTCGTCGAGCGCCTTCACCAGCGGCGGCCAAATGAATTTGGCAACAACCCACCACAGGATGAAGAACACGACCATCTGCGCAAAAAACGTTGCGTTCAGATTCATGGTGTGTTCCTTTCGGTAATCAAACTACAGATAAATGCACAAGGGCGGCCAGGCCATCGGACTGAGGCCTGCGCCGCCCGTCAGCATCATGCAGACCGAAAAGACTTACTGAATGACAGCCAGCAGCGGGTTGGCGAAGGCGAACAGCATTGCAACACCCACGCCGATCAGGAATGCCGCGTCGATCAGGCCAGCCAGCAGGAACATCTTGGTTTGCAGCGGGTTCATCAGCTCGGGCTGACGTGCGCATGCCTCGATGTACTTACCGCCCATCAGGGCGATACCCAGGCAGGCACCGATGGCGCCCAGACCGATGATGATGCCGATGCCGATAGCGGTCAGACCCTGGATGTTGGCGAGATATGCTTGCATGATGACTCCTTTAAATTGAGAGAGACTTAGAACCAAAAAACCAAAAAACCAAAAACCTTGAAATCAGTGGTGATCGTGAGCCTGGCCGATGTACACCAGCGTCAGCATCATGAAAATGAATGCCTGCAGCAGCACGATCAGGATGTGGAAGATGGCCCAGACGGCGCCAGCAATCACGTGACCGACGAAGCCCAGCGCGGACAGGTCGCCGCTGAACGTCCAGATCGAACCCAGCAGCGCGATCAGCAGGAACACCAGTTCGCCGGCGTACATGTTGCCGAACAACCGCATGCCGAGCGAGACGGCCTTGGCCAGGTATTCGATGACGTTCAGGATCAGGTTGAACGGGGCCAGGTACCACTTGGCGCCGAACGGGGCCGAGAACAGCTCGTGCATGAAGCCGCCCACGCCCTTGATCTTGAAGCTGTAGTAGATCATCAGCACCAGCACGGCACAGGACATGCCCAGCGTGCCGTTCAGGTCGGCAGTGGCCACGGCGCGGTGGTGCGGCAGGTGGATGTGGAACACGCCCAGCAGGTGGTTCAGGCCGGTGACCCAGTCCACGGGGATCAAGTCGATCGCGTTCATCACGGTGATCCAGCAGAACACCATCAGTGCCAGCGGGGCGATCCACGAGCGGTCGCCGTGGATGATGCCCTTGGCCTGGTCGTCCACCATCTCGACGATCATTTCCACGAAGGCCTGGAAGCGGCCCGGCACGCCAGGCGTCACGCGGCGCGCGGCGGCGTAGAGGAACGAGAGTGCGAGCACGCCGCACAGGACGGACCAGAACACCGTGTCATAGTTGATGACACTGAAATCGACCACGGAATGCTGCTTCCCGCCGATCGAATTCAAGTTCTGCAAATGTTCGGCGATATAGCCTGAGGGTGTGAGCGTATGCCCTGCGCCTTGCGTAGCTTCTGCTGACATGTCGTTGCGAACCGTATATTGCGAAATGGATAGGTACTGGCCCCCGCTCTGGCGGAAGCCCGGTACGCGTCTTGCATGGCCTTCGGTCACGTGACCGGTCACCGCCAGGCAAGCCGCCTCGTTGTTCTGGGCAAACCTTGCTCACGCGGCACTGGCCCCTTCGTGGGCCCGCCGCGCGTGAAACTGAAACCTCTTGATATTCCGGAGGGGTGCCTCATTTGAATCGGCAGCCGACCCTTGCATCCGGCCACCGCTTCAGGAATCCACTCAGCGAATCGCGAGTGCCACCCAATATGTCTTCAGCGCCAACAGGAACGTGACCAGCATCGGTACCCAGCGCAGATCGCGGTACAGCACCACCACCAGCACGAACAGTGCGACGGTGCCGAAGACCTTGATCGCCTCGCCGGCCACCAGGCCGCCGACCGACGGCTGCCCGCGCGACATCCACAGGCGCAGCGCGAAGAAACCGCTCGGCACGAAACACACCGTGCCGCCAAAGAACGCCGACCAGCCCGACGCCGCCTGCTCCTGCGCGAACACCGCCCAGGCCAAGGCCGACAGCAGCGTCACAACAACCTGCGCCATCACCACCCTGGCTGGTGTCATCCGCGACGGGCGCAGCGCACGCTCGCCCAGCAGCGTCACCGCATCGGCACGCGATAGCGGATCGACAGCCTGTTCTTCATTCGCGCCATCATCGCCCCAGTCATCATCCCGATCGCTCCAGTCGTCGTAACGACGAGCGGTATTCGGTTGATCCGGAGACGCTGCACGGTCCAGCGAAGGGTCTTGCTGTCGGTCTCGTACCACCACCTGCCTAGCCTCGTTCCAGGCCGGAACTTTTCGGGTCCGGCCAGAATTCAAACCGCACGATTCTACGGGGAATCCACGAGACGAGTCAATCTGCTTTCAGTTAGCTTGCAGCATGTTGCGCACAACGGTTGCTATCACGCCTCCATGATGGCTGGCGGGATATTGCGCGGCAATGACGCAAGACGTAATTGGATTGCGCGCGCAACGGGCCGCATGATGGCGATTTGACCTGCGCGCGAGCGGTGCACCCTGCCCTTCGACGGTGCAAGCCGTTCGGTTATCGCGCAGATTGTGGGAAGCGCCGCGACGGACATCGCGGCATTGTCGCAACAGGCCGACAACCGCGTGCCTCCGGGGCACAAAGCGGTTGCCGTAACGCGCGGATGACGCTAGGCCACGCGCTGGCCGTCCGCAGGCTCGCGCAGGCGGGTGAGCACGCCGTCGAGGGCGTCGTTACTGGTGAAGTGGATCGTCAGCTGACCCTTGCCGCGCGCGCCGAGCTTGATCTGCACGGCCAGGCCCAGCGTATCGGACAATTCTTCTTCCAGGCGCGCCACGTCACGCGTGCCGTTGCCGGTCTTCTGCTTGAGCGACTTGAGGTCGAACGGCTTGAGCGTCGACGTGACCAGCTTCTCGGTCTCGCGCACCGACAACCGCTTGTTGACGATCTGGTTGGCGAGCGTGATCTGGTTGGCGCCGTCGACGGCCAGCAGCGCGCGCGCGTGACCCATGTCGAGATCGCCCGCCATCAGCATCGTCTGCACGGGATTGGCCAGGTTCAGCAGGCGCAGCAGGTTCGACACCGCGCTGCGCGAGCGGCCGACCGACTCGGCGGCCTGCTCGTGCGTGAACTGGAATTCGCGGATCAGCCGCATGATACCCTGCGCTTCCTCGAGCGGGTTCAGGTCTTCACGCTGGATGTTCTCGATCAGCGCCATCGCGGCGGCGGCCTCGTCGGCCACGTCCTTCACGAGCACCGGCACCTTGTCCAGGCCCGCGATCTTCGAGGCGCGGAAGCGGCGTTCACCAGCGATGATCTCGTAGCGGTCCGGCTCGGCCACACGGCGCACGAGGATCGGCTGCATCAGCCCCTGCGCGCGGATGCTCGCGGCCAACTCCTGCAGCGCACCCTCGTCCATGCGCGTGCGCGGCTGGTACTTGCCCGGCTGCAGCTGTTCCAGGCGCAGCACGGTGGGCGCGCCCTCCTGCTTCGCGGTCTCGACGATCTCGGCGGGGCCGCCCAGCAGTGCCTCCAGTCCACGGCCGAGGCCCTTCTTCTTCGCGGTACTCATGGTCGCCATCCTTCTATCCTAATCCGCGACGCTCAACCGAGCTGCCGCACGCGCGCGATCATCTCCGCGCCGAAATCGAGATACGCCTTGGCGCCCTTCGACGCGGCGTCGAACGCCACGCCCGGCATGCCATAGGACGGAGCCTCGGCCAGCCGCACGTTGCGCGGAATCACGGTCTTGAACACCTTGTCGCCGAAGTGGGCCTCCAGCTGCGCCGACACCTGCTGCTGCAGCGTCACGCGCGGGTCGAACATCACGCGCAGCAGGCCGATCACCTTCAGCTCGCGGTTCAGGTTCGCGTGGACCTGCTTGATCGTGTTGACGAGGTCCGAGAGGCCCTCCAGCGCGAAGTACTCGCACTGCATCGGCACGATCACGCCGTGCGCGGCGCAGAGGCCGTTCAGCGTCAGCAGGGACAGCGACGGCGGGCAGTCGATCAGCACGAAGTCGTACTCGCCATCCACCTCGGCCAGCGCCTGCTTGAGCCGGCGCTCACGCTGGTCCAACTCGACGAGTTCCACCTCGGCACCGGCCAGTTCGCGGTTGGCGGGCACCACGTCGTAGCGGCCGGACTCGGAACGCTGGCGCGCCTGCTGCACCGTCGACAGCCCCACGAGCACCTGGTACACGCTGTGTTCGAGCGACTGCTTGTCGATGCCGGAGCCCATCGAGGCATTGCCCTGCGGATCGAGGTCCACCAGCAACACGCGCTGCCCCTGCGCAGCCAGCCCGGCGGCCAGATTCACCGTGGTGGTGGTCTTGCCCACACCGCCCTTCTGGTTGGCGATCACGAATACCTTGGCCATAGGCGCTTGCTGCTCCTCAGTGCTTACCGCCGGCGCGAGGCCGGTTTGTGCTGAATTGTTCACATTATCGTTCATGACCGGCGCGACAGCACCACGAGGTGCCGTTCCGCATCCAGTTCCGGCACCGTCAGCTTCGGTACCGCCTCCACCTGCCACGTCGCCATCAGTCCAGCAGCTTCCATGCGATCGATCTCCGCCTGTGGATAAATACCCTTCATCGCGATCAGCTTCCCGCCCGGCGCCAGCAATTGGCCAGACAGGCTCACGAAATCGCTCAACTCCGCGAACGCCCGCGACGTGATCACGGCATAGCCGCTGGCGTCCTCGAGCTTCTCCACCGGGCCCCAATGCGCGGCGGCGTTGGACAGCCCAAGCTGTGCGCGGCACTGTGTCAGGAACGCGGTCTTCTTCTGGACGATGTCGACCATCAGCACGGACACGTCCGGACAGGCAATCGCCAACGGCAGCCCGGGCATGCCGCCGCCGGAGCCGACGTCGAGCACCCTGCCCCGGGCCGGCTCGGCCGCATCCGTGGCGCGCGCGGCTTCCGCCAACGCGGGGACGGCCGTCAGCGAATCGAGCAGATGGTGCGTGAGCATCTCGTCAGGATGACGGATGGCGGTGAGGTTGTAGACGCTGTTCCACTTGCGCAGCAGCGTCAGGTAGGCGAACAGCGTGTCGATCTGGGCCGGCGCCAGTGTMAGGCCCATGGCCGCCAACCCGGCTTCCAGGCGGCGGCGTTGCGCGGCGTCGTCGATCGCGGGGTGTCGGGGGCCGCCCACTCAGGCAGCCTCCTGGCCGTTGCCGGCCGGCGCGGCAGCGGACGCACCGCGTCCCATGCCMTTCTTCTTGAGGTGTACCAACAGCAGCGAGATCGCGGCCGGCGTGACGCCCGAGATCCGCGACGCCTGCCCGAGCGTTTCCGGACGATGCTGGTTCAGCTTCTGGCTGACCTCGAAGCCCAGCCCGCGCACCTCGGTGTAGTCGAAATTAGGCGGCAACTTTGTCGCCTCGTTGGCTTCCAGCTTGTCCACCTCGGCGGCCTGGCGGGCGATGTACCCGTGGTACTTCACGCCGATCTCGATCTGCTCGCGGATCTGCTCGGCCAGCATCGGGTCTGCATCGAGCACCCCTTCCGGCGCATGACGGCCATCCTGCATCGCCATCAGTGCCTCATAGGTGACCTCGGGGCGCCGCAGCAGATCAGCCAGCGAATACTCGCGCTCGATGGCCTTGCCGAGCAGCGGCACGGCGTCAGCCTCGGGCAGCAGCGTCGGGTTGACCCACGTGCTCTTCAGGCGCTCTGTTTCACGTGAAACAGCGTCGCGCTTCCGATTGAAGGCGTCCCAGCGGGCGTCATCGACCACGCCCAGTTCGCGCCCCATCTCGGTCAGACGCATATCCGCGTTGTCTTCGCGCAGGCTCAGGCGGAATTCGGCACGGCTCGTGAACATCCGATACGGTTCGGTCACGCCACGCGTGATCAGGTCATCGACCAGCACGCCGAGGTAGGCTTGGTCCCGGCGCGGCGTCCAGGCATCCCGCTCGCGCACAAAGCAGCCTGCGTTAATACCGGCCAGCAGGCCCTGCGCGGCGGCTTCCTCGTACCCAGTCGTACCGTTGATCTGGCCGGCGAAGAACAGCCCCTGGATGGCCTTGCTCTCCAGCGACGCCTTCAGCGCACGCGGATCGAAGTAGTCATATTCGATCGCGTAGCCGGGACGCAGGATGTGCGCGTTCTCCATGCCGCGGATTGAATGGACCAGATCGAGCTGCACGTCGAAAGGCAGGCTGGTGGAGATGCCATTCGGATAGAACTCGTTCGTCGTCAGCCCTTCCGGCTCGAGGAAGATCTGGTGGCTTTCCTTGCTCGAAAAGCGATGGATCTTGTCCTCGATGCTCGGGCAGTAACGCGGCCCTACCCCTTCGATCACACCGGTGTACATCGGAGAGCGGTCCAGGCCGCCGCGAATGATGTCGTGGGTACGGCTGTTGGTATGCGTGATCCAGCACGGAAGCTGCTGCGGATGCTGCTCCGGACGGCCCAGGAAGGAGAACACCGGCACCGGATCGAGATCGCCCGGCTGCTCTTCCATCACCGAAAAGTCGATGGTGCGCCCGTCGATACGAGGCGGCGTGCCGGTCTTGAGCCGGCCCTGCGGTAGCTTCAATTCCTTCAGACGTGCCGACAAGGAGACCGCCGCCGGATCGCCGGCACGCCCACCCGTGTAGTTATCCAGCCCGACGTGGATCTTGCCGTCGAGGAACGTCMCCGCCGTCAGCACCACAGCCCGCGCCCGGAAGGCGATGCCAACCTGGGTCATGGCGCCAACCACGCGGTCGCCCTCCACCATCAGGTCATCGACGGCCTGCTGGAACAGCATCAGGCTCGGCTGGTTCTCCAGCCGGGTCCGAATCGCCTTGCGATACAGCACACGGTCCGCCTGGGCACGCGTGGCACGGACGGCCGGACCCTTGCTGGAGTTGAGGATGCGGAACTGGATACCGGACTCGTCCGTGGCCGCCGCCATTGCGCCGCCCATGGCATCCACTTCCTTGACCAGATGCCCCTTGCCGATGCCGCCGATCGACGGATTGCAGCTCATCTGACCCAACGTCTCGATGTTATGGCTCAACAGCAGCGTCTGGCAGCCCATACGGGCGGCGGCAAGCGCGGCTTCGGTGCCGGCGTGACCACCACCGACGACAATGACATCGAACTCTTTCGGGTAAAGCATGGGACACCTCCTCCGGGAGGCTGGGCGGGAAAATTCAGGATGCCGAATTATAGCGGCAATCCCATCAGGGACTTTGGTCGGACACCATGTTTCACGTGAAACATGGCGGGTGCGGTACATGGTGGGAGGAAGTGTTTCACGTGGAACACAATCTGTGATCTCCGCCACGCACGTCATTTGTGACGTATTTGATGCATTTTTTGCGTCGCAACATGACTCGGCGCATGATCTTGGACTCACCAGACAGGAGTTCAGTCATGAGTTTCCAGGATTCACGGGGTCTTCACATGCTGCCGCAGGCGCCAGAGGAAGCGTCGTACTACACCTATGGAACGCCCAGCGCGGGCCTGGGGCAATACGCGCATCCGAATATGCTGTCGTTCTTGTTCAACCTTGAGTTCAAATGGGGCCGGCACGATGATCGGAAGCTGGGATTCGGGAACATTAGTCTCGCCGACAGCACCTATTTCGAAGGCCACAAATCGCATAGGGATGGGCTGGATATCGACATTCGGCCCGTCCGTAAGGACGGGAAACACATGCCAGTCGAATACCAGCAAGCGGCCTATGATCGCGCCGCCACACGCCGACTCGTCGAGCTCATTTGGCAATGTGGACACGTGGATTATGTGTACTTTAACGACCTCACAGTCCCACGGGTCGTCCGGAAGCCATTCCACGATAACCATCTGCACGTTCGTGTCCGAGGATAAGGACAATGAGATATCAAATGGCTATAGTCCTGGTCGCCACATTGCTGGGCGTGGCGGCAGTGAGCGCTGCAGCTTCGGCATGGGAGTACGAGTTTCGTCCAGCAAAAGTGGAGTACGTTGTATATGGTGGCTATCTTGGCGACACGATCCCGCCCAGCAAAGGCGACAGTAAGATTTCCTTTTTGATCTCGGGTAGCGCCGCCCGAGAGATGTTCAACGCCCTTGGGCCGGACCGGCCTGATGCATGCGGTGCGGACGCCTCGACTCGCGTGAGGGAAAAAAGAGAAATTTCTTGTCTACGATACTCTGCCAAGGAATACGTGTGCTACGTCGGTTTCGACTTGAAAACCGGCAAAAGCATCGGCGGCGTCATCTGTTAAGCCCCCAAAGAAAAAGCCCCGCTTCCGCGGGGCCCTTCCCTCTCCGATGTTTCACGTGAAACATCACCGTACCGCTTTCAAAGCTTCCCGCGGATATACGTGGCGATGCTCGCCGACAGCAATCCCAAATCCCGCTGGAGGGTCACGAAACCCGCATTGGGTACCTTGGTTGCCTCATCCATATAGAGCGGGCGGCGGATCTCGATCTGGAGGCTATTGCGGCGCTCGGCGGGGCGGCCGATTTGGGCGATGAGCTGCACACCCTTGTACGGGTCGTTGCGGGCTACGGTGTAGCCCATCTTCCGCAGTTCCCGCTCCACGAGGTTGACGAGGCCGGGCTCGCATGTGGTGCCGTCCCGGTCGCCCAGTACGAAGTCCGCCAGCGGGTGCGGGCTCTGGATCTTGAGCCGCTCGTAGGCGGTGTTCGGCATCGAGTGCAGGTTCAAGTGCCACACCGCGCCGAAGCGGCTGTAAGCGGCCTCCACCGCCGACGACAGCACCGCGTGGTACGGCCGGTAATAGCGGTCGATCCGTGTCTGCACTTCCGCTACGGACAGCTTGCGGTCATAGATCGGGGTATTCGCATCCAGCCTGCGCCAGACCAGCCCGTAGCCGAGGCGCGTCTTCTCGCCCGGGGCCAGCGTGGTCGGCCAGGGGCCGTCGAGCAGGTCCGGGTCGAGGTCGTCGAGCATCCGGTTCGGGTCGATATAGACGCGGGGGAAAGTGGCCGCGACCAGCGTCCCGCCGACCTCGGGCACGGCTTCCCACAGCGTGTCGATGTGGGTGTCCTCCCCACCTCGCAGCCGCGCCAGCGGCACCACCGCGCGGAAGTCGTCCGGATAGAACACGCCGCTGTGCGGAGAATCGCAAACCAGCGGCAGCGGATCACCCTGGGGGCCGGCCAGCGAGAACGGGCCAATCGGGGCGTCGCCCTGTACAGCTTCGAAGGTCGTCATCGCTCAGTCCAGCTTGATGTTGGCAGCCTTGGCCACGCGGGCATAGCGGGCCATGGCCTGCTGGATCTGCGCCTTGAACTGGTCAGGCGTGGTCGGGACCAGCGTACCGCCGGACTCCTCGACCTTGCGCTTGAACTCGGGGTTCTGCATCGCCTTGTGGATGGCGGCGTTGAGCTTGTCGACGATGGCCGGCGGCGTGCCGGCCGGTGCGACGATGCCGAACCAGCCGCCATCGCCCATGTCCTTGAAGCCGAGCTCGTTATAGGTCGGCACATTCGGCAACTGCGACGAGCGTGCCGCGCCCAGCACCGCCAGCGCGCGCAGGCGGCCCGATTTCACGTGGGGCAGCGTGGACGACAGGTTGTCGGTGATCGCGTTGACCTGCCCTGCCACGGCGTCATTGAGCGCAAGCCCGGCGCCCTTGTACGGCACGTGCAGCAGGTCGATCTTGGCCAGCATCATGAAGTTCTCGATGTTGACGTGCCCCAGCGAGCCCGCACCGGGCGACGCGAACGTGTACTTGCCCGGGTTGGCCTTGGCCAGCGCGATGAACTCCTGCATCGTCTTGGCCGGCACGCTCGGGTGGACGGCGAACACACTCGGGATGGCAATCACGTTGGTGACCGGCGCAAAGTCCTTGATCGGGTCATAGCCGAGCTTCGGGTAGACGGCCGGGTTCGAGCCGTGCGTGCTCACAGTGGCCATGCCGATCGTGTAGCCGTCCGGCGCCGAGCGCGCCACCTGCTCCATGCCGATGGAGCCGCCCGCCCCACCCTTGTTGTCCACGACGATGGTCTGGCCCAGCTCCCGGCCGGCGAATTCGGCCACCAGGCGTGCCGACAGATCGGTGGAACCGCCCGCCGCGAACGGCACGACAAGCCGGATCGGCTTGTTCGGATAGCTGCCTTGCGCAATGGCGTGGCCGCTGACGGTGGCGCCCAGCGTGGCGGCCATGGCGATGCCGGTCAGCAGGAACTGGCGTCGCGGGGAACGGGCTCGGGTCATGGGATCAAACTCCTCTTTATCGTTCTCGATGGGGATACCGAGCGTCGAGTGTCGGGAGTTTACCGGTCGCGCACAAACGACTATATTGCACGGTTGCATTACCAAAGCTCATCCTAACCAAGCGCCCCCGCGCCCTGCCCCATGCGGCTCCGTTCCCCGTCGATGTCCGAGTTGCACGCGTTCGCCACGGCGGCGCGGCTGGGCAGTTTCACGCGCGCGGCGGAGACGCTCTGCGTGACCCAGGGCGCCATCAGCCGGGCCATCGCGCGCCTGGAAGAACACTTCGGCCAGCCGCTGGTCCATCGCAACGCACATCGGCTGACGCTCACCGAGGCGGGACGAATCTATCTTGAGGCCGTGGCTGGCCCACTGGCCGCCATCGAAGCCGCCAGCGCGGCGATGCTGCAACGGGATCAGGCCCGGCAGCACCACCTCACGCTGTCAGCCGTCCCCACGCTGGCGAGCGTCTGGCTCGTGCCGCGCCTGCCCGACTTTCACCGCCGACACCCCGACATCCGGCTCGACTTCGTGCCCTATCGCCGCAACGAGGATCTCTCCGGGCCGTCGCCCGATGCGGCGCTGCTCGCCGGCGTGGCCGACAAGTGGCCGGGTCTGCAAGTCGACTATGTGATTGGCCGCGAGATGGTGCCGATCTGCCACCCCGCACGGGCCCACGCACGGCGCGCGGCGGGAAGATGGCAGCACCMCGCCGATCTGCTCCAGGAACCGCTGCTGTTCCACACCACGGCGCCCGCCAATTGGCAGCACTGGCTCGAAGCAGCGGGCGTACCCAGTGCTGCGCCCCGACTGGCCACCGGCTTCGATCAGGTGTCGATCCTCGTCCAGGCAGTGAAGGCGGACATGGGCGTGGCGGTGCTCCAGCGCTGCCTGGTGCGCGACGAAATCGCCGCCGGCGCAGTGGTCGCACCTTTCGATCTGCCGATCCGGCTGCAGCGTGGATACTTCCTCTGCGCCCCGAAGGAGCGGCGCGACCATGTGGCGCTGAATTGCTTCCGCGCATGGCTGTTGGAGGTGGCGAAGGAGGATGAACTGGATAGATGAGCTTTCCTAAGCCAAGGGAAAAAACATCCATCCCGCCCATCTACTCCAGCCTGATATTCTCTGCACAAATAAAAAAGCCGGCTCAACGCCGGCTTTCATTCATCCAAGTAACCAACCGTACCTACTTCGTACACTAGGCCGCCTTCTTCGCCAGCCCCAGGTACGTTTCGATCACCTTCGGATTGCTAGCCAACTCGGAAGCCGGCCCTTCCATCGCCATGTCGCCGGTCTCGATCACATAGGCATAGTCGGCCACCTGCAACGCGGCGCGCGCGTTCTGCTCGATCAGCAGCGTCGCTACGCCGGTCTCGCGCAGGTTGTGGATGATGTGGAAGATCTCCTTGACGATCAGCGGCGCCAGCCCAAGGCTGGGCTCGTCGAGCATCAGCAGTTGCGGCTTGGCCATCAGCGCGCGGCCCACCGCCAGCATCTGGCGCTCGCCGCCTGACAGCGTGCCGGCGTCCTGCTTCGCCCGCTCTTTCAGCCGGGGAAACAGCCCGTAGACCACCTCCATCTGATCGAGGTAATTGCGCTCGCCGGCCTTCTTGCGACGGAACGCGCCCAGTTGCAGGTTGTCCTCCACCGTCATCGACGCGAACAACTCGCGCTTCTCCGGCACCAGGCACATGCCGCGCGCGACGCGCCCCTCCACCGGAATGCCCGCCATGTCATGGCCGAGGTAGCGCACCGCGCCGTTCGACGATCCACTCACCGGCAGCGCGCCCATGATCGCGTTGAGCATCGTGGACTTGCCCGCGCCATTCGGACCGATCACGGTCACGATCTTCCCGGCCTCCACCTTCAGGCTGGCGCCATGCACCGCCTCGACCTTGCCGTAGCGAACATGCAGGTCATCGACTTCCAGAATCAGATTCATCTCATATCCTCACTCGACGCCGCCCAGATAGGCTTCCAACACAGCCGGATTCTTCTGGACCTCCTCCGGCACGCCCTCGGCGATGCGCGTCCCGAACTCCATCACCACGAGGCGATCGGTCAGGTTCATCACGAAGTCCATGTCATGCTCGACCAACAACACGCTCATGCCCTCGCCCTTCAGCTTCTTCAGCAGCTCGGCCAGCGCCTGCTTCTCCTTGTAACGCAGGCCKGCCGCTGGCTCGTCCAGCAGCAGCAGCGCCGGGTCGCAGCACAGCGCACGCGCGATCTCCAGAATGCGTTGCTGGCCCAGCGCGAGGCTGCCGGCTTCCATATACATGCAGTCGGCCAGCCCCACGCGCTCGAGCTGCCGGCGCGCTTCGAACAGCAGCTTCTGCTCCTCGGCCTGATTCATGCGGAGAATCGCCGCCGCCACGCCGCCCTGGGGGCGGAAGTCGCCGCGCAGGTGCGCGCCGATGGCTACGTTTTCGAGGACCGTCATCGTCGGCAGCAGGTGCACGTGCTGGAAGGTCCGGCCCACGCCGCGCTTGACGATCTCGCGCGACGGCAAGCCCGAAATCACCTCACCGCGGTACCGCACCTCGCCCCGCGTCAGCGGCAGCACACCCGTGACGAGATTGAACGTGGTGGACTTGCCGGCGCCGTTCGGCCCGATCAGCCCGATGATCTCGCCGGCGCGCACCTGGAAGCTCACGTCGTTCACGGCCACCAACCCGCCGAAGTGCTTGCGCGCCGCACGCACGTCGAGGATCAGCTCGCCGGCCTCGGGCTTCTGGCGCACCGGCAGCGGCTGGGCATCGTCCGGCGCCGTCACCGGTGGCCCCGACGGGAACAGCCGGCGCAAGAACGGCCAGATGCCGTCGCTCGCGTATTGCAGCAGCAGCACCATCAGCACACCGAAGACAATGATCTCGAAATTGCCCGTGGAGCCGAGCAGCTTCGGCAGCAGCCCCTGCAGCACGTCCTTGAGGATGGTCAGGATGCCCGCGCCGAGCACCGCGCCCCATACGTGGCCCACGCCGCCCACCACGGCCATGAACAGGTACTCGATGCCGTAGTTGAGCCCGAACGGCGTCGGGTTCACGGCGCGCTGGAGGTGCGCGTAGAGGAAGCCCGACACGCAGGCCAGCACCGCCGCCACGACGAAGATCACCACCTTCATCCAGGCGGTGTTCACGCCCATCGCCTCGGCCATCGTGCCGCCGCCCTTGAGCGCACGGATGGCACGGCCCGGCCGCGAGTTCAGCAGGTTCTGCATGGCCAGCACGGCGAGCAGCACCACCACCCAGATCAGATAGAACATCGAGCGCCCGGACTGCAGCGACACACCGAAGAACGACAGCACCGGCACGCCATTCAGGCCGTCGTACTTGCCCAGGAATTCAAGGTTGCCAAACAGGAAGAACAGCGAGAGCCCCCAGGCGATCGTCGCCAGCGGCAGGTAGTGGCCCGACATCCGCATGGTGATCAGCCCGATCACGTAGGCGCAGGCCATCGTGATGCCCAGCCCCACCAGCAGCCCGAACCACGGCGACAGGCCGAACTGCGTCGTCAGGTAGGCCGTGCTGTAGGCGCCCAGGCCCACGAACGCCGCCTGCCCGAACGAGGTCATGCCGCCGACGCCCGTCAGCAGCACCAGCCCGATCGCCACGATGCTATAGAGACCGATGTAGTTGCCGAGCGTGATCCAGAACTCGGGCGTCGGCAGCACAGGCAGCAAGGCCAGCACGACGACGAACAACATCGTGAAAATACGATTGCGCGTGGCGGCTGGGGTGCGCGCCTTCGTGCGAGGGTGGATGATCTCCACCGGCTTGTCGGCCACGGGCTTCTCGGTCAGCAGTGTCATGGCTTACTCCTCTTCCTCGACATGCTTGCTGGTCAGCGAGCGCCACAACAGCACCGGGATAATCAAGGTAAATACGATGACCTCCTTGAACGCGCTGGCCCAGAAGGACGAATAGGATTCGAGCAGGCCGACGAGGATCGCGCCGAGCGCGGCCACCGGATAGCTGACCAGCCCGCCGACGATGGCGCCCACGAAGCCCTTCAGGCCCACGAGGAAGCCGGACTCGTAGTACACCGTGGTCAGCGGCGCGATCAGGATGCCGCACAGCGCGCCCATCGCCGCCGCCAGCGTGAACGACAACCGCCCCGCCTGCGTGGTGCCGATGCCGACCAGCCGCGCGCCGAGCCGGTTCACGGCCGTGGCACGCAGCGCCTTGCCCTGGAGCGTGCGCTCGAAATAGAAGTACAGCGCGCCGATCAGCAGCGCCGACACGCCCACCACCCACAGGCTCTGGCCCGAGACGCTCAAGGTGCCGATGTCGAAGCGCGCATCGGAGAACGCGCTGGTACGCGAGCCCTCGGCGCCGAACATCACCAGACCCAGCCCCACGAGCGCGAAGTGGACCCCCACGGAGACGATCAGCAGCACCAGCGTGCTGGCTTCGGCCAGCGGCTGGTACGCCAGCCGGTACAGCATCGGCCCGAGCGGAATCACGATCAGCAGCGTCAGGGCGATCTGCGCGAGCATCGGCAGCGGCTGCCCGCCGTACTGCTGCACGACAAGGTGAACGGCCAGCGGAAACACGACGTACTTGCCGGCCAGCACGGCCAGCCGGCGCGGGGCGGTGCGGCGCAGCTCGGCACTGCGCAGCACGGTCACGCACTCGTAGAGGAACGTCAGCACGCCCATCGCCAGCAGCAGCCACGTGGTCTGCGGCGCGTGGCCGGCCTGCATCGCGGCGAGCGTCAGGGCGCCATACGCCACGAACTCGCCCTGGGGGATGAAGATGACGCGCGTCACCGAGAACACCAGCACCAGTGCCAGTGCCAGCAGCGCGTAGATGGCGCCGGAGGTGATGCCGTCCTGCGCCAGGATGGCCGCAATCGAGAGGTCCATTGTCTCCCCGTGTCTGGGAACGTGTCGTGGAAGGAGGTGCGGCGTTACCAGCTTGGCGGCGCCGCCCTCCTGAACAGGGTCATGCGGGCATCATCACAGGATCCGGCGGACAAAAAAAGGGCGCATGGATCGCCATGCGCCCTTTTTTGCCTCGTGACTCCGCGACTTGCTCCGTACCGCCGGTCGAATGCCGGCTTACTTCGTTTGCAGCTTCCACTTGCCATCCACGATCTGCACCATCACGCGCGCGCGCTGGTCCATGCCGAGGTGGTCGGTGGGGCTCATGGTGATGATGCCGTGCGAGACGGGCAGGTTCTTGGTCTGCTCCAGGGCGTCGCGCAGTGCCTTGCGGAATTCCTTGGTGCCGGGCTGGCCCTTCTTGAGCGCCTCCGGGATCGCGTTCTGCAGCAGCAGGCCGGCGTCCCAGGCGTGGCCGCCGAAGGTCGACACCTGGCCGCCGAAGGCCTTCTCGTAGGCGGTCTTGTAGGTCACCGCCGGCTTCTTCACCGGATTGCTGTCGGGCAGCTGCTCGGCCACCAGCAGCGGACCAGCCGGCAGGAACGTGCCCTCGCAGTCCTTGCCGCAGACGCGCAGGAAGTCCGGGTTGGCCACGCCGTGGGTCTGGTAGATCTTGCCCTTGTAGCCGCGCTCCTTGAGCGTCTTGGCCGGCAGCGCGGCCGGCGTACCCGAACCAGCGATCAGCACCGCATCGGCGTTGGCGCCCATCATCTTGAGCACCTGACCCGTCACCGAGTTGTCGGTGCGCGCAAAGCGCTCGTTGGCCACGACCTTGATCTTGCGCATCTCCGCCACCTTGGCGAATTCCTGCGCCCAGCTTTCGCCGTAGGCATCCGCGAAGCCGATGAATGCCACCGTCTTCACGTTGTTGTTCGTCATGTGCTCCGCAATGGCAGTGGCCATGTGCGAGTCGTTTTGCGGCGTCTTGAAGACCCAGGCGCGCTTGGCGTCCATCGGCTCGATGATGCGGGCCGAGGCGGCCATCGAGATCATCGGCGTCTCGCTCTCGGCGGCGATGTCGACCATGGCGAGCGAGTTCGGCGTAACCGTGGAGCCCACCACCACGTCGACCTTGTCCTCGCTGATGAGCTTGCGGGTGTTCTTGACGGCAGTGGTGGTGTMGGTGGCGTCGTCGAGCACGAAGTACTCGATCTTCTTGCCCGCGATCTCCTTGGGCAGCAGCGTGAACGTGTTCTTCTCGGGAATGCCGAGCGAAGCGGCAGGCCCGGTGGCCGATACGGTGACCCCCACCTTGACCTGGGCACTGGCCGCCCCGGCGAACAGGCTGGCGGCGGCAAGGGCCATCACGCTGGCGCGCTTGAATGTCATCTCGTCTCCTTCGGTTCCAAAAAAGGAAAAAGGCATCCGCCGGCTTCCGGCCGGCGGATGCCCTCAGTTCTTGGTTTGGCCCGTTTTTCGGGCTCTATGGCCGGCGCAGCGCTGGCACCAGCGTCAATGTCGGGAACTTCGAAGACCGTCCCTTTTGATTTTCCCGTCCTGCGCGGTTTACCCCCGGATTGCGCAGTTGCATTCCCCGACCGTGCGGTCGGGAATGCGAATCGAGTCTAACACAGCGATTTCGTACGAAAAGGCGGGATTAACCCGCAGCGGCGCGGGCGCAACAGTCAGGGTCGGCCGGGAAAGCCGGCCAGTAGCGGGATTGGGGTCGATGCCGAGGTCAGCCGAGCTGCTTGGGCGTCGGCACGAGGCTGCGGTGCAGGAGCCCGTCGGCCCCGGGGGCGAAGCCGCGCGGCGCGGCTGCGGGATCGGCCAGCAAGCCGGGCGCCAGCCACACCTGCCGGATACCATGCGCGCGGCACCAGTCGGCCAGCACGTCACAGCAGGCGGCGAGGGACGCCGTCGAAGCCGCCGGATCGTCCAGATCGGCCGGCCCCCACCACTCCGCCGCCAGCGCAACGCGGCCTCCGGTGGACAAGCTGTGGATAAGTGTCACCGGTAGCAGACCATGCACCGTGTTGGGGCTCGCCTCGCCGCCCGGGTTTCCGGCATCGGCGATGGCGCCATCGATAAGACAAAGCCCCTGCGCACCCTGCGCCAGGAGTGCTTCCAGCGACAGCCTGCGGGCGCGGGCCTCGGGTACGGCAAGCGGCGCGCGGGCCATCAGCCAGGCGTCGATCAAAGCGGCGTCGGCAGGGGTGCCGACCCGCACGAGCCCTTGTGGGCGCGAGGAATGCGGGGATGGGTGATCCATGGACAGGAAGGACGGTCGGGAGATAAGCCTGGCGCGCCAGCGGGCGCTACAAATCAAAAAGGCGCTGCCAAGGATCACCTGGCAACGCCTTTTCATTGTATTGGCTGCTGCTACCCGACACCGGGTGCGCGCCTGTCGTCTCCTCGCTTCCGCCTCCATTTAACCTGCGAAAACCGTATATGCAATGTAACGAAGCGGTGCGTATGAAACAAGCTAGCAGAAACCCTAGCCCCAAAAGCGGGCATGTCGGCCTGTCATCACTCGCACTTTTACTACTTTTTGCGACTCGTCAGCGCGATCAGCTCGCCCATGATGCCCCGGCGGAACGTCAGCACGCAGATCACGAAGATGATGCCGGTGACCATCGTCACCGACTCGCCGAGCGCGTTGAACCAGGAGATGCCGGTCAGGTGCGCCAGGAACGAACCGATGTCGCCAAGCTTGTTTTCGAGCGCCACCACCACGAAGGCGCCGACGATCGGGCCAGACAGCGTGCCCAGGCCGCCCACCAGCGTCATCAGGATCACCGAGCCGGACATCGACCAGTGCACGTCGGTCAGCGTGCCGAAGCCCAGTACCAGCGCCTTGATCGAACCCGCCAGCCCGGACAGCGCGGCCGAGATCACGAAGGCGAGCAGCTTGAAGCGATCGACATCGTATCCAAGCGAAATCGCGCGCGGCTCGTTCTCCTTGATGGCCTTGAGAATCTGGCCGAACGGCGAGTGCACGGTGCGTACGATCAGCGCGAACGCGGCGACGATGATGGCCAGCGCCACGTAGTACAGCGTGATGTCCTCGGAGAGCGAGAGCACGCCGAACAGCTTGCCGCGCGGAATGCCCTGCAGGCCATCCTCGCCGCCCGTGAACGGCGCCTGCAGGCAGATGAAGAACAGCATCTGCGCCAGCGCCAGCGTGATCATCGAGAAATAGATGCCTTGCCGTCGGATGGCCAGCGAGCCGACCACGTAGCCGATGCCGGCCCCGGTCAGCGTGCCGAGGATCAGGCCCACTTCCGGCGTCACGCCCCAGACCTTCATCGCATGGCCGGCCGCGTAGCCGGCGCCGCCGAAGAAGGCCGCGTGGCCAAACGAGAGCAGCCCGGTGAAGCCGATCAGCAGATTGAACGCGCAGGCGAACAGCGCGAAGCACATCACCTTGAGCACGAACACCGGGTAGGCGCCCGCCATCGGGGCCACGATCAGCCCCAGCAGCAGCAAGCCGTAAAGCACCTTCTTCTGCACACCCACTCCGTTCCTGACGGTTCCGGTGCTCACAGGCACCGCGGTTTGTCCGGTTTGTCCGCTCATCACTTCTCCCTCCCGAACAGGCCAGCCGGGCGCAGCAGCAGCACGATCACCATGATGAAGAACACCACGGTGGCCGATGCCTCAGGATAGAACACCTTGGTCAGGCCCTCGATCACGCCGAGGCCCAGGCCGGTGAGGATGGAACCCATGATCGACCCCATGCCGCCGATCACCACCACGGCGAACACAACGATGATCAGGTTCTGGCCCATCAGCGGCGACACCTGGATCACCGGCGCCGCCAGCACGCCCGCGAAGGCCGCCAGCGCCACGCCGAAGCCGTAGGTCAGCGTCACCATCAGCGGCACGTTGACGCCGAAGGCTTCCACCATCTTGGGGTTCTCGGTACCGGCCCGCAGGTAGGCACCGAGCTTGGTCTTTTCGATCACGAACCACGTGGCGAAGCAGACCACCAGCGAGGCGACCACGACCCAGGCGCGGTAGTTCGGCAGGATCATGAAGCCGAGGTCGGTGGCGCCCTGCAGCGCGTCGGGCGGCGAGTACGGCAGGCCCGAGACGCCGTAGATCGAGCGGAACACGCCTTCGATCACCAGCGTGATGCCCAGCGTCAGCAGCAGCCCGTAGATATGGTCGAGCTTGTAGATCCAGCGCAGCATCGACTTTTCGATGATCACGCCGAGCACGCCGACGATGATCGGCGAGAGCGCCAGCATGACCCAGTAATTGAGCCCGGCGTACTCCATGCCCGCCCAGGCGAGCAGCGCGCCGAGCATGAACAGCGCGCCGTGTGCGAAGTTGATGACGTTGAGCAGGCCGAAAATCACGGCCAGCCCGAGGCTCAGCATCGCGTAGAAAGCGCCATTGACCAGCCCCAGCAGCAACTGGGACAGCATGGCGGGTAGAGGAATTCCGAATATGTCCATTGGCGTCGAGTGCCCGAGTGTCTATCCCCTCCCCCGCCAGCGGGAGAGGGGCGCAAAACCAATGCTTACTTCTTCAACATTGCGCACTTCGACTCGGCAACCGTCGTGAAGGCCTGGTCACCCGGGATCGTTGCCACGACCTTCAGGTAGTCCCAAGGCTTCTTCGATTCCGCCGGCGCCTTCACCTGCATCAGGTACATGTCGTGGATGTTGCGGCCGTCGGCGCGGATCTGCCCCTTGTTGTAGAAGTCGTTGATCTTCATCTTCTTCAGCTCGGCCATCACCTTGTCCGGATCATCKGTCTTGGCCGTCTCCACCGCCTTCAGGTAGGTGCTGACCGCCGAGTAGTCGGCTGCCTGCAAGCTGCTCGGCATCTTCTTCATCTTGCCGAAGTAGCGATTCGCCCACTTGCGGGTGTCGTCGTTCATGTCCCAGTACCAGCTGTCGGTCATCAGCAGGCCCTCGGTGTTCTTCAGGCCCAAGCTATGCACGTCATTGATGAACATGAGCAGACCAGCGATCTTCATATTCTTCGTGATACCGAATTCCTTGGCCGCCTTGATCGAGTTGATCGTGTCGCCACCGGCGTTGGCCAGGCCCAGGATCTGCGCCTTGGACGATTGCGCCTGGAGCAGGAACGAAGAGAAGTCCGATGCCGACAGCGGATGGCGCACGGAGCCAACCACCGTGCCGCCATTGGCCTTGACCACGGCGGCGGTGTCGGTCTCGAGCGAGTGGCCGAAGGCGTAGTCGGCGGTCAGGAAGAACCACGACTTGCCGCCCTGCTTCACCACCGCGCTGCCGGTGCCCTTGGCCAGCGCTACCGTGTCATACGCGTAGTGCACCGTGTACGGCGAGCACTCCTCGTTGGTCAGGCGGGCCGTGCCGGCGCCGTTGTTGATATAGACGCGCTTCTTCTCGGACGCCACCTTGTTCATGGCCAGCGCCGTGCCGGAGTTGGTGCCGCCCAGCAGCATGTCCAGGCCCTGCTGGTCCATCCACTCGCGCGCCTTCGAGGCGGCGATGTCGGCCTTGTTCTGGTGATCGGCGGACATCAGCTCGATCGGCTTGCCCAGCACCTTGCCGCCATGGTCCTCGATGGCCATCTTCACCGCTTCCAGGCCGCCCGGGCCGTCGATGTCGGCGTACAGGCCCGACAGGTCGGTGATATAGCCAATCTTCACGGTGTCGCCCGACACCTGCGCCGATGCCCCCGTGGACACCGCGCCCAGAACAGTCGCCGCCACAGCCACGGCCAGCCGAGTCATCTTCATGTTTTGTCTCCTGAGTTTCGGCAGCGTGCTCACGCCACCCGTTCCTGCCACCATCAATMGAGTAACCCGCACGCACGAGGGCGCGCGCGGATCAGACCCCAAGCAGTTCGTTCAGCACCGGCATCTTGGCCTGCAGTTCGGCGGCGGCGAAGCGCTCGACGATCTGCCCGTGCTCCATCACGTAGAAGCGGTCGGCCAGCGGCGCAGCGAAGCGGAAGTTCTGCTCCACCATGACCACCGTGTAGCCCTTCTTCTTCAGCATCAGGATCATGCGCGCCAGTGCCTGCACGATGACAGGCGCCAGGCCCTCCGAGATTTCGTCCAGCAGCAGCAGGTTCGCGCCGGTACGCAAGATGCGCCCCACCGCCAGCATCTGCTGTTCGCCGCCAGACAGTCGCGTGCCCTGGCTCTGGCGCCGTTCGGCCAGGTTSGGGAACATCTCGTAGATCTCGGCCTCGCTCATGCCCCGGCTGGCGTCGGCRCCTTTCAATACCGGCGGCAGCATCAGGTTCTCTTCGCAAGACAGGCTCGAGAAAATCGCCCGYTCTTCCGGGCAGTAGCCGATGCCGTAATGCGCGATCTTGTGCGTCGGCAGGCCGATGGTCTCGTGCCCGTTGACCTTGATCGAGCCCTTGCGGGCGCCGGTCAGGCCCATGATGGCGCGCATCGTGGTGGTGCGGCCCGCGCCGTTGCGGCCGAGCAGCGTGACGACTTCGCCGTGATTTACGGTCAGGTCCACGCCGTGCAGGATGTGCGAYTCGCCGTACCAGGCGTTCAGGTCCTTGATCTCAAGGGCGGGAGTGTTGGTGTTCATCTCAATGCGCTCCCTGCAGTTCCGCCTCGACCGTGCCCATATAGGCTTCCATCACGCGCGGGTCCTTGGATACCTCCGCGTACGGCCCYTCGGCCAGGATCGCGCCGCGCTGCAGCACGGTGATCTTGTCGGCGATGGAGGACACCACGTTCATGTTGTGCTCGACCATCAGGATGGTGCGGCCGGCGGACACCTTCTTGATGAGCTGCGTCACGCGGTCCACGTCCTCGTGGCCCATGCCCTGCGTGGGCTCGTCCAGCAGCATCAGCTCGGGCTCCATCGCCAGCGTGGTGGCGATCTCCAGCGCGCGYTTGCGGCCGTACGGCAGGTTGACGGTGACGGTCTCGGCGAACTCGGTCAGGCCGACTTGTTCGAGCAGATCCATCGCCCGGTCGTTGAGCACRTCGAGCGAWCGCTCGCTGCGCCAGAACTGGAACGAGGTRCCAAGCTGGCGCTGCAGGCCGATGCGCACGTTCTCRCGCACGGTCAGGTGCGGGAACACGGCGGAAATCTGGAACGAACGGATCACGCCGCGCCGCGCAATCTGCGCCGGTTTCTCGCGGGTGATGTCGATGCCGTTGAAAAGGATGGTGCCGGTGGTCGGCTCCAGGAACTTGGTGAGCAGGTTGAAGCAGGTCGTCTTGCCCGCGCCGTTGGGGCCGATCAATGCGTGGATCGAGCCGCGTCGCACCTGCAGGT